>JASCOJ010000038.1 GCA_029959645.1 Microbacteriaceae bacterium PS02332 | reverse complement strand
CGCCGGCGGGGGCGCCGGGGCCCCCCGGGGCCCGGGCCCGCCCGTCCGGTTCTTCCCATCACGTCTGCTCGAGGTGGTCGGATCGCGCGTCGGGGGCGGGAAGAAACGACCGCCTACGCGCGAAACGACTGCGTACGCGCGGTTCGGCCGCAGACGCGCGGGATCTCAGCGGCGCTTGCTGCGCACCACGAGCGCGGCGGCACCGGCGAGCCCGAGCCAGACCAGCGGGCGGGTGACGCGGCGGCGCTTGGCGACCCAGCCACCGTCCGTCGCGTTGGCCTGGTCGGCCGGGGCGTACAGGTTGCCGTCGGTCGGGGCCTGCTGCCCACGGAGGGCGAAGACCTCGACGGCCGGACGGGTGATGCGGTGGAACAGCCACGGCACGATGAACTCCGCCGGGACGAGCGCGGCCTGGAGGCGGCCCACGTAACGGTTGCGCTTCGGGTGACGGGCCTCGGCGACGACGGCCTTCGCCGCGCGCTGCACGGAGACGGTCGGCGGCAGCGGGTGCGACGCCTTCTCGGTGTAGTTCGCGCCGTTCTGGTAGATCGGGGTGTCGATCGTCGACGGGAGGACGGCACCGAAGCGGATCCCGGTGCCGATGTGCTCGTCGGCGAGGACGTCCATCAGCCCGAGGGCCGCGTGCTTGCTCGTGACGTACGCCGACTGGTACGGCGCGGACAGCAGCGACTGGATCGAGCCGACGAGGACGTACGTGCCCTTCCCGCGCTGCTTCCAGTGCGGCAGGAGCGCCTTCACGGCGTGCAGGTGGCCGTAGAGGTTCGTCTCGACGACGCGCTTGAACGCCTCGGTCGGGGTCTGCTCGAAGAGGCCGTACACGAACAGCGCCGCGTTGCCGACGAACACGTCGATGTGGCCGTACCGCGTGGTGACGGTGGCGATGAGGTCCTTGACCTGGTGCTCGTCCGCGACGTCGGTCGGGATGGCGATCGCCTCGGCGCCGAGCTTCCGGCACTCCTCGGCGGCGGCCTCCAGGCTCTCGTGCCCACGGGCAGCGAGGACGAGCTTCGCCCCCTGCTTCGCGAACTCGTGTGCGGTCGCGCGGCCGATGCCGCTCGACGCGCCGGTGATGACGATGACCTTGCCCCGGAAACGACCCATGCGTCCTCGGTACCCGTCGGCACCTGGCGATGCGCCCAGTGGTGCGTCCCCCGGACCGGCCACGGCTACGTGGTGGTCTCCTGCTCGGCGCTCGGGCGGAGGGCGCGGAGGATGCTCGCGATGGCGTCGGGCTTCCACCCCGTCGCCTCCTGCGGACGACCGATGGCCGCTCGCGGGGTCAGCACGAGATGGCCGTTCGCGGTGCCGATCCAGACGGCGTAGGCGACGTCCGTGCCCTTCTCGCGACGCGTCGCCAGGTCGATGTGGTGCACGCGGGACCACGGGAGGAGGTTCACCGCCCTGCCCACGCCGGGCACCCACCCGTGCAGCCCCTCCGCATCGACCGTCCACAACTCCGGCTTCGGGTCCGGGAGTTCGTCCGCAGCGCGCAGCGAGGACCGCAGCACCGGCAGGTGGAACGCCGGAGGCGGGCCGGACGCACGGACGTTCGCGAGCGTGCGACGGTCCCGCCGACCGGACCACCACACGGCGACCCCGACCACCGGACCGCTCACCAGCAGCAGCAACGGGACGACGACGACGATGCTGCCGCGTCCGCCACCGTCGGCCGCGCTGCGGACCCAACCGGGATGGGTCACCTCGGCCCAGAGCAGCAGTGCCCCGACGACGGACACGGCGACGGCGCCGACGACGACCCGCCACCGTGGCGGAGCGACCCCGTCGCGCAGGCGCTGGACCCACTGCTCGTCCGCGTGCGGCAGTGGCCCCGGCGGACGGGGAGCGGGAGGCAGGGGTCCGTTCGGCTGCGGCTCGGTCGGCACGACCCCAGCCTGCCAGGGCGACCGCCCGACGGGAGGGCGTGACGGTCGGGACGGAGCGACGGACGGGAGGCGCGGTGCGGGGCCGGTGCGGGCCTCCCGTCCGGGGACCGGTGCGCGATCCGGACTCGCGCGGGCAGCGGAGTTGACCGCTCGCCGCCCCCGGAGGACGGTGGAGGCATGCTCTCCCTCGTCTACATGTCCGTCGCCGTCGACGACCTGACCGACGCCCAGCTCGTGGCGCTCCTCCGTGACGCCCGCCTGAAGAACGACGCCCTCGGGGTGTCCGGGATGCTCGTCGCGAAGGACGGGAAGTTCATGCAGGTCCTCGAGGGTCCGGCCTGGAGCGTCGAGGACCGCTTCGCCGCGATCCAGCACGACCCCCGGCACACCCAGGTGCGGTCGCTGTCGCGCGAGACCATCGAGACCCGCCGGTTCGACGGCTGGTCGATGGCGTTCGGCAACCCGACCGACGCCGAGGTCCGCGACGAGCCCGGCTTCAGCACGTTCCTGGAGCGGCGGGGTGGCCTGCCGGCTGCGCTCTCGGGTTCCCCGGCGGACTGGCTGCTCCGCTGGTTCCGCGGCCGGCAGCTCCGGGACACGCCCCTCGAGGCCGTCTCCCTCGCACGCGCCGCCTGAGCCTCCGTACGGCGCAGGAGGCCGCGCGTAGCGTGCCCCGCATGAGCAACGACAGCGCAGGACCGTCCGACACCTCGACCAGCCCGGACGAGGAGCAGCAGCAGTACACCGACGACCTCGGTGACGGCTCCGCCACGGGGAACGCCACCGAGGACCCCCAGCAGGACAGCGACGTCGACTCCGGCGGCGAACCCGCCGCGCCGGAGCAGGGCGCCGGGTCGTGACCCGCTAGAGCCGCAGCGCGAGCGCGTTCGCGGTGAGGCCCGCCGCCGTACCGCACAGCAGGACGGTGTCCCCCGGCCCGAGCCGGCCGTCGTCGAGACACCGGGCGAGCGTGTAGGGCACCGACGAGGACACCATGTTCCCGTACTCGGCGACCGCGTCGACGTACCGGTCGGGCGTGAAGCCGACCCGCTTCATCGCGATGCCGAGCGCGCCGCTCGCCTGGTGCGGCACGACGAGGTCGACGTCGTCGCGGCGGATGCCGGACGTCGTGAAGAAGCGGTCGAAGAAGCTCGGCAGGACCGTGAGCATCCCCATGAGCGCCCGCCGGCCGTGCATGTCGAACCGGTAGTCGGCCGGGTCCCCGTCGGCGTACGCCTGCGCAGGGTGGAGCGACAACCCGCCGCGGAGTTCGGTGTCGTGCGCGTGCTTCGGCCACGTCTGCTGCAGGCTCGCGAGGACCCCCTGCTCGCCGTCGCCACGGGTGAGCACCACGGCGGCCGCCGCGTCGGAGAACAGCTCGTGGCTCTCCCGCTGCGCCGGGTCGAGGAACCGCGACCCGACGTCACCCGAGACGACGAGCACCCGTTCGTACGTCCCGTCGTCGAGGTACCGGGACGCGATGTCGAGTGCCGTGATGAAGCTCGTGCACGTCGAGTTGACGTCGAACGCCGCCGCCCGTGCCCCCGGCGCGACCCGCTCCATGACGAGTGCCGCCGTGCACGGGATCGGCTGGATGCCGGCCGCACACGCCGCGAGCACGAGGTCGACGTCGTCGGCCGCGACGCCCGCGTGCGCCAACGCCCGCTCGGCGGCCGAGGCGAGCATGTCGAGCTGTGAGACGTCGTCGGCGATGCGGTGCCGGGTGACCGTCCGCGCTCCCGACCCGAACGTGACGGTGTCCTCCGGCAGGTGTGTCCCCCAGCCGATGATCCTGCAGTGCTTCATGGTCCCCCTCCGGATCCGACGAGCAGGTCGACACCGGTGCGGTGTCGGTCGTGACTGAAGAGCAACCGCACGCCGTCGCGTTCCGCCGCGAGCAGCAGCTGCGCGGTGTGCGTCTGGGCGCCGGCGTCGTGCGCGACCGCACGGGGCAGGGCGCGGATGCGGTCCTCGGCCCCGAGCATGTCCCGGCCCCAGGCCGCGTCGCCGGCGAGCAGCACGCGCCCCTCGACCAGAGCGCCGACGTGCCCGTCCGCGTGCCCGGGGAGTGCCACGAGCCGGTAGGCGTCGTCGCCGAACAGGTCGGCGGTGCGGAGGCCGGACGGGCCGGTCGAGAACGCGGTGTCCGCGACGACCCGGACCCGACGCTCGTCGACGTCCCGCAGCAGGCCGCGGAGGACACCGTCCCGGAGCCGCGGTGAGCGCAGGCTGCCGTGCACGCCCTCGGTGACCACGACGGTCGCGTCCGGGAACGCCCGCAGGCCGCCGACGTGGTCCGGGTGCAGGTGGGAGAGCACGACGTGGGTGACCGTCGCGGGGTCGAGCTGCTCGGCGGCGGTCGCCCCGGACGGCACCCGCGGTGGCAGGAGCCGACGGTAGGCCCAACCGGCGACGCCCGTGCGCCACGGCCGCGCGGCGTACCCGGTGTCGTAGAGCACGCGGCGGTCGCCGTCGTCGTACAGGAAGACGCCGGCCGGGAAGACCCGCCGCTCCCGTCGGGCGCCGCGGAGGACCTGGTGGACGCCGTGCGTGGTCTCCCCGCAGGCGAAGGCCTGGAGGCTAGCCACGACGGCCGCCCGTCGCTGCGGCCGAGACCGCTGCGGTCGCGGTCGCTGCGGTCGCAGTCGCTGTGGCCGCGGGCGTCGCGTAGCTCGCGAGGGCCTCGTCGAGGGACACCACCGGTTCGTAGCCGAGCACCGTCCGCGCGCGGGTGATGTCGAGCGTCTGCGAGTGGGTGATCGTGGACACGGTGTACCGCGTCACGGGGGGCTCGGGCCGGCCGGGCAGCACACCGCACACCGCCTCGAGCACGGTCGCGAGCCCGGCGACCGCGCCCGCGGGCAGGTGTCGGTGGCGCAGCGGCAGCCCCATGCCGGTGAGCAGCTGGTCGAGCAGGTCGACGAACGCCCGGGGATCCCCGTTCGTGACGTTGAACGCGCGTCCCGCCGCCGCCGGCACCTCGATCGCGAGCCGCACCGCGAGGGCCACGTTCTGCACCGCCGTCAGGTCGACCAGTCCGCGTCCGCCGCGGAGCAGGGGCACCCCGACGCGCTCGTGCACCCGCAGGAGCCGCGGCACGAGGGCCGGGTCCCCGGGGCCGATGATCCCGCGCGGGCGGAGGACGACGACCTCCGGGCCGTCACCCCGGCCGGACGCGGCACGGAGCAGCGCCTCGGCGTGCAGCTTCGACCGGATGTACGCGTTCATCGGCCGGCTCGGGTCGACCTCGTGCTCGCGGATCCCGACCCGGTCCCGCGGCGCCGCGTAGATCCCCGGTGACGACACGTGCACCAGTCGACGGGCGCCGACCCGACGTGCGTACGCGAGCACCCGCGCGGTCCCGGTGACGTTCGCGTGCGCGAACGCAGCCCACCGGCCCCACGGGGAGGACAGCGCCGCACAGTGCACCACGACGTCGGCGGGCACGTCGCAGGAGGCGAGGTCGTCGAGGTCGCCGACGACCACCGGCCCCTCCGGCAGCGCGTCCGCACGCCGTCCCGCCGCCGTCACCACGTACCCGTGCGCCCGCAGGTCCCGGACGACGTGGCCGCCGAGGAACCCGCTGGCGCCCGTGACGAGCACCCTCTCCCCCATGCCGTCGATCCTAGGGTGCCGGTCCGGAACACTTACGCGCGGTCCCGGTCCCCTAGGGTCTCGAGGTGTGCGCATCGCCCTCGTCACCGACTACTACCTCCCGACCCTCGGCGGCGTGCAGACCGCCGTCCGGGCGCTCGCCGAGGCCCTGACGACCGCCGGGCACGAGGTGACGGTGTTCTGCCCGCAGGACGCACGGTCGGAGGACGCCGGGGTCGTCGCACTCCCGGTGTCCCCGTTCTTCCGCCCGGACGGGTACCCGTTCGCATGGTCGCCGCGGCGGCTGCGCACCGTGCTCCGGCGGGCGTTCCGGTCGCGCGGCATCGACGTCGTGCACACCCACTCCGAGATGTTCGCCGCCCTCGCCGGCATCCGGGCCGCGGATGACCTCGGCATCCCCGTCGTGCACACGATGCACGGCCGGATCGACGTCTACACGCGGAACGTCCTGCCGCTGCCCGCGGTGACGACCGCGCTCCTGGCGTTCCTGCACGGCCGCCAGGTGGACGCCGGCGGCATCACGGTCAGCGCGGACACGCCGTACACACGGACCGCCTCGGCCCGTCGGATGTGGCGCGTGATGCTCGCCCAGGCCCGTGCAAGCGCGCACGTCGTCGTGCCGTCGGAGCACTTCGCCCGGAAGCTCGTCGACCGCGGTGTCCGCACCCCGGTCACGGTGCTGTCGAACGGACTGGAACCGACCGTGCTCGACGCCGTCGGCCCCGCGACCCAGCGCACACTCGCCTCGGACGAGCCACTGCGCCTGCTCTGGGTCGGCCGGCTCTCCCCCGAGAAGCGTGCCGACGTGCTCGTCCGGGCGGCGCGGGCCTTCCCCGCCGGGGTCACCGTCGACGTGTACGGCGACGGGGTGGGCCGTGGGGCCGTGACCCGGGCGGCGGCGGGGACGTCGGTGACGTTGCACGGCGGCGTGCCGCACGACGAGGTGCTCACCGCGATGCGGCACGCGCATGTGCTCGTGTCGAGTTCGCTCGACTTCGACAACCAGCCGATGGTCATGCTCGAGGCGGTCGCGACCGGGCTGCCGGTCCTCTACTGCGACCCGGACCTCGCCGAGGTCGTGCCCGCCGAGGGCGGGTTCCCGACCCCGACGCCCGACGCGGCGGGCATCGTCGCGACGGTCCGGCGGCTCCGTGCGGACCCGGACCTCGTGTCCCGGGCCAGCGCCGCGATGGTCGCGGGGCGGGACCGCGTCGAGCAGCAGACGGACCGGATGACCGCCGTCTACCGGGCCGCGCTCAGCGCGGGCACCGCAGAGCCGCTGCGTCCGGACGGGAGGCCCGGGGCCGGCTCGTGACGCGCCTCCCGTCCGACCGGTGGCCAGGTCGCAGTGACCTCGTGTCAGGGCAGGACGAGGCGACGCTGCACGACCGCACTCGCCACCTCGGCGAGCGGCATCTGGTGCGACCGGGCGTACTGCCGGAGCAGCGTGAACGCGGCGTCCATCTCGATCTGGTGCGTGTGGGCGACGAAGCCCTTCGCCTGCTCGATGACCACCCGGCTGTCGAGGGCGCGCTGGAGCTGCTGCTGGGTGACCGACGCGTGTTCGAGCGTCCGCTGCTGCAGGATGCTGATCGTCGCGACGTCGGTGAGGGCCTGCGCGGCCAGGGCGTCCTCCTGGTTGAGCGGGCCCTCGGTCTCGCGGAACAGGTTCAGCGAGCCGAGCGTGGTGTCGCGCAGCCGGAGCGGGATGGCGTGCACCGAGGCGAACCCGGACTCCTTCGACATCGCGGCGAAGCGGGGCCAACGCTCCTCCATCTCGGCGGTGTTGCTCACCGAGACGGGTCGGCCGGTGGCGAAGCACTCGACGCACGGGCCCTCGCCGGCGTTCAGCTGGAGGAGCCCGACGAAGCTCGACCGCTCGCTGGTCGAGGCCATCACCTCGAGCTCCTGCGTCTGGTTGACGAGGAGGATGCCCGCGGCTGCGGCGTCGAAGAGGTCGACGGCGCTGTCGACGAGGTTCTGGAGGAGGTCGACGACGTCGTAGTCGTCGACGAGGGTGTCGGTGAGCGACACGAACGTGTCGACGAGTCGGTGCTCCCGGGTCGGTGCCATTGGTCGTGCTCCCTAGTTCTCAGATCCGTACGGTCGGGCGAGGTCGATCCGGCCGGCGATGACGTCCGCGGCGACGTCGCGGACCGTACGTTCAGTGGCGTAGGCGTGTGCCTGCAGCACGAGGAGGGCGTCGTCGACGTCGAGGCCGAGCTGTGCGGCGGTCATGCCGGTCGCCTGGTGCACCTCGCGGCGCGAGTACCGCCCGGTCGCCATGTCGGCGCGACCGTGCTCAGCGGCGTCCAGCAGCGCGCCTCGGAGGACCCGACGAGCGGCGACCTCGGTGAGCACCACGGCGCCGCGGAGCTGCGCCGTGGTCAGGACCAGGTCGTGGCCGACCGAGAGGTCCACGGCACCGACCGGGATCGTGCCGATCCGCATCGGGAAGGAGAACACCGCGCCGACCCCCGCCCTGCGGAGCGCCTCGAGGGCGACGGGCCAGCGGGTGGCGCTGGTCTCGGCGAGGTCGGGCTCGAGCACCGGGCGGTGCGTGGTCAGTGCCTCCCAGCACGGCCCCTCGCCCAGGTCGATCTGGATCTCGTCGACCCGCTCCGCGAGGGCGTCGCTCGCGCACACCGTCGACGAACCGAGGGGGTTCCCCAACGTCGAGATGCCGACGCCGGTCACCGGCAGGGTCGCCAGGAACGGCGGACACATGTCCGTGCCGTCCGGCGCTGCCAGCATCGACGTCGCCGCCGTCGTGAAGTCACGCATCGTTCCCGCTCCGGGTCCTGTGCTCCACCGTGCACCTCGCTCGTCGGCGCCGGCTCGTGGCTCCACGAGCGCCGTGCGCTGCGGCCAACCTAGCGCACGGCCTCCCCCGTCCCGGGAGCGACAGCCGCTGCGCGCGAGACCAGGAGACGCTGTCAGACGGGGGCGAGGAGCCGTTCGACGAGGACGAGCTGCCCTAGGGTCCCCACGACGGTGAACCCGCTCTTCGCGAGGACCCGCTGCGACGCGGTGTTGGTCCGGTCGGTGTCCGCCACGGCGGACCGGGCGCCCCGCTGCTGCGCGTGCCGCATCGCGAGCAGCACGGCCTCGGTCGCGAGGCCTGCCCCGCGCGCTGCCGGGACGAGCCCGTACCCGAACTCGACCCGACCGTCCTCGTCGGGCGGGCCGAAGAAGCCCAACCCACCGACGGCGAGCCCGTCCGCGGTCCGACGCAGCAGGAACATCCCGAAGTCCTCGTCGGCGTCCTCGGCCGCGGCCAGCCGCCGGAGCGGGTCGAGCTCGTCGACGAACGGGTACTCCGGGTGCCAGGCGTCCCCCGGTCGCTCGTCCCGGCGCACGATCCGGCCGGCCAGTTCCGGGTTGATCGACTCGAGGACGACGTGCTCGCTCCGCAGTTCCATCCCGGGATCCTCCCAGCACCGCGGCGACGTGTCACGTGGCAGCATCCCTCCATGGCCGAGGCGCACCACGACGAGACCGTCCCGCGACACCGCCCGGGCGCCCCGGTGGCACTCCGGAGCGTCAACACCTTCGGAGCGCACGGCGAGGCGGTCGGCTTCGCGGTCGCCGGGCGGGTGCTGGTCGACGACGACGAGCTCGCGGTCGTCGCGAGTCCCACCGGCTCGGCGATGCGTCGGCGTGCCGGGCGTGGGAGCGGCCCGAACGCACGACTCGTCCTGCCCGACGACTGGGACGGCTCGTACGGGGAGACGTCGTGGTCCGGCCCGCCGGTGGTGCGGGTGCACCGGAGAGGCACACGATGGTCGGTGTGGCGCTGGCACGACGGCGCCGACTGGTTGCCGGACTGGTACGTCAACCTGGAGCTGCCCTGGCGCCGGACCGCCATCGGGTTCGACTCGCAGGACTGGACGCTCGACGTCATCGTCCGGACAATGCCGGACGGGTCGTGGTCCGTGCAGCGCGAGGACGAGGACGAACTCGAGTTCTACGCCTCGCAGCGGCTCTGGCCGGCGGCCATGCGCACGGTCATCGAGGAAGCCGGGGCGGCAGCCGTCGCGGACGTGCGCGCTGACCGGTTCCCCTTCCGTGCCGACTGGTCGGCGTGGGTGCCCGACCCGGCGTGGCCGGCGCCCGACCTGCCGCCGGAGTGGTCGGTCCTGGGCCGTTGACGCCGCCGATGCGACGGGTGTGCCTCAGCCGATCCGCTGTCCGGCTGCGGCGGTCTGCAGCGGTGAGCACAGCGCGACGACGGCGGCACCGGCGAACACGAGCGTCACCGCGAGCAGCGCGGGGCCGCTCCCGGCGACGGTCATGACTGCGCCACCGCCCACTGCGCCCAGTAGCGCGGACGCCCGGTTGGCGCTCCGCATCGTGCCGTTCATCCGTCCGAGGAGTGCGTCGGGCGTGACGGTCTGGCGGAGGCTCAACAGCAGGCAGCGGGGCGGCGAGCAAGGCGTGACCGGGAAGACGCAGCGGGAGTGCAGACGGTGGGCCCTGCCGGGATCGAACCGACGACATCCACGGTGTAAACGTGGCGCTCTACCAGCTGAGCTAAAGGCCCCTCGCGCCATGGTACTGGGACCCCGCGTGGACACGACACCCCTGGAGGCGACTCGCAGGACGGACCACAACTGCTTCGTTCGCGCTGCCGATGACGTCCAGCCCTTCGAGGTCATCGCCGGGGGTCAGGCGCTGGCTGCTCGCCTCCAGTCCGTGTTCGCGTCGGCGAGGTGCGGGTACACGACGAGCATCCGGTCGGGGTCCACCTGCCACGTGTCGTCGTCCCACCCGCGGCTCCCGTCGTCGGGAGCGTAGCCGGCGGAGTCCCTGCGCCGGTCGGCCACGTTCGACGAGGCGATGTCCGCCCGGGTACGTCCCGGCAGCGCCTGGAGGGCACCGGCACCGGCGAGCCAACCGACGACGGCGTCCATGGCGGCGGGCTCCGGTCCCGTGCCTCTCGTGTCGTCCATGAGTGCTGCGTACACGCGGCCGGGCATGACGAGCCACCCGTTCGTCGGGAACGGGACACCGCGGCTGTCCACCTGCCGACCCCAGGAGCGTGCGTCCACGATCTCGCGCAGGAGGTACTCCTCGCATCGGTGGAACGCGGCGAGACCAGCACGACGCAGCTCCGGGTACGCGATGGTCGCCCGGCCGGGACCCCAGATGGTCGGCTGCGGCTCCTGGTTCATCCACCGCCACCACGCGCGGATGCGACTCATGAGACGGATCACGCGTGGTGCCGGCATGCGGGCGACCAGACGACGGTGGGGACGATCACTTCGACGCCTGGTACAGCGCGGAGATGATCGCCCCGTACAGGAAGAACGCGACGAGACCGCCCGGCACCATCGCGAGCACCGCGACGGGGACCGCCCATGCCTGGTGCAGGCCGGGGTGACCACCGGGCTCGGTGTGCGCCATCGCGGCGAAGGAACACGCGGACACGAGCACCGCCCACGCGGCGGTCATGCAGATGATCGCCCAGGAACTCCAGTCCTGCGTCACGAGCGGGTAGACCAACGGGAGGACGAACATCGCGGCGGCGGTGATGAACCCGATCCGCGCGACGCGACGGTACGTGTGCCGGTTGCTGTTCATCGCCGCGATGGTGCGCTGGTCGTCGGTCATGGTCCCCCCGTCAGCCAGGGTACCGAACCGACGTGCTCCGGACGCCTCGTCCATGCCGCCGGTCTACGCTCCGGGGCATGTCCCGACGACCGCACCGCCGCGCCTCCGTCCTCGTGGCCCTCGCGCTCGTCGGCCTGCTCACCGGGTGCTCCGCCCCCGGCGCCCCGCTCGGCGCCGACGGCAGTTCGTCGACGCCGCCGTGGCCGCGCCCGACGGACCTGGGACACCGGGCGGAGGCGGCGGGACTCAGCAACGTCTGGGGTGAGCGGCTCGCCGAGCACGTGCACACCCACCTCACGATCACCGACGGCGACACCCCCGTGGTCGTCCCGGGCAACGTGGGGCACTCGGCACCGGAGCGGTTCGCCGCGCAGCTGCACACGCACGACACCTCAGGGATCCTGCACGTCGAGTCCCCGACCCGGCAGACCTTCACGCTCGGGCAGTTCTTCGACGAGTGGGGCGTCTCCCTCGGCCCGTCCCACGTCGGCGGCCTGCACGGCGACCTGACGATCTGGGTCGACGGCCACCGCTGGTACGGCAACCCGCGCTCGGTCGAGCTGCGCGACCTCCGCCAGGTCGACCTCGTCGTCACGCGCTTCGGCGAGGCGCCGCACCGGCCCACCGCGTTCGTCTGGCCGCACCAGTACCACTGAACCGCGCACCTCCAGGCCGCGGTCGGGCAGACTGGGCAGCGACGGAAGGGGCCCGCCATGACGGAACCGGAGCGACAGTCCACGCGTCGCCGCCGCTGGGTGGTCATCGCCGCGGGAGCCGCGGTCGTCCTGGTCGCCGGCACCGTGCTGGTCACGCAGCTGCACGGCCCCGACCGGGAGGCCCGACCTCCCGCCGTCGCGGCGCCCCGGTCCGCCTCCCCCACGCCCACCCCGAAGCCGACGCTCGCCGCCGTCCCGGCGGCACCGTCCGCCGCCACGCTCGCGGCGCTGCCGCTCGCGTTCCACGACGCCGTCGTCCCGCAGCTCCTCGACGGGACGCAGGTGCACCCGGAGAACGCCTGGACGACCGCCGCGCCGAAGGCTCCGCTCATCGCGCTGTTCGCCTCGCCGGACGCCGGCGCGGCGCCGGTCGCGGCGCTGTCGTCGACCGTCACGACGCTGAACACCCCGACGACGACCGCGGTGTGGGGGCGCTCCCCAGGGGTCGACGGCGGCATGGTGCTCGTCTCGACACCGTCGCGGAACCGCACGCCCGGTGACGGCGGGGTCGCGACCGCCCCGAGCGCCACGTTCGCCTGGGCCCGGGCGGCCGACCTCACCCTCACCGCGGTCGACCGCGTGGTCCGGATCGACAACGCCGCCTCGACGATCTCCATCGTGCGTCGGGACGGGTCGGTCGAGACGAGTGAGCCCGCACGGCTCGGCACCCCGCAGGACCCGACGCCGGCCGCGACGATGACGTACATGGAGGCGAACTACGTCGACCCCCACGTCACGTACACGCAGGGCCACCCGATCGCCCTGACCGGGGCGCACTCGGCGACGCTCTCCGGGTACGGCGGGAACGCGGCACTCACCGCGCTGCACTACTACCCCGACCCGAACGGCTCCTCGCACGGCTGCGTCCGGATCACCGCGACGATGACCGACGCGCTGTCGAAGCTAGCGGTGGGCACCCCCATCGAGTTCAGCTGACCCGGACGGTCAGTCCTCGTCGGCGAAGAGCAGGCGCGCCACCGCGACCGGTTGCTCCACGTGGGCGAAGTGCCCGGCGCGGTCGAGGACGGCTGTCCGCACCCCGGGCAGCAGCGCCCGCATCCGCCCGAGGTCGTCGAGCCGCGCGAACACGTCGACGCGCCCGGCGACCATGACGACCGGGCAGGTGATGCCGGACCACCGCCCGACGTCGTGGTGCGCGGCGGATCGAGCAGCGGCCAGGAACCCGAGCGGCCGCAGTTCCTCGACGAACGCCGCGAGGACGCTCGGGTCGAGTCGACGCACCGACGCGAACACCGGTGCCGCGAGGAGCGGGAGCAGACCGACGTGCGCGAGTGTGCGGAGCACCGGCCCGGCGCTGGTGCGCGTCACGGCGAGCCCGGCGCGCAGCAACGTGAAGGCCGGGAGGGTCCGGAGCGCGCGCACCGGGTGTCGCGCGGCCCGTGCCGTGGCGACGGTGGTCGCCGACACCAGTCCGACCGACGTGACCCGGGCCGGCGCGACGACCGCGAGGTGCAGGGCGACGAAGGCCCCCATCGAGTGCCCGACCACGTCGACGAGGTCGACCCCGAGGGCGTCGAGCACCTCGGTCAGCACCGTGGCCGACCCGTCGAGGTCCAACGGCACCGCCGGCGCCGGGGAGGACCCCCACCCCGGCAGGTCGACGAGGACGAGTCCACGTCCGCTGAGTCCGCCGGGGTCGGCCGCGGCGAGGAGCGGCGTCCACGTCGTCCACGAACCGGCGACTCCGTGCAGCAAGAGCACCGGACGTGGTCCCGCACGGTGGTGGACGACGACCGGGCCCGCCGTGGTCCGGACCACGGTCCGCACGAGGTGCCACCGTCCGGGCTCGTCGACGACGGGGTACGGCGCGTACGCCGGAGTCGGGCGCGCGTGGGCTCCAGCGCTCGTGCGGCTCGGGTCTGCACCAGCGTTCGTCGTCCCGGCGGCACCGGTCATGCCCGACGTGACCACCGGAACGGTGGCACCGACCTGCTCGCGTCCCACCGTGCCTCCCGTCCGGCGCCGTGCACCCGCACACGGGCGGTGGCGCTGTCGGGTGTTCGGAGCGGCGCCCGCGCCGGACGGGTCGGACCGGACGTCCGTCGGGGACCGCTCAGCCGACGGGGACCGGAGCCGCGCAGGCGGCGAGCCGGTCGAGGGCGGCGCGGTACTCGGTCACGTCACGCGACCGGCCGGGCTCCGTGATGATGGACGCCTTGATGCGGCCCTGGACGTCGATGACGAAGGTCGCGCGGTTGGCGAAGCCCTTCTTCTCCAGGAAGACCCCGTACTCCTTCGACACCGCGCCGTGCGGCCAGAAGTCGGCGAGCAGGTCGAAGTCGTAGCCGTTCTGCTGCGCGAAGGAGCGGAGCGTGGCCTTCGAGTCGACGGAGACGCCGATCAGCTCGATGCGCTGGTCCTGGAACATCGCGATGTTGTCCTGGAGCGTGCAGAGCTCGTCGGTGCAGGTCGAGGAGAACGCGAGGGGGAAGAAGACGAGCGCGACGGGACGGACCCCGCGGTGGTCGCTCAGGCGGACGTGCTCACCGAACTGGTTCGGGAGCTCGAAGTCCGGAGCGAGTGATCCGATCTCCAGTGCCATCGGTTGCGGTGTTTCCATCCCCGGGCGTTGGGTGTGCCCTCGGTTCCACGCACCCGCCGGTCGCGAGCGCACGGTCGGCCATGCTACGCCGACCGCATGCGATTGCAAGTACCGCCGGGTGCAGGCGGTGATCAGGGTCCGGGTCGGTGGTGGGGCCTAGAGTGGACGCGGTCCATCCGGTCGTGACCCGATCGCGGATGGTCCACCATGCCCACCACCACGAGAACGAACGAGGTCAACGGTGACGGTGAACGACCAGGACCCGCGCAACCCCGCAGGGACCGACCAGGACCCGGAGGAGACCGCAGAGTGGCGTGAGTCCCTCGACGGTCTGGTCGCGACGCACGGCCACCAGCGGGCCCGCGAGATCATGCAGAGCCTGCTGAAGCGCTCGAACGAGCTGCACCTCGGCGTGCCCATGGTCCCGACGACGGACTACGTCAACACGATCGCGCCCGAGGACGAGCCCGAGTTCCCCGGCGACGAGGAGCTCGAGCGCCGCTACCGCCGGTGGATCCGGTGGAACGCCGCGATCACCGTGCACCGTGCGCAGCGCCCCGGCATCTCCGTCGGCGGCCACATCTCGACGTACGCGTCGAGCGCCGCCATGTACGAGGTCGGCTACAACCACTTCTTCCGCGCGCAGGACCACCCGTCCGGCGGCGACCAGGTGTTCTTCCAGGGCCACGCCTCCCCCGGCATGTACGCCCGCGCCTACATGGAAGGCCGCCTCAGCGAGGACCAGCTCGACGGCTTCCGCCAGGAGAAGTCGCACGCCGGTGGCGGTCTGTCGTCGTACCCGCACCCGCGCCTCATGCCGCACTTCTGGCAGTTCCCGACCGTGTCGATGGGCATCGGCCCGATCAACGCGATCTACCAGGCGCAGCAGGCGAAGTACCTGTCGAACCGCGGCATCAAGGACGCCTCCGACCAGCAGGTCTGGGCCTTCCTCGGTGACGGCGAGATGGACGAGGTCGAGTCCCGCGGCCAGCTCCAGGTGGCGGCCAACGACGGCCTCGACAACCTGAACTTCGTCATCAACTGCAACCTGCAGCGCCTCGACGGTCCGGTGCGCGGCAACGGCAAGATCGTCCAGGAGCTCGAGGCGTTCTTCCGCGGTGCGGGCTGGAACGTCATCAAGGTGATCTGGGGTCGCGAGTGGGACGACCTGCTCGCCCGCGACACCGACGGTGCCCTGCTCAACCTCATGAACGCGACGCCGGACGGCGACTACCAGACGTACAAGGCCGAGAACGGCGCCTACGTCCGCGAGAACTTCTTCGGGCGTGACCCGAAGGCGCTCGAGCTGGTCAAGGACTACTCGGACGACCAGATCTGGAACCTCAAGCGCGGTGGGCACGACTACCGCAAGGTCTACGCCGCGTTCAAGGCCGCGGCGGAGCACAAGGGCCAGCCGACCGTCATCCTCGCGAAGACGGTCAAGGGCTACGGCCTCGGCCCGAGCTTCGAGGGCCGCAACGCGACCCACCAGATGAAGAAGCTCACGCTCGACAACCTCAAGCAGTTCCGCGACGAGATGCGCATCCCGGTCACCGACGCGCAGCTCGAGGAGAACCCGTACACGCCGCCCTACTACCACCCGGGCAACGACGACGAGGCGATCCAGTACATGCACGAGCGCCGTCGCGCACTCGGCGGGTACGTGCCGGAGCGTCGGACGAAGTACACCCAGGTGTCACTGCCCGACGACAGCAAGTACGCGATCGCGAAGAAGGGCTCCGGCAAGCAGGAGGTCGCCACCACGATGGCGTTCGCGCGCCTGCTGAAGGACCTGCTCCGCTCGCCGGACTTCGGCAACCGCGTGGTGCCGATCATCCCGGACGAGGCGCGCACGTTCGGCATGGACGCCTACTTCCCGACGGCGAAGATCTACAACCCGAACGGCCAGCACTACACGTCGGTCGACCGCGAGCTCCTCCTGGCGTACAAGGAGAGCCCGCAGGGCCAGATCATCCACGTCGGCATCAACGAGGCCGGCGCACTCGCGGCGTTCACCGCGGTGGGCACCTCGTACTCGACGCAGGGCGAGCCGCTCATCCCGGTCTACGTCTTCTACTCGCAGTTCGGCTTCCAGCGCACCGGTGACGCGATCTGGGCCGCCGGCGACCAGATGGCCCGCGGCTTCATGATCGGCGCCACCGCCGGTCGCACGACCCTGACCGGTGAGGGCCTGCAGCACGCGGACGGCCACTCGCCGCTCCTGGCCGCGACCAACCCGGCCGTCGTGTCCTACGACCCGGCGTACGGGTACGAGATCGGCCACATCGTGCAGTCCGGCCTCGACCGGATGTACGGCACGAACGAGGACGGCTCGCCGAAGCACGACGACCCGAACGTCATGTACTACCTGACGGTCTACAACGAGCCGCTCGTGCAGCCGGCCGAGCCGGAGGGCGTCGACGTCGAGGGCATCGTCAAGGGCATGTACCTGCTCAAGGCGAGCGAGCACGACGGCCCGAAGGCCCAGCTGCTCGCGTCGGGCGTCGCGGTGCCGTGGATCCTCGAGGCGCAGCAGCTCCTCGCGGAGGACTGGGGCGTGTCCGCCGACGTCTGGAGCGTCACGAGCTGGGGTGAGCTGTACCGCGACGGCCTCGACGCGGAGCAGCACGCGTTCCTCAACCCGGGCGAGCAGCCGCGGACCCCGTACGTCACCGAGCGCCTGCTCGGGACCGAGGGCCCGGTCGTCGCGGTGAGCGACTTCATGCACGCCGTGCAGGAGCAGATCCGCCCGTTCGTCCCGACCGACTACGCCACGCTCGGCGCCGACGGCTTCGGCTTCTCGGACACCCGTCCGGCCGCCCGCCGCTTCTTCCACATCGACGGCCCCTCGGTCGTCGTGCGGACGCTGCAGCAGCTGGTCCGTCAGGGCAAGCTCGACGCGTCGGTCCTGCAGCAGGCGATCGACAAGTACCGCCTGCACGACGTGACCGCCGGCACGACCGGCAGCGCGGGCGGCGAGAGCTGACCTCCGCGTGACCACGCCCCGTACCGCCACCGCCGCGGGCCGGGAGGACGACCGGCAACGGGCGCTCTCCTGGCTCCGGCAGGTGTCGGGCGAACTCTCGACAGCCACCATCAAGCGGCTCGAGGACACCCTCCCCTGGTACAGCGAGATGCCGCCGGGTCGCCGGTCGGCGGTCGGCATGGTGGCGCAGGCCGGCATCACGTCGTTCATCTCGTGGCTCGAGGGCAGCGCGTCGACGCCGTGGATCGCCGCGGCGGACGTGTTCGGCTCCGCGCCCCGCGAGCTGCTCCGCTCGGTGAGCCTGCAGCAGACGCTCCAGCTCATCCGCGTCGTCGTGACCGTCGTCGAGGAACGCGCGCAGGACGACGAGATGCTGCAGGAGGCGATCCTCAAGTACTCGCGGGACATCGCCTTCGCCGCCGCCGACGTCTACGCCCGTGCCGCCGAGGCCCGCGGGCTGTGGGACGCCCGGTTGGAAGCGCTCGTGGTCGACTCGATCCTCTCGGGCGAGTACGACGACGAACTCCCCTCCCGCATCGCCGCCCTCGGGTGGCACGGGCACGGCGAGGTCGCGGTGCTCGTCGGCACGGCACCCCGCCAGCTCGAGGTGGACCAGGTCCGTCGCACCGCACGGCACCAGGACGCCGACGTGCTCATCGGCGTGCAGGGCTCCCGGCTCGTCGTGGTCATCGGTCGTTCGACCCCGCGGGACGACGTGCCCGAGGGCGAGGAACCGGTCTCGTTCATGAGCATCGCTCAGGCGCTCGAGCCGCTCTTCGGCGAGGGCCACCTCGTGCTCGGCAACGAGGTGTCCGGGGTCGTCGACGCCTCGACCTCGGCGAAGGCGGCCCTCGCCGGGTTCGCGGTCGCCCGGGCCTGGCGCGGCGCTCCCCGGCCGACCCTCGCCGACGACCTGCTGCCCGAACGCGCCCTCGCCGGGGACCCTCTGGCGCGGTCGGCCCTCGTGCAGCGGATCTACACGCCGCTCAAGGACCAGTCGACCGAGCTCCTCCAGACCCTCTGGTGCTACCTCGACACCGGGCGCTCACTCGAGGCCACCGCGCGCGAGCTCTTCGTGCACCCGAACACCGTGCGGTACCGGCTCCGCCGCGTCGCCGACATCATCGGGTGGGACGCCACGCACGCCCGGGACGCGCTCATCGTGCAGTCGGCGCTCATCCTCGGCGCGATGTCCGAGTCCACCGCCAGCCGTCGCCGCCCGCCCCGCCGCTGACCACGGGCCTCCGACTGTAGGAGTCCGACGAGGGACCGGCGGAATCCGTGTGGGATGTCCACACGGGCCACGACGAGGCCGCCGACGAGGATTGACCGGTGATCGTCGTCGTCGCGCCCGGACAGGGCTCCCAGACCCCCGGCTTCCTCGCCCCCTGGCTCGAGGACTCCTCCGTCCGTGACCGCGTCGGAGCGTGGTCCGAGGCGATCGGCATCGACCTCGCCGAGCACGGCACGAACTCCGACGCCGAGACGATCAAGGACACCGCGCTCGCGCAGCCGCTCATCGTCGCCGCCGGCCTGATCGCCGCCGACGCACTGCTCGCCGACGGCCGCCACGCCCTCGTCGGTGGTGTCGCCGGTCACTCGGTCGGCGAGTTCACCGCTGCCGCGGTCGCGGGCGTGCTCGACCCGGCGGACGCCGTCGCCCTCGTCGCCGAGCGGGGTCGTGCGATGGCCGACGCCGCCGCGCTCGAGCCGACGTCGATGGCCGCGGTCCTCGGCGGCGACCCCGACGAGCTCGCCACCCTGCTCGACACGCTCGGACTCGCCCCCGCGAACCACAACGGCGGCGGCCAGACCGTCGTCGCGGGACCCGCGGACGCGATCGCCCGTCTCGCCGGACAGCCGCCGGCGAAGGCCCGCGTGGTGCCCCTGGCCGTCGCCGGGGCCTTCCACACCCGCTACATGGCCCCCGCCGTCGACCGGGTCGCCCCCGTCGCCGCAGCCGCCGCCGTGACCGACCCGACCCTCCCGCTGTGGACGAACGCGGACGGCTCACAGGTCGCCGACGGACGTCGCTTCGTCGACCTCATGGTCCGGCAGATCGCCAACCCGGTGCGGTGGGACGCAGTGATGACGTCCTTCCAGGAGGCCGGGGTCACCGGGATCATCGAGCTCGCCCCCGCCGGCGCCCTCGTCGGGCTCGCCAAGCGTGGTCTGCGCGGTACCCCGACGGTCGGCATCAAGAGCCCCGAGGACCTCCCCGCGGCCGTCGAGCTGCTGCAGAGCGCTCCGGACGCCCCCACCGACGGCAGCAGCACCGAGACCACGGAGGCGGCCCGATGACCGACGCTCCCACGCCCGACGGCACCGCAGCCGACGCGGCCGGCAGCACCACGGCGACCGTCGCGCCGGACGCGACTCCGGGCCTCCAGGCCGGCGCACGTCCCCTGCTCGCGCAGCGACGTGGCCACGAGTACACGCGCATCCTGGCGTACGGCGCCGCCCGCGGCGAGCACGTCGTGCCGAACGACGACCTGGTCGGGCCGATCGACTCGTCCGACGAGTGGATCCGCCAGCGCACCGGCATCGTGACGCGGAAGCGTGCCGGGCAGGACGTGGAGGCCGTCGACCTCGCCGAGGCCGCCGCGCGCGAGGCGATCGCGAAGGCCGGCATCACGCCGGATCAGATCGGCGTCGTGCTCGTCGCGACCGTCACCCACACCGTGGCGACGCCGTCGATGGCCTCGCTGCTCGCCGAACGCATCGGTGCCACGCCGGCTGCGGCGTACGACATCAGCGCCGCGTGTGCCGGGTACGCCTACGGGATCGCCCAAGCCGACTCGTTCATCAAGTCGGGCATCGCCGAGTACGTCCTGGTCATCGGCGCCGAGAAGCTCAGCGACGTGGTCGACCCCACCGACCGCTCGATCTCGTTCCTCCTCGGTGACGGTGCCGGCGCGGCCGTCGTCGGCCCGAGCGACTTCGCCGGCATCGGGCCGAGCATCTGGGGCTCGGACGGCTCGAAGTGGGACGCGATCGGGATGACCGCGACCTACAAGGAGTGGGCAGCGGGGGCGCCGCGGCCGACGATGCGCCAAGCTGGCCAGACGGTGTTCCGCTGGGCGGTCTGGGAGATGGTCAAGGTTGCGAAGCAGGCGCTCGACGCCGCCGGGGTCACGGCCGACCAGCTCGCCGCCTTCGTGCCGCACCAGGCGAACATCCGGATCATCGACGAGTTCGCCAAGCAGCTCGGCCTGCCGGAGTCCGTCGTGATCGCCCGCGACATCACCACCACCGGCAACACCTCCGCCGCGAGCATCCCGCTCGCCACGCACCGCCTGCTCGACGAGCACCCCGACCTGTCGGGCGGACTCGCCCTGCAGATCGGGTTCGGCGCCGGCCTCGTGTTCGGCGCGCAGGTGGTCGTCCTCCCCTAGTCCCTCGTGCCTCCGGGCGCGGGCGCTGCCCGTGCCCTAGGCTGTCCCACGGTCAAACGACACCCCCTCAAGGAGAACACCCATGGCCCTGTCCAACGAAGAAGTCCTCGCCGGCCTGGCCGAGCTGATCAACGACGAAACCGGTATCGCCACCGACACGGTCGCTGCCGACAAGTCGTTCACCGACGACCTCGACATCGACTCGATCTCGATGATGACCATCGTCGTGAACGCCGAAGAGAAGTTCGACGTCAAGATCCCCGATGAAGAGGTCAAGAACCTCAAGACCGTCGGCGACGCCGTCGACTTCATCGTCAAGGCCCAGGCCTGATCCGGTCTTCCTGAGCGCCACGGGCCGCTGACGTCCAGTCCGGCCCGTGGCGCTCGTCTCGTCCCACGCAGAAAGAACGTCGTCCATGACCAAGAAGACCGTCGTCGTCACCGGGATCGGTGCGATCAGCCCCCTCGCCGCGACCGCCAAGGAGTCGTGGGCCGCGTTGCTCGCCGGCGAGTCCGGCATCACCCGCATCGAGGACGAGCGCTACGCCGACCTCGAGCTCCCCGTCGAGTTCGCCGGCCAGGCACGCCGTTTCGTCGCCGACCAGCTCACCCGGCCCGAGTCCAAACGGCTCGACCCCTCCTCCCAGCTCTCCCTCATCGCAGCGCGTGAGGCCTGGGCCGACGCCGGCATCGACGCCGAGACCGTCGTCCCGGAACGCCTCATCGTCGACTGGGCGACCGGCATCGGCGGCGTGAACACGCTGCTCGACGCGTGGGACACCCTGCGCGAGCGTGGTCCCCGCCGTGTCCTGCCGATGACCGTCCCCATGCTCATGGCGAACGGCCCCGCGGCTGCCATCGAGATGGAGTTCGGCGCCCGTGGTGGTGCCCGCACCTACCTCTCCGCATGCGCCTCCTCGACCGAGTCGCTCGCCGAGGCCTACCGGCACGTCGCGTTCGGCGACGCCGACATCGTCATCGCCGGTGGTGCCGAGGCCGCGCTGCACCCGCTGCCGCTCGCCGCGTTCGCCGCGATGCAGGCGCTCTCGCGTCGGAACGACTCCCCCGCCACCGCGTCGCGTCCGTACGACGTCACGCGTGACGGCTTCGTGCTCGCGGACGGCGCCGCTGCGCTGATCCTCGAGACGAAGGAGCACGCCGAGGCCCGCGGCGCACACATCTACGCCGAGGTCGCCGGTTCCGGCATCACGTCCGACGCCTTCCACATCACCGCGCCAGACCCCGAGGGTTCCGCCGCCGCCCGGGCCGTCATCATGGCACTCGAGCACGCCGACGCCGCCCGCGAGGACGTCGCCCACGTCAACGCCCACGCCACGTCCACGCCCGTCGGGGACATCGCCGAGTACCACGCGATGCGCCGGGTCTTCGGGGACCACCTCGACCAGGTCGTCGTCTCGGCGACGAAGGCGTCGACCGGGCACCTGCTCGGTGGTGCCGGTGCGATCGAGGCCGTGTTCACGGTCCTCGCGCTCGAGAACCGCCTCGCACCGCCGACGATCAACCTCACGCAGCAGGACCCGGAGATCGTGATGGACGTCGCGACCTCGCCGCGGGAGCTGCCGCAGGGTGACCTGCTCGCCGTGAGCAACTCGTTCGGGTTCGGCGGGCACAACGCGGTCGTCGCGTTCCGCTCGGTCTGACCCACCCTGGCCCGGAGGCCCGTCCCGCATCGCGGGGCGGGCCTCGAGTCGTTCCCGGGGTCGTTCCGGCGCTCGGCCCGGCCCCGATGCTCCGCGCAAGGCGTCCGCGCCCGGCATCTGCCGGTGGCGTCTGCCGCGGCGTGTCCGCCGGGTCGAGGTCGAGGTCGCAGTCGAGGTCGCACAACCTGCCGCTCACGTCCGTCGAGGTCGCACAAACGGTCGCCCGCAGCGCTCCCGGTGCGCACATTCTGCGACCTCGACGAACGGGCGCGGGCGTGTCGGCCGCAGGGCTCGACCGCCCGCCGAGCCCCGTCGAGGTCGCACGACGTGCCGCTCACGTCCATCGAGGTCGCACGAACCGTCGCCCGCAGCGCTCCCGGTGCGCACATTCTGCGACCTCGAGGAACCGGGCGGGGCGTGTCGGCCGACGGACCGGCCCCGGACGCAGACGACGGCGCCCCCCCCGCCGGGGCCGCGCCCGCGGGGGCGCTCGGGGGGGGGGGGGGGGCCCGGCAGCCCCCCCGGGGGAGCCACACGACGGGGTTGCCCTCGGCCGCGTGCCGGAACGGCTCGAGCTCGTCGTCCCAGGCCTGCCCGAGCGCCAGGCGCAGCTCGCGGTGGAGTTCGAGCGCGTTGCTGCCCGCGACTTCCATCGCGTAGCGCACCCGGTCCTCCGGTACGACCATGTTGCCGGACACGTCGGTCTGGGCGTAGAAGACGCCGAGGTCGGGCGTGTGCATCCACCGGCCGCCGTCGGACGAGTCCGTGGCGTCCTCGGTCACCTCGTACCGCAGGTGCTCCCACCCGCGCAGGGCGGAGGCGATGGCGGCGCCGGAGCCGACAGGGCCGCTCCAGGTGTACTCGGTCCGCCGCGAGCCGTCGAGCGCGGGCTGGTCGAGCCACGAGAAGTTCACGGCTCGACTGATGGCGCCTCCGGCCGCCCATTCGACGTGCGGGCAGAGCGCGCGTGGTGCGGAGTGCACGTAGAGCACTCCGGTCGTGGTCCCGGTCACGATTCCTCCGATCATCAGGTGCGACTTCCCCATCGACCTGTGATGCCTCGAAACCGCCCGGACCATCGGTATGTGATTGTGATGTCCTCGCGGACACGCCCATCATGCCAGGTGCCTGCCGAGAACAGCAAGCACCGGACCGTCAGGTGCCTGCCGAGAACAGCAAGCACGGGACTGCCCGGTGCCTGCCGAGAACGACGAGCACCGGACCGCCCGGTGCCCCTCGAGGCCGACGAGCACCGGACTGCCAGGGCCGTGCGTCAGGCGAGCTCCTGGCGGGGGTAGATCACCTTCTGCACGATGATGATGATCGACGCCGCCGCCGGCACGGCCACGAGAGCGCCGAGGACGCCACCGATCGTGGCACCCGCGACGGCCGCGATGACCACGAGCGCGCCGGGCACCTGGACCGCCCGCGACATGATCCGCGGGGAGATCACGTACGCCTCGACCTGCATGTACACGAGGTAGTAGATCGCCGCGGCGAGGGCCGTCGCGGGTGACGCGAACAGGCAGAGCACCGAGATGAGCACGGCGGCACCGAGCGTCCCGACGAGCGGGATGAGCGAACCGAGGAAGGCGAAGGTCGCCAGCAGCACGGGCAGCGGCGCCCCGATGATGAGCAACCAGACGATGCTGAGCACGCCGTTGATCCCGGCCTGGGTGATCTGCCCGACGACGTAGCGGCCGACCGAGGAGGTGACCTCCTCGCTGACCTCGACGAAGTTCTCGCGACGCGACGCCGGCACGAACCGGTACGCCATGGTCTTCAGCGCCCGCATCGAGGCGAGGAAGTAGAGCATGAGGATCAGGACGATGAGCGCGCCGGTCAGGCCGGAGAGGATCCCGCTGCCGACCGCCAGGATCCCGCCGCCGAGGCTGAGCAGGTTCCCCGGGTTCTCGGCGAAGGTCTGCACGGACTGCAGCGCGTGGTCGATGTCGAACGACCCCGCGAACTGCCGCGACAGGTCCTGCACCCACGGCTGCGCGGAGATGTCCTGCACGATGTCCGGGAAGTTCTGCACGAGGTTCGTCGCCTGCTGCACGAGGATCGGCACGATCGCGAACACGACCCCCGCGAACCCGCCGAGCACGACGACGACCACGATCGTGATGGCCGCCCACCGCGGGATGAACCGCTCGAAGAACGTCACCAGCGGGTCGAGCCCGAGGGCGATGAACAGCGCGACGCCGATGTACACGAGCACCGTGCTGAGCTCACGGACGAGTGCCCCGGCGAGCAGCGCCACGAGGACGCCGATGGCGCCCATGAAGCCGAGCCGGAAGGCGTTGACGCGCACGCCGGTGTTGCCTCGCGCCAACTCGAACGTCACGTTCGGGGTGGGCCCGGGGCTGTGGTTCTCGGTCCGCTTCTTGGAGGGCAGGTGCACGTAGGGCGGGCGGGACTTGAACCCGCGGATCGTTCGGTTATGAGCCGACTGCCTTGACCAGCTTGGCTACCGCCCCTCGGGGCCAGCGGCCACCGACTCCCCACGATACAGCGACTCGAACGTCGCGAGGGTGCGATTGATGTCGTGTGCCTCGATCATGGCCAGACTGCGCTCGCGCATCGCCTGGTACACCTCGTCGGGCGCGGTGAAGACCTCGGTCAGCTTGTCCGCGAGGTCCTGGGCGTCCCCGGGTCGGAACAGGTAGCCGTTGCCGTCGACGAGGTGCGGCAGCGCCATCGAGTCGGCCACGACGACGGGCAGGCCGGACGCCATCGCCTCGAGCGAGGAGATGCTCTGCAACTCGGCCGTCGACGGCATCGCGAACACCGTGGCGTCGGTCAGCGTGCGGAACTTCGTCTCCTCGGACACGAACCCGAGGAAGGAGACGCGGTTCGCGACCCCGAGCTCGGTCGCCAGCTCGGTCAGCTTCGGGATCATCTCGCCGTCCCCGACGACGGTGAACCGCGCGTCGAGCTCGGCCGGCAGCAGCGCGAGCGCGCGGACGAGCACGTCGAGGTTCTTCTCCGGCGCGACCCGGCCGACGAAGACGATCTCGTTGCCGGCGGGCCGCCCCTGCCGGGCCACGTAGCGGGTGGCGTCGATGCCGCACGAGATCGCGAGCACCCGCTGCCCGGCGATCGCCTTCCGCAGGTAGTCGGCTGCCAGTTCGGTCGGCGTCGTGATGACGTCGGCGCGACGGTAGGTGTTGGCGGCGTCGTTCCAGGCGATCTTCAGCGCGAGCGGCAGGGTCCACGTGCCGAACGGCGTGTACTCGAGCAGGTTCTCCGGCATGAAGTGGTTCGTGGCCACCACGCGGATGCCGCGGTCCTGGGCCTCCCGCACCATGCCCCGGCCGACGATGATGTGCGACTGGATGTGCACCACGTCGGGCCGCACCGCGTCGAGGATCGGCGCCGAGAGCTTCCGGACGCTCCACGGCCAGACGAAGCGCAGCCACGCGTGGAAGGGCCACTTGTACGACTTGAGCCGGTGCACGACGAGCGTCACGCCGCGGTGAACCTCGTCGAACGTGCCGGAGTTGCGGTTCTGCGACGGTGCGACGACGTGCACCTCGTGACCACGCTCGGCGAGGCCGACGGCGAGCTGCTCGGCGAAGGTCGCGGCGCCGTTGACGTCCGGCGGGAAGGTGTCGGCGGCGATGAGCACGCGCATCGGGCGGTCCCCGACCGGTCCCTCGGTGTCGGCGTGGGGTGCGCTGGCATCGGTTCCTGACACGGTGGGCGTCGTCCTCTCGTCGAGTGGCGTCGTTCCCGGCATCGGCGTCCGCGGCCCCCGGGCTGCCCGGGACCAGAACGGGACCCCCCCGGTCCGCGCGCGCGCGGCCGCCGGTG
>JASCOJ010000037.1 GCA_029959645.1 Microbacteriaceae bacterium PS02332 | reverse complement strand
GAAGGCGTGCCGGAAGCAGGGCGAGACGGCCAGCTGCCCTGGGCCGCCCGGCCTGGAGGCCCAGAAAGCTTCGTCGACGCGGGGGCCGTCCCGGGGCCCCGCGTCGAGAGACCGCGCGTCGGGGCGATCCGGCCGGAGGGTCCGGGGCGCAGCGCGGCCGGCGTCAGCCGAAGACGCGGTCGACGACCGCGAGGAGCCGGTCCCGGTGGTCAGGGCAGGCCGTCGCGAGCAGGAGCACGCGCCACATCGTGGCGGCCGCGGGGAGCAGGTCCGCCCGCCCGGTGCGGACGTCGGACACGAGCTGCACACCGGTGAAGTAGGGCACGAGGGAAGCGCCAAGCTCGTCGGCGGTGAGGGTCGTGTTGAGCTCCCCTGCCGCCACGGCGAGCCGGAGCAGGTCGGACACCGCGGCGATCCACTGGTCGTAGAACGACGACGTGGTCCCGGCGAAGACCCGGTTCTCGAGCGAGAGCCGGATGCCCGACCGGACGACGGGGTCGGTGAGCAGCAGATCGGCGACCGCCCGGGACACCGCGATGAGGCCCGACGTCGGAGAGGGGTCCTCGTAGTCGATCGCCGCGGCCGTCCGGGCGTTCTGCTCGTCGATGACCGCGAGCGCGATCGCCTGCTTCGTCCGGAAGTGGAAGTGGATCGCCCCCTGGCTGACGGCGGCTGCTCGACCGATGCCGGCGAGGCTCGTCGCGCTGTACCCCAGGCGGTCGAACTCGACGGCGGCGGCCTCGATGACGGCGGCCCGGCGGTCCTGCCCACGCTGCGGCACGGACGTCGTCGGTGTGTTCGGCACGGTCTCCCCCTCCCGGGCCCTCCGATCGGGACGGCGGACCCGGCAGACCAGGATACCGTGATCCGAGTACCCCTCAGTCCCCAGAGCGGGGCGATGCCGGGAGGCCGGGCGACGGCGTCGAGGTGAGGGACGCGAGCAGGGCGAGCCGTTCGGCGCTCGCGCTGCCGGCGTCCGCGTAGTAGAGCACGAGGAGCAAGCCGTCGACGGGGAGCTTGTCGCGGTGCAGGTGGAGCTCACCGATGACCGGGTGGTCCACGACGAGCGAACCGCCCTCGAGCACCCGGACGTCCTGCCGTGCCCAGAGCTCGCGGAAGCGGCCGCTCGCGATCGACAGCTCCCCGACGAGCTGCACCACGCGCGGGTCGTCCACCTCGTCGCCGACCGACCGTCGGAACGCCCCGACGAACTCCGCGACCGACCGCTCCCAGTCGCGGTGGAAGGCGCGCTCCTCCGGGTCGAGGAGCAGCGACCGGAGCCGGTTCTGCCCGACGGCCAGGCGCGGGGAGAACGCGGTCGCCAGCTCGTTCGCGGCGAGCACGTCGAACGCCCGCCCCTCGATGAAGGCCGGGACCTGGAGGGCCGCCAGCATCTGGTGCAGTCGGGGCGGGACACGTTCGGCCGTCCGGCGGGGGCGACTCCGCCGCACCGGTTCCGCGAGCCCGTGGAGGTGGCGCCGTTCGACCTCGTCGAGCAGGAGCACCCGTGCCAGGGCGTCGAGCACCTGGGACGAGGGATGCGTGTCCCGCCCGCGCTCGAGGCGCAGGTAGTAGTCGGCGCTCACGCCCGCGAGCATCGCCACCTCCTCGCGACGGAGGCCCGGCACGCGTCGGGTGCCGCCGCTCGGGAGCCCGGCCTGCTCCGGCGTCACCAGGCCCCGGCGCGCCTGGAGGTAGGCGCCGAGACGGTTGGCCGCGGGTTCCCCGTGCACGGTCGTCACCCCTCCCCGCGGGACCCGGGTCCGGTACCCGCGTCCGCGGTGAGGACGCGCAGGGCATCGGACAGCGCCCGGCGCTGGGGTTCGGCGAGCGGCGCGAACAGATCGGCGAGCACGTGGGTCGCGATCGCGTTCCCCTCGTCGAGCGCCGAGCGACCCGCTTCGGTGAGGACGTGCTCGAGTCGCCGCCCGCGCCCTGCCCGTCGCTCGATGAGCCCGCGGTCGACGAGGCGACCCGCCAGCGTGCCGAACGCCTGGTCGCTCTGGAACGTGGCGACCGCGAGGTCGTGGGCCGAGGCGTCGGGCATCCGGTCGACGGCGCGGAGCGCGTCCCACTGCACCAGGCTGACGCCCACCGCGCGGAGCGCGGTGTCCATCGTCCGGTGGTTCCGGTACTGGGCCCGCTTGACCAGCTGGCCCAGGGCCTCCAGATCAGTCGTCATGGTGCTACCGTATCAATACTCGTAGATAAACTTGTTGAGACAGGATGACCATGGCGATGAACTCGACCCTCCCCGCTGACCTGCCCGTCGTCGACGCCGGCGACCCCGCGACCCGCACCGCGCTCGTGCTGCACGGCGGTGGCGGGCCGCGGACCGTCGCGCCGCTCGTCGCGCACCTCGCCCCGACCTTCCACGTCGTCGCACCCACGCACCCGGGCTGGGACGGCACGGCGTTGCCCGCCGCGGTCACCTCGGTCGCGCAGCTCGCCATGGGGTACCTCGAGTGGCTGCTCGTCCGCGGCGACCGTGGCGTGGTCCTCGTCGGGTCCTCGATCGGCGGCTGGATCGCCCTCGAGATGGTCGTGCAGGCCGCGCACGACGAGCGCTACGCGGGCGTGATCGGCGCCGTGGTCGACATCGACGGCGTCGGCGTGGTCGTCGACGGTGAGCCCGTGGCGGACTTCTTCGCGCTCGACGCCCGCGGGCTCGCCGAGGCCGCGTGGCACGACCCGGAGCGCGGGTACATCGACCCGGCCGGGCTGACCGACGAGCAGCGTGCGGTACAGCAGGCCAACGGGCGGACCATGGCGGTCGTCGCCGGCTCCGGGATGGCCGACCCCACCCTGCTCGGGCGCCTCGGGACCGTGGCCGTCCCGACGCTCGTCCTCTGGGGCGACAGCGACGGCATCGTGACGCCGGCGTACGGCCGCGCAGTCGCCGACGCGGTCCCCGGCGCCGAGTACGCAGTCGTGCCCGAGGCAGGACACCTGCCGCACCTCGAAGCACCCGCGGCGACCTGGGCGGCGCTCGACCCGTTCCTCAGCGCCGTCGCAGCCGGTCGAGGCGAGCACCCCGGACGCTGACCTGACTGGGGCGCGGGCGCTCAGCCTGCCCGCCCCGGCAGCATCGCGAGGGCCGCCGACCGCTGCACGACCAGTTCGTCGTACGTGCCGTCGCGCTCGGCCCAGCGATGCATCTGCACGGCCTGCACGAGGACCTCGCGTGGGGTGGGCTCCTGCGCGAGCAGGTCCATCACCTCGGCACCGAAGGCGTCGAGCGCGAGGGCGTTCGGGTTGCTGTCGCCCATCGTCGTCGCGACCGCTGGCGGCACGAGCTCCGCGACGTCGACACCGGTGCCCGCCAACTGCGCCCGGAGCGCCTCGCTGTAGGCGTGCACGGCGGCCTTCGACGCCGCGTACGAGGCCATCAGCGGGAAGGGCAGGAACGCGATCCCGGAGCTGACCGTGACCACCGTGCCGCTCCCCCGCGCGAGCAGGTGCGGCGTGAACGCGTCCACGACCCGGATCGTCCCGAGCACGTTGACCTCGAACGTCCGCTCGGCGATCGCGAAGTGGGTCGGGTCGCGGAGGTCCTCGGGCCCGCCGATGCCCGACATCGTGACGACCGTGTCGAGGTCCGGGTGCGCCTCGAGCACCGCATCCCGGGCGCGCTCGACGGAGTCGGTGTCGGTGACGTCGACCTCGACCGTGCCGAGCCCCTCCGCGCGGAGGGCGTCGAACAGGTCGGTACGGCGGCCGCCCACGACGACGGTGCTGCCGGCGTCGCGGAAGCGCCGAGCGAGTTCGAGGCCGATGCCGGAGGTGCCGCCGATGACGGCGACGGTGCGTGTGGTGATGTCCATGCCGCCCACGCTAGGAGGACTCCCCTGCTGCTCCCGGGGTCCTGGCAGGACCCCGGGAGCCGACGCCTCGTACCGCAGACCGCGACGCTTGCCGTCGTGCCTCAGCCGTCGAGCGTCCGGTGCTGGCTACCCTCTCCGGACCAGGAGGGACCTCGTCCACGTGGTGGCCGTGCACATCAGCATGGATGCGAAGCGGGAGGCGGTCATCCACGCCGTCGAAGACGTCTGCAGCCAGGTCGCGTGGCGACGGACCGTCGTCGCGCACAACTGGAAGTCCCCGACCTCGGCTGGACTCCAGGTGGCTGACCACGCGCTGTGGGCGACGCAGCGCAAGATCGTTCAGGGCAAGCAGTGCTCGTGGTACGACAACGTGGTTCATCCCAACGAGCGGTTCAACAACTCCCCGTGGGGAACGTCTGGAGGCCAGCTGTCCCGCTGAGGGAAGAACACCCGTGGCGTTCTTCTCACTGGCCGTACGACCAGCGTACCGGCGGCTTCCCACGGCCGCAGCCGGCGTGCCGGCCGATGCCGTCCCCGCGATCACGGCGACGCCGAGCAGGACGAGGAAGAGGCCGATGCCACCCACGACCAGCGCCAGGGCCCTCGGGCGGGGCGCGCACTCCGACCGGGTGAGTCCGAGGAAGTCGAGGGCCCGCCGCATGGAGAGGAGCATACGGAGGTCACCCGGAACCCGTCACCGACCCGACCCGCCCCGCCCCGCCCCGGGGGTCATCGCCGACGAGGCTCGGGGTGGTAGTACACGGTCATCGTCAGGTCGTCCTCGCCGCCCGTCACCTCGCTGGCGAACGTGATGTCCTGGACGGTGACGTCACCGAGCGCGGCGACGGTGTCGGCGACGCGACGCAGCAGTGCCGCGACGTCCCCCTGGTCGGGACCGACCGGGTTGCTCTGCGAGAAGTGGTTGATGGTCCATTCGTGCGACGGCATGCTCGCGAGCGTACCGAGCAGCCTCGCCACCGCGCGGGAGCCCGTCGGGAACGCGACCTCCTCCGACGGCTTCCGGACGAGCCACCCGCGCGCGACCGACCGTGCCTCACCGTTGGTCAGACCGTGCCCGTCAACGTCCGGCGTCCGCCGCGAGCCACGCCTCGATCCGCGTCCGCACCGCAGCGCGGTCCTCGTCGGAGGGGCCTGCGATCCCGGCCCGACGGAGGAAGGCGTTGACGAGCGTCTCCCTCGGCACACCATCCGCCCCCGTCCAGTCGATGGCGGGGAACCGCGCCACGCTGACGACCTGGTCCCGCGGGATGCGGGTGGTGGCGACGTAGTCGCGCACGATCAGGACGTCGGCCTGGAGTTCCACCCCGGCGGGGAGACCGCGGGTGACGACGAGTGCGGCGACGAGGACGAGCGCCGTCGCGAACGGCCACTCCAGCGGTTGCTGCACGACGAGGGACACGGCCATCACGACGATCGCGGCGGCGAGGACGCCCAGGGTGGTCACCGTGGAACGGGGAGCGTAGATGCGTCGGCCCGGTGAGGTCATGCTGCTCCGTCGTCGATGGCGGTCACGGTGTCCGTGACGCTGTGGCGGAGGGTGTGGGATTCGAACCCACGAGACATTGCTGCCCACCTGTTTTCAAGACAGGCTCCATCGGCCGCTCGGACAACCCTCCGGTGACGCGGCCACGTGGCGAGACGTGACCGCGTCCCGACCAGCCTACCGGGCCTCCCGGCCGTCAGGGCAGCCCTTGTACCGCGCTCAGCGCGGCAACGTGTCGAGCGCCGCCGCGAGCCCGTCGTCGGTGACGCCACCGGTCAGCTCGCTCCCGGCGTCGACGACGTCCTCCGGGGCCTGTCCCATCACGACGCCCCGGCCCGAGGTGGAGGCCCACCGCAGCATGTCGATGTCGTTGCGCCCGTCGCCGGCCGCGAAGACGCGGGACCGCGGGATGTCGAGCCACTCGCGCACGCGCTCCATCGCGGTGGCCTTCGTGACGCCCTCGGGGGCGATGTCGAGCCAGGCGGTCCAGCCGACCGTGTACGAGACCTTGTGCAGACCCATCTGGTCGACGATCTGGAGGAAGTCCTCGAGGCCGTGCTCGGGCGAGATGACGACGACGCGGGTGGCGCGGACGCCGAGGAGCTGCTCGAAGTCGACGTGGTCACCGGCGGCGGTCATGGTGTCGTCGGGGAACTCGCCGGACAGCAGGTAGTGGCCGGTCTCGTCCTCGACGCCGTACGCGCCGTTCGCGAGCGCCCCGCGGATGGTCTGCAGCACCTCGGTCGGGTCGAAGGTCTCGACGTGCACGCGCTCGTACGAACCGTCCGACGCGCGCTTGAGGGTGAGGGCACCGTTCGCGCAGACGAGGTACTTCGGTGCGATGCCGAGCCGGGCGAGCAGCGGGACGGTCATCGACTCGCTGCGACCGGTGGAGAGCATGACCTCGTGGCCGGCGGCCTCGGCGTCCTGCACCGCCTGGATCACGGTGTCGGTGATGACGCCGTCCTCGCGCATGGTCGTGCCGTCGATGTCGAGGGCGACGAGCCAGCGCTTGACGCGGGCGGGGGCGGGCGCGCCGGAGGAGCCGGTCCCGGCGGAGCCACCGTCGGACCGGTCGTCGAAACGCTCGCGTGCGGAGGTCATCGCGGCTCGATCACCTCGGCGCCGCCCAGGTACGGCCGGAGCACCTCGGGGATGACGACCGAGCCGTCCTCCTGCTGGTGCGTCTCGAGGATCGCGACCAGCCAGCGGGTGGTCGCGAGCGTGCCGTTCAGGGTGGCGACCGGCGCGGTCTTCCCGCTCTCGGTGCGGTACCGGATGTCGAGGCGACGGGCCTGGAACGTCGTGCAGTTCGAGGTCGACGTGAGCTCGCGGAAGGTGCCCTGCGTCGGGACCCACGCCTCGAGGTCGTACTTCCGGGCGGCGCTCGTGCCGAGGTCACCCGCGGCGGTCTCGATCACGCGGTAGTGCAGCCCGAGGTCCTGGAGCATCGACTCCTGGTACGACATGAGCCGCTGGTGCTCGGCGTCGGCCTGGTCCGGGTGGACGTAGGAGAACATCTCGAGCTTGTTGAACTGGTGCACGCGGAGGATGCCGCGGTTGTCGCGCCCGGCGGACCCGGCCTCCCGGCGGTAGCACGTCGACCAGCCGGCGTAGCGGAGGGCCGGGTCGTCCTCGGATGGGAACTGCAGGATCTCGTCGGCGTGGTACCCGGCGAGGGCGACCTCGCTCGTGCCGGTCAGGTAGAGGTCGTCCGCTTCGAGCCGGTAGACCTCGGCCGCGTGCTCGCCGAGGAAGCCGGTGCCGGCCATCGTCTCGGGGCGCACGAGCGTCGGGGTGATGAGCGGCTCGAAGCCGTGCGCGACGGCGCGGTCGAGGCCGAGCGACATGAGCGCGATCTCGAGCCGGGCGCCCATGCCCTTGAGGAAGTAGAAGCGCGAGCCGGAGACCTTCACGCCGCGGGCGATGTCGATGATGCCGAGCGACTCACCGAGGTCGGCGTGGTCCTTCGGCTCGAAGGCGAACGACGGCTTCGTCCCGACGGTGCGGAGCGTGACGAAGTCGTCCTCGCCGCCCTCGGGCACCCCGGGCAGGACGACGTTCGGGATCGCGCGGACGACACCGTCGAAGACCTGCTCGGCGCCGGAGACGGTGGCCTGAGCCTCCTTCACCTTCGCGGCGAGCGCCTGGGCCTGCTGCACGAGCGCGGCCTTCTCGTCCTTCGGCGCCTTGGCGACGGTCTTGCCGAAGGCGTTCTGCTCGGCACGGAGCGCCTCGAACGCGGTGATGGCGGCGCGACGGGCCTGGTCGGCCTCGACGGCCTGGTCGACGACGTCGACGGAGGCGCCACGGGCTGCCTGCGAGGCCTTGATGACGTCCGGTTCGTCGCGCAACAGCTGGGGGTCGATCACCGCTCCATCCTAGCCAGGACCGGCCGACCGACCGGTGGGCGCGGTCCTCCACAGCAGTTCCCCGGTAGCGTCTCCGGCATGTCGACGCCCTCGGAGACCCCGCCCCAGTCGGAGGACGCCCCTCCCACGGAGGAAGCAGCCTCCCCGGAGGAAGCAACCGCGACGGAGGGAGCAGCCGCCACCGAGCAGCGCACCGCCGCCGTGGTCTACAACCCCGTCAAGGTGCACCTGCCGAGCCTGAAGCGCACCGTGAACCGGTACCAGCGCGAGGCCGGCTGGGCCGAGACGAAGTGGTACGCCACCTCCGAGGAGGACCCGGGCGGCGGGATGGCCCGCGAGGCCGTCGCAGCCGGGGTCGACGTCATCGCCGCCGCCGGAGGGGACGGGACCGTCCGCGCCGTGGCCGAGGTGGCACACGAGGCCGGCGTCACGCTGGCCCTGCTCCCCAGCGGCACCGGCAACCTCCTCGCCCGCAACATCCCCGCGCCGATCGACGACCTCGGCGCGAGCGCGCACACGATCTTCAACGGCGAGGACCGTGCGATCGACTTCGGGCAGGTGCGCGTCGAGCGCCCCGACGGGTCGCGTGACAGGTACGGCTTCCTGGTGATGGCCGGCCTCGGGCTCGACGCCCGGATGCTCGTCAACACGAACGACGACCTCAAGAAGAAGGTCGGTTGGCTCGCCTACGTCGACTCGCTCGTCCGGTCCCTCCGCGACGCCGACGCGTTCGAGTTCCGCTTCAAGCTCGACGACGACGCCACCCGGTCGGTGCGCGGGCACTCGCTCATCGTCGGCAACTGCGGCATGCTGCAGGCCGGTGCGATGCTGCTGCCGGACGCCGAGATCGACGACGGCGTGTTCGACGTGCTCGTGATGCGGCCGCACAGCGTGCTCGGCTGGGCGCGCATCGCAGCCCGCGTGTTCTGGGAGAACGCGATCCTCCGCTGGGTCCGCCGGTCCGCGCTCGGCAACACCGTCATCGGCGAGCGCATCACGACGAAGGCCCGCGAGGAGCGCCCACTGCGCTACCTGCGCGGCAAGCAGTTCGTGGTGCGGCTCGAGAAGCCGGACGAGTTCGAGATCGACGGCGACCCGGTGGGCGAGGTCGTCGCGTTCCGCGCGTCGATCGACCCCGGTTCGCTGACGGTCCGCGTCGCCGGTCCAGAGGACCAGACGCGCGCGACGCGACGCCGCTGACGGACCGGCGCGCGGTCACGCGGTCGCGGCTGCGCGGTCGGCCGGGAGGCTCAGCTCGCCTCGGGCGCACCCGTCACGATCGCGCGCAGCCAGTCGCGCGCCTCGACGAACGCCTCGTCGGAGTAGCGGGGCGGGACGTCCGGTCGCACGCCGTCGGCGCGGGGGTACGACCCGAGGAACGTCACGCGCGGGCTGAACCGCCGGAGGCCGAGGAGCGCGTCGGCGACCCGCTCGTCGTGTACGTGGCCGTCGAGGTCGATGACGAAGCGGTAGCGGCCGAGTTCGTCACCGATCGGGCGTGACGACAGCAACCCCATGTTGATGCCGCGGGTGGCGAACTGCTCGAGCATGTCGACGAGCGCGCCCGGCTGCTCGGTCGGCAGCTCGACGACGACACTGGTCTTGTCGGCGCCGGTGCGCTCGGGCAGCGCGAGCGTCCGGGACACGAGGACGAACCGGGTGACCGCGCTCGCGTTGTCCCCGATGGACGACGCGAGGACCTCGAGCGCGTAGTGGTCGGTGATGCCGGGCGGGGCGACGGCGGCGTCCGCCGTCGCGTCCTCGTCGAGGAGCGCGGCCGCCGCGGCCACGTTCGACGACGCCGGGATGTGCCCGTGGCCGCGGACGTTCGCCTCGAGCCAGTGGTGCGTCTGCGCGTACGCGACGGGGTGCGCGTTCACGGTGCGGACGTCGGCGAGCGCGGTGCCCGGTCGGGCGACGAGCACGAAGTCCACGGGGACGAGGTACTCCCCCACGATCCGGACGCCGGGGATGTTCGCGAGGGCGTCCTGCGTCGCGCTGACCCCGCCGTCGACGCTGTTCTCGATCGCGATCACGGCAGCGACCGACCGCCCGGTGACGACGTCGTCGAGGGCCTCGCCGACGTTGTTGACGCTCCGCCAGGGCTTGCCGGCGGCTGCCTCGACGAGCTTGAGCGCCGCCTCGGTGAAGGTGCCGGCCGGTCCGAGGTAGCTGTAGGTGTCGGACTGGTGGTCGGCGGCCTGACTCATACCGGCGAGCCTAGTGGCGCGTCAGGAGCGCGCCGCGGGCGGCTGGTCGTCGGCGGTGCCGGTGAGCCGGGCCTCGCAGATGGCCGGGACGTCGTCGTCGCGCGGGTAGGTGACTGCGGCGAACCGGCCCTCCGGGTCGAGCCGGGTGAGCAGCGCACGGGTGATGTCGTCGAGGGCCGCGACCTGGGTGTCGTCGAGCGCGTCGATGACGAAGCGGCGCGCGGTCCGGACGTGGTCGGGCGCGGCGTCGACGATGAGGGCCTGCCCGGCGTCGGTGAGCCGGACGTCCGTGGCGCGGCGGTCCTCGCTCGACGTGCAGCGGGAGACGAGCCCGCGCTTCTCGAGCCGGGAGACCACGTGGGAGAGCCGGGGCAGCGACGCGTTCGTGGCGGAGGCGAGGGCGGACATCCGGAGCGTGCGGCCCTCCGTCTCGGAGAGCATCGCGATGACCATGTAGTCGAAGTGCGTGAGGTCCGCGTCGCGCTGCAGCTGCTGGTCGAGCGCCGCGGGCAGCAGCTCCATGACCGCGACGAGCTTCATCCACGCGCGGAGCTGCTCGCGCGAGAGCCAGGGCGTGTCGTCGGTCATGGGACCCATCCTACGAAGAGGTTGTCGCTGCAACCACAGCTACGCGGACCGGACACGTCAGGGACGACGACGGGCGGTGCGCCAGCCGACCACCAGGACGACGACCACGACCACCGCGAGGACGCCCTCGACGAGCAGGAGCCGGGTCGTGTAGTCGAAGGGCAGCACCGTGGTGTTCTTCGCGCCGTGGTGCTTCGCGGCGATCTCCGGCAGCACCACGAGCGCGAGGACCGTGCCGAGCACCACGACGGCCTGGACGACCACGAGCACCCAGGCGCGGAGGGACCGACCCGCGCGGCGGAGGAGCAGCCCGACGGCCACGACGAAGGGTGACAGGACCGCGTCGTGCAGGATCACCGCCGCGGCGAGCCACACCACCAACCCGCGGATCTGCACGGGCCGCACCGAGGTCACGAGCACCCAGGCGCCGAAGGCGATGACGAGGACACCCAGGACGACGAGCCCGGCGCGGACCACCATCAGACGCCGGCTCGGTGTCGGCGTCTCCACCGCGGTCTCTGCTGTGGTCACGAGAGCACCTCGATCCGTCGGATCCACTTGGTCTGCAGGACGCCCGGTCGGCCGGGCGCGATGATGCGGGCCGGGAACCCGTGGTCGAGGTCGAGCGTCGCGCCGTTCACCTCGAGCGCCACGAGCGTCGTCGGGTCGGACGCGTACTCGGGCCCCATGTCCATGACCCGGTACCCACCGTGCTGCTGCAGGCTCGTGACGCGCACGTGCGACCCGGCGGGGGCCTGCACCGCGGCGAGGAGGTCGCGCATCCGCACGCCCTTCCACGACGCCATCTGGCTCCAGCCCTCGACGCAGGAGATCGGCAGGTCGACCTCGGCCGTGCTCAGCGCGACGAGCTCCGCGCGCGAGAACGTCCGGCTGACCGCCGGGCCGGCCACCGTGAGCGTCCAGTCCGCGGCGGTCGCCGTGGCGAGCACACCGGCCGCCCGTGCGGTCTTGTTCACCGGCAGGCCGGCCGGACCGCGGTGGCGCTCGCGGGGCGCGAAGACGTTGAACGGCTCGGCGAGCCGGGACGACTGGCCCGCGGTGAGGACGACGACACCGGCGGTCGCCGCGGCGACGCCGGTGAAGAAGCCACGACGGGCGACCCGCTGCCGACGCCCCTCGGCGGCGTCGCGGCCGTCGTCGGAGGTCGCCGGGGCCGGCGTCGCGTCGGACGTCGGACGGGAGGCGCGGGGTGCGTCGACCGCGACGGGTGCGCCGTCGATCCAGCGGTGGAGGCGACCCACGAGACCGCGGGCGGTGCCTGCGGGGGCGGGACGGGCCTCCTGGCCGGCGGCGGCGGGGACGTCGGGCAGCTCGCTGCCGACGGACGGGTCGGCGACGAACCGGCCGTCGCGGTCGTAGGAGTCCCGCGCCCGCCAGTACCGCACGATGATCGGCAGCTTCGCCGCGATGTGGATCGCGAGCGAACCGATGATGACGTAGGCGAGCGCGTTGTGGACCTGGCGGAACGAGAAGGGCCACGGGTACCACTGGAAGGTGTTCAACAGGCCGGTGACGACCTGGATGATCGCCGAGGAGACGAACACCGCGATCGAGATCCGCTCGAGCAGGTGGAGCACGCCCTTCACCGGCGGGGTCTGGAGCAGTGCGGGCATGACGACGTTGAGCTTCGCCAGGAGCAGCGGGATGACCGCGATGCCGGCGGTGATGTGCAGGCCCTGCGTGAACTGGTAGAGCTGCGTCGGCCGGGTCGGGAAGCGCATCCACGGCGCCGGTTCCTGCAGGAGGTGGCTGTAGACACCGGTGGCGAAGCACACCAGGAACGCGATGCCGAGCAGCCGCCCGGTGACGACCGCGGTGCGCGGGGTCCGGTTCGGCGAGGCGAGGGCACTCCGGGCGTCGCGCATCAGGTGCTGCACGCCCAGTAGCCTCGACGCACCATGAGCATCCGCCTGCGCCCCGGCACCGTCCCGACCGTCCTGGCCGTCGTCGGTGTCCTCGTGCTGGCGGCCGTGATCGCGATCGGGGTCACGCATCTGGGGTTCCTCCGGTCCGGTCATCGCTCTGCATTCGTTGCGTGGACGCTGATCGCTTGGACGGTCTTCGCCGCCTCGGTGCTCGCACTCAGGTTCGTACCCGCCCGGCTGGCGACCAGGATCGTCCTCGTCGGAGCCGTGGTGGTCGGGATCGCCGCCCTGGTCGGACCGCCGAACACGAGCACCGACTCAGCACGCTACGCCTGGGACGGCATCGTGCAACATGCCGGAGTGTCACCGTACGCGCACACGCCGCAGTCGACGGCACTGACCGCGCTCCGGCCGGACTGGTTGTTCCCGCAGAAGGTCGACGGGACCTGCACGCCCCTCGAACCGCGCTACCACGGTCTCGGCGACGGCGCCTCCGGACACTGCGTCGCCATCAACCGACCGGACGTGCCGACCATCTACCCGCCGATGGCGGAACTCTGGTTCGCGCTCGTCCGCGCCTTCGTCCCGGCGACCGCCCAGTACATGCCGTTCCAGGTCGCGGGGCTGCTCGTGTCGCTCGGCGTCACCGTCGGCCTGCTCCTCGTGCTCCGCCGCACCGGGCGACCGACGTGGTGGGCGGCGCTCTGGGCGTGGTCGCCGCTCGTGGCCGCCGAGGCCGTGACGAACTCGCACGTCGACGTCCTCGGGGCGGCGCTCGCGACCGCGGGCGTCGTGCTCGTCGCGTTCGGGCGACCGATCTGGGGCGGGATCGCCCTCGGCGCCGCGACCGCCACGAAGCTCATCCCCGCCGTCACCTACCCGGCGGTCCTCGGCCGGCGGCGGTCCTGGTGGGCGGTGCCGGTCGGCATCGCGGTGTTCGGCCTGCTCTACGTGCCGTACGTCGTCTCCACCGGCTGGGACGTGCTCGGCTACCTGCCCGGCTACCTGTCCGAGGAGGGCTACGACGACGGGTCCCGCTTCGCCCTCGTCTCGATGGTGGTCCCCGGTGATGCCGGGACGATCGTGGTCGGGCTCGCCGTCCTCGTCGCGGCGGTCCTCGCCTGGCGGCTGTCCGACCCGGCACGACCGTGGTCCGGCGAGGTCCTCATGATCGGCGTGACCTTCCTCGCCGTGACCCCGCGGTACCCCTGGTACGTGCTGCTGCTCATCCCGTTCGTGGTGCTGTCCGGCCGGTGGGAGTGGCTGTCCCTCGGCCTCGCCATCGCCCTGCGCGGGGTGTGGCCGAACGTGCACGCCTACCGTGGGTGGCTCCTCGCGGCGGTCGCCGTCGTGCTCGTCGTCACGCTCGTCCGGACGCAGCGCGCGGACTGGGCACGGTGGCGGGACCGGCTGCTCGGCCGACGACCGGACCACAGCGGGTCCGCCGTATCATCGAGACGTGACCGTCCAGGTGCTCCCGTCGACCGGCCTGCTGCGCCGGGTGACCGGTGAGCCCGGCGCCACCGACGCGCGCCCCGACCTCCCCCGCATCGACCTCCCGCCCCGGCCGCACGACGAGCCCGGGCTGCTCGACCGCTTCGGCCGTCGCGCCGTCGATCTCCGGGTGTCGCTGACCGAGCGCTGCAACCTGCGCTGCACGTACTGCATGCCGGCGGAGGGCCTGCCCGTGATCCCCTCGGATGCCCTGATGACCGCCACGGAGATCGAGCGCCTCGTCGGGCTCGGCAGCCGCGAGCTCGGCATCCGGAAGGTCCGCTTCACCGGTGGCGAACCGCTCCTCCGCCGTGACCTCGTCGACGTCATCGCCCGCTGCGCCGCACTCCCCGACGCTCCCGAGCTGTCCCTGACCACGAACGCGATCGGCCTCGCGAACCGCGCCGCCGACCTCCGCGCCGCCGGGCTCTCGCGGATCAACGTCTCGCTCGACACCGTCGACCCGGACGTCTTCGCCGAGGTCACCCGCCGACCGTTCCTCGACCGCGTGCTCGACGGCCTCCGTGCCGCCGACGACGCCGGCCTCGTCGTCAAGGTCAACGCCGTGCTCCTCCGCGGCGTCAACGACGGCCTCGCGGTGGACCTCCTCGCCTGGTGCCTCGAGCGCGGCTACGAGCTCCGCATCATCGAGCAGATGCCGCTCGACCCCGGGCACGCGTGGGACCGCTCCGAGATGATCACCGCCGTGGAGGCCCGGGCCCTCCTGTCCGAGCACTGGGACCTGACACCCGACACCGCACCACGCGACGGCGCACCCGCCGAGCGCTTCCGGGTCCGCTCCCGCACGACCGGCGCCGACGTCGGCACGGTCGGGATCATCGCGAGCATCACCGAGTCGTTCTGCGCCGACTGCACCCGCACCCGACTGACCGCCGAGGGCCACGTCCGCGGATGCCTCTTTTCCGACGACGAGGTCGACCTGCTCAGCGCGATGCGTGCCGGCGCCAGCGACGCCGTCGTCCTCGACCGGTGGCGCAGCGCGATGTGGGCCAAGCCGCGCGACCACGGCGACGACACCGACGGGCTCGTGCACCCCGCCCGCGGCATGAGCGCGATCGGCGGGTGAGCGCCGTGACCACGATCCGGTTCTTCGCCGCCGCACGCGCCGCCGTCGGGCAGGACGACACGACGACCGACGCCGACACCCTCGGGGCGGCGCTCGCGGCCGTCCCCGCGGTCGACGCCGAGCGCTGGGCAGTGCTTCGGGAGCGGTGCTCCTACCTCGTCGACGGCGTCACGACGCGGGACCTCGACACCGCCCTGACGGGCGTGGTGCTCGTCGACGTGATGCCGCCCTTCGCCGGGGGCTGACGCCGGCTCCCTCGCTGCGGGGTGCCCGCCGTGCAGCCGCGCCTCCGGCCGGCTGCTCCCCCGCCGATCGGGCTCACGGGTCGTCACGAGGCGGCGCGGAGGACCGACGTCCCGACCCGGCGGCCGGCGAGGCCGGCCGCACGCCGCCGCGGTCAGCGGCGCGGCTCGTAGACCGCGACCTCATCGCGCGGCACGACGATCTGGATGCGCGCGCCGGGTCGGAGGCCCAGCGCCGCCACCCGCGCCAGCGTGCAGTCCGCCACGAGGTCGCCGGCGCGCACCCGGACGAGTCCGTCGCGGGGTTCGAGCGCGTCCACGACCCGCGCGGGCTCCGGCTCGGACGCGGCGCCGGCCTGGGTCAGGGTCGACGCAGCAGGAGCCGGGGCGGCCGGGGCCGACGTGGCTGCGTCGGCGAGGGTCACGACGGCGGCGGTCGGGTGGTACGCGGCCACGACGGTGCGGCCGGGAGGCACGGCGTGCGCGGCCGACGCCAGCACGGTCCCGTCGGTGGTCACGATGCCGTCCTCGGTCGCACGGCCGTCGACCACGACGAGCCCCGAGAACACCGCCCCGAACGCGCTCGTCGGGCGGCCGAGGACCTCCGGAGGCGTCCCGGCCTCGACGATGCGGCCCGCCTCGAGCACGACGACCCGGTCCGCGAGCAGCATCGCCTCGACGGGGTCGTGCGTGACGAGCACCGTCGGCCGCCCGGCGATCGCGGTGCGGAGGGCGGCTCGGACCTCCTCCCGGGCGCCGAGGTCGAGTGCCGAGGTCGGCTCGTCGAGCAGGAGCACCGCCGGGTCGGTCGCGAGGGCCCTGGCGATCGCGACCCGCTGCGCCTGCCCGCCGGAGAGCGTCCCGGGATCGCGGTGTGCCAGCTCGGCCGCGCCGACGGCGGTCAGCGCTCCGCGGGCGGCGCCCCGGGCCTCCCGGCCGGACATGCCGGAGGCGCGCGGGCCGAAGGCGACGTTCGCGAGGACGTCGAGGTGGGGGAACAGGTCGGCGCGCTGTGCGACGAGCCCGACGCGGCGGCGGTGCACGGGCACGACACGCCCGGTACCGGCGACGACACGGCCGCCGATGGAGACGCTGCCGTCGTCGAGCGGCAGCAGGCCGGTCACCGCATCGACCAGGCTCGACTTGCCTGCGCCGTTCGGGCCGATGACGGCGACGCACTCGGCAGGGCCGACCTCGAGGGTCACGTCGAGGTCGCGGTCGCGGAGCACGACGTGGGCGACGAGGCCTGGTGCGCCGCTCGGCGTCGTCCGGCTCACCGGAGCACCGTCCGCTCCCGGACCGAGGACGCGCCGATGACCACGAGCGCCACCACCACGAGCACGAGCGCGAGGGCGACGGCGGTGTCCGGGTCCACCTCGCGCTGCAGGTAGACCTCGAGCGGCAGTGTCCGGGTGACGCCCTGCAGGCTCCCCGCGAAGGTCAGCGTCGCGCCGAACTCACCGAGTGCCCGGGCGAAGCAGAGGACGAGCCCCGAACGGAGGCCCGGCAGCACCCGCGGCGTGGTCACGGTCAGGAACGTGCGCGTCGGGCCGGCCCCGAGCGTCGCCGCCACCCGTTCGTACCGGTCGCCCTCGACCCGGAGCGCGCCCTCGACCGACCCCACCAGGAACGGCATCGCCACGAACGTCTGCGCCATGACGACGGCCGTCGTGGTGAACGCGATGCGCAGCCCGTGGTCGTCGAGGAACGCCCCGAGCACCCCGAGGCGACCGAAGGCGGCGAGGAGCGCCAGACCGCCGACGACCGGGGGCAGCACGAGCGGCAGCAGGACGACGGCGCGGGCGATGCCCGTCCACCGTGACCGGGACCGCGCGAACAGGACGGCGAGCGGGTAGCCGAGGACGAACGCGATGCCGGTGGCAGCGGCGGCGGTGCCGAGGCTGAGCCCGAGCGCCGAGAGCGACGCGGGCGCCGTGACGAGCGCGAGGAACGTGCCGGGGTCGACACGGCCGGTCATCGCAGCGACCGGCACCACGACGAACAGACCGCCGACCACCGCGGGCAGTGGGAGCCACCACGGCACCGGGAGCCGACCGTGCGCGCGTGCGCTCCGACGGGCCACCGGGTCAGGGCTTCCCGAAGCCGGCGTCCGCGAGCACCCGCTGGCCGTCCGACGAGCGGACGTAGGCGCTGAAGGCCCGGGCGAGCGCGGGGTCCGCTGCGTCGCGGAGCACCCCGATCGGGTAGGTGTTCACCGCGCGGTCGGCAGCGGCGATCGGGACACCCGTGACGCGGCTCCCGGCGCCCCGAACGTCGGTCACGTAGACCAGCCCGGCGTCGGCCTGCCCGGACTCCACCTTGCCGAGGACGTCCGTGACGGACTGCTCTTCGCTGACCGGGTGCAGGGTGACCCCCGCGGCGCGCTCCACACGGGCGGTCGCAGCGCCGCACGGCACCGGGGCCGCGCACGTCACGAGCTGCACGTCGTCGGCCGTCAGGTCGTCGAGCGCCCTGATCCCGAGCGGGTTGCCCGGGGCCACGGCGATCTCGAGGACGTTCGTCGCGAAGGCGCCCGGGCTGCCGATGAGGAGGTCGGGGGGCAGCTTCGCCATCGACGCCTGGTCGGCCGCGGCGAACACGTCGGCCGGGGCGCCGCTCTCGATCTGGGTCGCGAGGTCGCTCGAGCCCGCGAACGAGAACCGCACGGTGGTGCCGGGGTGCGCCCGCTCGAAGTCGTGCCCGATGATCGTGAAGGTCTGCTGGAGGGACGCGGCGGCGAAGACGGTGACCGTGCCGCGCAGCACGTCGGGTGTCGCGGCGGTGTCCCCGCCGCCGGTCCCGGTGTCACGACCGGCATCGTGTCCGGCCGAGCACCCGACCGTCCCGACGAGGAGCGCGACCACGGAGGCGACGACGACGACGGCACGGACGGATCGCAGGAGCACAGCTCGCCCTTCGTCGGCTCGGCCGCAGATGCGGAAGTCAACAACGATTCTATCCGCGTTTGCGCGACTCAGGCGCTCGCGACGGCGTCGGGCCTCCTGCGCCTCCCACCACTCCCGGCTCGCGCTCCGCTCGTCAGCGACCCGGCTCGTCCAGCGGGCGCCCCTCGCGCCGCCACCCGTCGACACCACCGTCGAGGACCGTGACCGGGCGGCCGGCGGTCCGCGCCCACGCGTCGGCGCGCGGCCCACGCGCGCAGGTGACGACGAGGTCACCGACGTCGTCACGACCGGCGAGCTCGTCGGGCCGGACCGACCCCGGAATGACCCCGGTGGCGAGTTCCTCGACCGTGCGGACGTCGACCACGGTCACCGCGTCGGTCGCGTCGGCCAGCCGCGCGGCGAGCGCGGCGGGCGCGATGCGGGGCGGCCGTCCGTCGTCCGAGCCGGTGCCGGGCACGGCGGTGACCGGACGGCGCGATGCGGGGCCGCGGCGGACCGGGCTCTCGGTCCACCGCCACCGCCGGGCGTCCACCGTGAGGAGCCGGCCGAGGAGTGGTTCGCCGAGTCCCGCCACGAGCGCGGTGACCTGTGCGGCCATCACCGACCCGACCGCGCCGCACAGGGCGGGCAGGACGCCGTCGACCGCGCACGAGCCCTCGTCGGGCAGGACCTCGGGGTGCAGGTCGTGGAAGTCGACGGCGTCGGGTCCGTCGTCACGGAAGACGGCCACCTGGCCGTCGTAGGCGAGCACCGTCCCCCACACGAACGGCACGTGCCGCTCCGCGCAGGCGTCCGAGATCGCCCGGGTCACGTCGACCGCGTCCGCGGCGTCGACCACGACGTCGTGCCCGTCGACGTGCTCCGGCCGGAAGCGCCCGACGACCGCGACGACCTCGGTCTCCGGGTCGACGGCACGAGCGCGCGCCGCGGCGACCTCGGCCTTGGCCGACCCGACGTCCGCCGTGGTGAAGAGGGTCTGGCGCGCGAGGTTGGAGGCGTCGACCACGTCGTCGTCCACGATCGTCAGCCGGCCGAGACCGCTGCCCGCGAGGTAGGCGATGACCGGACCACCGAGGCCACCGGCACCGACGACGAGCACCCGGGCCGCCGCGAGCTCGCGGAGTGCGACCGCTCCGGCACCCTCGAGCGCAGCCGTCCGCGACCCGAGTCGCCGACGTGCGGTCGAGAGGGCGTCGCCGATCCCACCAGGTGTCGCGCTCATGCGTCCTCCTCCGGCCCGGGCGTCTCGACGGTGACCATCGTCGCCTTGACGGACGCGACCGCGACCGATCCGACCTCGAGCCCGAGGTCGCGCACCGCCTCGGCGCTCATGAGCGACACCACCCGGTGTGGCCCGCACTGCAGCTCGACCTGGGCCATCACGGTGTCGGCCACGAGGCCGGTGACGATGCCGACGAAGCGGTTGCGTGCCGAGCTCCGCACGCCCGAGGGGTCGGCGAGCTGCCCGGCGCGGGCACCGGCGTACTCGGCGAGTTCACGGCCGTCGACGACCGACCGTCCGCCGGGGTCGAGGTGTCGGGTGAAGGTGCCGCCGTCGACGAGACGGCGCACGGTGTCGTCGCTCACGCCGAGGTACGTCGCGGCGTCCCGGATCCGCAGCTGGCTCATGGTCGTCGAGCCTATCCGCGCCCGGACGGGGTCCCGCGGTCGCTCCCGAACTGTGGACGACCGATCCTGGGAGGCGGGTTGTGGACACTCAGTGCTTCCGGAGTACGCGCGCGCGGCTCCCGTCCAGCGGCGCTCGGTACCGTCCTCAGCGTGAGTTCTCCCCGTACCGGCAGCATCGGCGTCCCTCGGCGCCTCGACGGCACGCCGGTACGCGCCCGCGTCCGCAGTGCGTCCGCCGCCCTCGGCCTCGCCGTCGTCCGGACGCCCGAGCTCACGATCGGCGCCGTCGGCGTCCTCGTCGCCGTGGCGTTCGCGTGGGTGCCCTCGGTCTGGTACGACGAGGCCGCCACCGTCACGAGCGCGCAGCGGTCCTGGGGCCAGCTGTGGGCCGAACTCCACACCGTCGACGCCGTGCACGGGCTCTACTACGCCCTCATGCACGCCTGGTTCTGGCTCGTCGGGTACACACCGTTCACGCTCCGCCTGCCGAGCGCCCTCGCCGTGGGCGTCGCCGCGGCCCTCGTGGTCGCCCTCGGTCGCCGCCTCGCCGGGCTGCGCGTCGGCGTCGTCGCCGGCGTCGTCTTCCTGCTGCTGCCGCGCGTGCAGTGGGCCGGGACGGAGGGTCGCCCGTACGCGACCATCACGACGCTCTCCGTCCTGCTGACCCTGGTCGGCATCACCGCCGTGCGACGGACCCGGACCGCGCACGCCGCCCGGTGGTGGGTCGCCTACGGCGCGACCGCCCTCGTCGCGGTGACGTTCAACGTGTACCTGTCGCTCGCCGTCGTCGCGCACGCCGTCGTGCTGCTCTGGACCCTGCTCGCCGAGCGGTCGGCGGCCCGGTCGTCCACCCCGGCCCGGAGCGCCGCATCCGGGGTCCCTCCCCTCGTGTCCCGTCGGGTGCTCGTGCGCTGGGCGGTCGCCGCCGGGACCGCCGCCGTCGTCGCCGCCCCGTTCGTGGTCGTCGTCGCCGGACAGGCCAAGCAGGTCGGCTGGATCAAGGGCATCACCGAGGCGACGCGCGGGCAGGTGTTCGCCACCGCCTGGTTCGGCGCCTCCGACCCGTACGCCACGGTCGCCTGGGTGCTGATGGCGCTCGGCGTCGTCGCGGTGTTCGTCGGTGCCCACCGTCGGCAGCCCGCCGTCCGCGACCTGCTCCGTGCCCAGACCGCGCGGGTCGCCCTGCCGATCGTCGTCGTGCCGACCGCGGTGCTGCTCGTCGCGACCGCCCTCGGCGAGCGGCTCTACTCGCCGAAGTACGCCTCGCTCAGCCTCCCCTTCGTCGCGGTCCTCATCGCCCTCGCGCTCACCACGGTCCGCCCCAAGGCCCTGTTGGCCGCCGCGGTCGCCGTGCTGCTCGTCGTCTCGGTGCCGACCGCCGTCGGCGTCAAGCGCGAACACGCGAAGCAGGCGTCCCACTGGGGTGCGGCCGCGGCGATCATCGCGGAGCAGCGTGCACTCCACCCGGAGGCGAACGAGGGCGTCGTGTTCGGGAGCGTCTACCGGCACCCGACGGCGACGTCCGAGATCATCCGCGTCTCCTACCCGGAGGCCTTCAGCGGCCTGACCGACCTGGCCGCCACGCAGGACGGCGCCGAGACCGGCGTGCTCTGGAACCGCAACGGCGACCTCGCCACCGTCGTGCCGTCCCGGCTCGGCACCATCGACACCGTCTGGTACGTCGGCGGCACCGCCCGGAGTTCCGAGCCGGAGCTGCAGTCCGTGCTCGCGCCGCGGGGCTTCGCCGCGACGAAGCACTGGCAGACCGGCAAGGTCGTCATCACGGAGTTCACGCGCTCCTGACCGACGTCGGAGCGCCGGCCACGGCCTCCAGGACGTCCGGTGCGGACCGACGACCGGTCAGTGCACCACCCGCGCGCCGTGCACCGGCCCGTCCGCGCGGACGGCCACGAGGCCGGAGGCACTGAGGGCCACCTGCACGTCGAGGGCCGCGTCCTGGTCGGGGACGAGGAACGCCACCGTCGGGCCGCTGCCGGACACGAGCCCGGCGAGCGCGCCGGCGCGTTCGCCGAGTTCCAGCGTCGCCGCGAGGTCCGGCTGCAGGCGCATGGCGGGTGCCTGCAGGTCGTTGTGGAGGCAGTCGGCGAGCAGGTCCGCGTCGCCCGCGCGCAGCGCCTGCAGCACGTTCGACTCGACACCCGGCTTCCGCGGCGCGGGCGCGATGTCGGCTCGGTAGCGCTCCCGGTGCTCGTCGAGGGCCCGGTACACCGCGGGCGTCGACAGGCCGGTGTCGCTCAGGGCGAGCACCCAGTGGAACGCGCCCTTCGCCAGGGCGGGGCTCAACTCGTCGCCACGTCCGGTCCCGATCGCCGTGCCACCCACGAAGGCGAAGGGCACGTCGGCGCCGAGCCGCGCCGCCAGTCGGAGGAGTTCGTCCCGCCCGAGCCCGGTGCCCCACAGGGTGTCCACCGCGAGCAGCGTCGCCGCCGCGTCGGCCGAGCCGCCACCCATGCCCCCGGCGACCGGGACCTGCTTGTCGATGGTCAGGCGCACCCCGCCGCGGTGCCCGGCCGTCTCGGCGACGAGTCGGGCCGCGCGGAGCGCGAGGTTCGATCCGTCGACCGGCACGGCCGAGGTGTCGATCGGACCGGTGAACTGCACCGAGAAGTCGTCCGCCGGCTCGGCGAGCACGTCCTCGTACAGCGACACGGCCTGGTACGCCGTGGCGACGTCGTGGTAGCCGTCGTCCTGCAGCGCGCCCACCGACAGGTAGACGTTGATCTTGCCGGGAGCGCGCGTCCGCACCCGGGTCGGTGCGGCGAGCGACGTCATGCAGACAACCTATCCCGGTCGCGCGGCGCGTACCTGCGGGACGACCTCAGCCGACCGTCGGGCGGACGAGCGGGATGACCTGCTCGCCGAACCGCTCCATCTCCTCGAGCTGCGGTGAGAACTGCAGCAGCAGGGTGTCGACGCCAGCGTCCTCGAACTCCCGGATCCGGGCCGCGACCTGCTCGGGCGTGCCGACGAACTGCGGACGGAGGCCCCGGTTCGACACCGAGTAGTCCTCCAGGCTCGGCACGTGCTCGAGCTGTGACTTCGAGATGAAGTCCTGGTACGACTCGTACGCCTTCCCGTGCTGCACGTCGGTGATCCGGGCGAGTTCGGCCTGGGCCTCCTCCTCCGTCTCGCGGACGATCGCGTAGGCCGCCATGCCGAACGCCTCGAACGGCGGCAGCCCGGCGTCCTCGCGCCGCTTCCGCATCTCGGCGATCTTCGCCCGGAGCTCCTCGACCGTGCCGCCGTGGGTGACGTACGCGTCGGCGTAGTGCGTGATGCTCGCCTTGCCGGCCTCGCTCTCGCCGCCGGCGTAGATGCGCGGGGTGACGCGCGGCTTCGGCTCAAGGTGTGCGTTCTCGATGTCGTAGTACTCGCCGGAGAAGCTGTACGGCGTCTCCCGCCACATCCCCTTCATGACCTCGACGAACTCGGCGGTGCGCTTGTAGCGGTCGTCGTGCTCGGAGAAGATGCCGCCGTACTGCCGGGCCTCCTCCGCCCACCAGGCGCTCACCACGTTGAAGGTGAACCGACCGCCGGAGATGTCGTCGATCGTCGCCGCCTGCTTGGCGGTGACCGCCGGCAGGTGGTAGCCGGGACGCATGGCCGCCATGATCTCGAGCCGCTCGGTCGTCGCTGCGATCGCGGCCGCCAGGGCCCATGCCTCCAGGCTCGGCGCGGCGACGCCCTTGATGTCGTTGAGGTTCAGCTCGGGCACGAGCGTCAGGTCGAAGCCGATCCGCTCGGCGCGCTGCGCCAGGCGCTTCACGTAGTCGAAGGTGACCGGCATCTGCTCGTCGTCGACGTTGCGCAGCCAGCCGCCGAAGAGCGGGGTCCAGTATCCGAATCGCACGGGGGTTCCTTGCTGGTGGAGATGACGGACTGGAGGCTCGGTGCGGGTGGCGAGCCGGGCCTCCGGTCCGGGAGGTGGTCAGGTCAGACGTGCGCCGGGGCGCCCGCAGGCGCGGTCGCGTACTCGGAGTCCAGGAGGCCGCCGAGGAAGCGGGCGATGGAGCGCGGGCCGGAGGCCGGAGCGGACGCCTCGACCGCGGGGTTGTAGTTCGTGTTCGTGTTGATGTCGTAGACGACCGTGCGGCCGTCGACCGTCTCCATGAACTCGACGCCCGCGATCTGGATGCGCTGGTCGGCGAGGAAGCCGCGGAGCTGCCGGACGAGCGGGTGCTCGGCCGTGACCTCGGCGCGGACGGAGAAGGTCTCGGTGGCGGTGCCGTCCGTGCCGGGGACCTCGCAGACGGCTCCCGCGATGACCTGGGGCACCTCGCACGCGTCCGCAGGGCAGAGCTCGAAGCTGCCGGCGCTCGTGTCGACCCGGACGGCGTAGACGAACTCGCCGCCGACGAACTCGGCGCGCGTGATGAACGGCTCACGGGCGGTCAGGTACTCCTGCAGCAGGGTGATGCCGTCGACCGGGGCCTCGAACTCGGGGCTGTCGACGTACGCGTCGAACTCGGCGAGCGAGTCGAAGCGGCGGACGCCGAGGCCCTTCCCGCCCTGGTTGTGCTTCGTGATGAACGGTACGTCCTGGCCGTCGGTGAACGTGCGAGCGGCCTCCTTGAGCGGCACGGAGCCGAACACGGCGGTCGTCCGGGGCACGTCGAAGCCCGCGGCACGGAGCAGTCCGTGCTGGGCGACCTTCGAGACCTCGAGCTCGAGGACGTGGCTGCCGCCGACGACCTGGCGGCCGGCACGCTCGAGCCAGCCGAGCAGCGCGCGGGTGTACTCCTTGCTGTGCTCGTGCCCGCGGGTGTGGCTGCTGGCCGACATGCGGCTCCAGTAGACGCCGGGCTCGGGCTCGGCGGCGAGGTCGATCTGCCCCTCGGTGAGCAGGATCTCCTGCACCGGGACGCCCTCGGCCTCGAAGGCGGCGGCGAGCGGCGGGAACCACTCGGGGTTCTCGTGGATGACGTACACGCGCGGAGTGGTCACTGCCCCACCCTAGGCACGTCGTCCGATCGCCCGCGACGTGTGTGACGCGGTGTTGCGGGTCAACCCGCGAAGGTCTGCTGGCCGACGACGCCGAGGAGTTCGAGCTTCTGAGCGTCTTCGCTGCCGGGCGGGGCAGTGAAGAGCAGGAGTGCCTGCGCCTGGTCGTCGGTGTGCAGCACCTGGCAGTCCACGGTGATGCGGCCGAGTTCGGGTTGCACGATCGTCTTGTTGTCCGACCACCGGGTCGCGACCTCGTGCAGCGCCCAGAGTTCGGCGAACTCGGGGCTGCGCCGTTCGAGTTCCGCGATGAGCTCGGCAGCCCGACGGTCACCGGGTCCGGCCAGGCCGACGGCGGCACGGAGCGACGCCACGACGACCCTGCCGAGGTGGTCGTGCTGCTCCAGGGCGTACTTCGGCCGCTCGGTGCCGCTGACGAACCACCGCCAGGCCTGGTAGCGCTCGTTGCCGGACAGTCCGACCGAGGTGCCGAGGAGTGCCGCCGCCATCCGGTTCTCGACGAGCGTCTCGCCGAGGTGGCTGACGACGATCGCCGGGGTGTCCTCGAGCCGGTCGAGCACGCGGAGGATGGCCGGGTCGACGTGGTCGGAGCGGTGCATCCGGACCGGCGCGTTCTGGCCCGCGAGGTGGAACAGGTGGTCACGTTCGTCGAGCGAGCAGCGGAGCGCGCGGGCGATCGCAGCGACCATCTGCTCGGACGGCTGCGGGCCGCGCTGCTGCTCGAGCCGCGTGTAGTAGTCGACGGACATGCCGGCGAGGGCCGCGACCTCCTCGCGGCGGAGTCCCGGGGTGCGTCGGCGGGCGCCGGCACCGATCCCGACGTCCTCGGGACGCAGGAGCTCGCGTCGTCGGCGGAGGAAGTCGGCGAGCGCAGCACGGTCCATGTGGCCAGTCTGCTGCGGGAACGGCGCGGCAGCCAGGGACCGCCGGTCCCCCGATGGACGAGGTCTGGTTGCCCCGGGCCGTGGAGAGCATCGTGGTGGTCATGGACATCACGAACAGCACCGTCTTCATCCCCGGCGCGACCTCGGGCATCGGCCTGGCGCTCGCGCTCCGCCTCCAGCAGGCCGGCAGCACCGTCGTCATCGGCGGCCGTCGCCAGGCGCTCCTCGACTCCCTCGCCGCTGAACACGGCCTCGGCACCGTGCAGGTCGACGTCGCGGACGCCGACTCGATCCAGCGGGCAGCATCCGCCGTCCTCGCCGAGCACCCGCAGCTCGACACCCTCGTGACGATGTCGGGCATCATGCGGAACGAGGACCTCCGCGACCCGGGTCACATCGACGACGCGCTCGAGACCATCCAGACGAACCTCGTCGGGACGATCCGCCTCATCGACGCGTTCCTCCCGCACCTCCTGACCCGACCGGCCGCGACCGTGATGACCGTCTCGTCCGGCCTCGCGTTCGTCCCGCTCACCGCGACGCCGACCTACAGCGCGACGAAGGCCGGCGTGCACTCGTACACCCAGGCGCTCCGACAGCAGCTCGTCGGCACGTCGGTGTCGGTGCTCGAACTCGCGCCGCCGGCCGTCAAGACCGACCTGATGGGCGGCCAGGACTTCGGCGGCATGCCCCTCGACGCGTTCGTCGACGAGGTCATGACGATCATCGAGGCGGGCGACGCGCACGAGGTGCTCGTGCAGAACGTGCAGCCGCTCCGCTGGGCCGAGCGCAACGGCAACCACCAGCAGATCCTGGAGATGATGGCCGGGCGCGAGCACTGACGCCCCGAGTCTCGGGCTGAGCGACGAGTCTCGCGGCGGTAGCCCCGCGCCTTTTCGCTCAGCGCGCGACTCGGGCCCGGGG
>JASCOJ010000036.1 GCA_029959645.1 Microbacteriaceae bacterium PS02332 | reverse complement strand
CGCCCCCCGCCCGCCCGCCCCCGCCCCGCCGCGCCCGCGGCGGGCCGGCCGTGCCCGGTGGGAGCCTTCAGTCCTTCCCGGATCAGGCGGCCGGGTCGACCGCCGGGGCCCCGGCCTCGCGCTCGAGCCGGGCGATGCGCAGCAGCGCCGCGCGCTCGGTGCCGCTCTGGTTGCCGAGCACCCCGCCGATGCCGTCGAGCACGAGGCCCGTCGCGCGGCTGACCGGCAGCTCGACCGGCCCGACGACCGGCGCGCGCAGCCCGAGCATCGAGCGGTGCCGCGGGTCGAGCGTCGAGACGGCGCCCTGGTACAGCGCCTGGTAGCCCGGTCGGAGCATGTACGCCAGCGGCGGGTTCTTGATGAAGCGGACGACCTCGCGCGTGCGGGGCGTCACCGCCAGCTCGCCGCGGTCGAGGTAGCCGTCCATCTGCGCGCGCAGCTCGGCCTCGGACTCGGGCGGGTCCACGACGTGCATGAGCCGTCCGGCCGTCGCCCACTCGCGGACGTACGCGTCGGCGCCGCCGGGGATCGGCTCGCCCCACCGCTCGGCCGCACGGAGGAACGCGTCCGTGAACGCGAGGTGGACCCAGCGTGCCAGGTCGGGGTCGTTCGCCGAGTAGTCCTTCGCGACGCCGTGGCCGTCGACGTACTGCCCGCGGACGCGCTCGTGCAGGCGGAGCACCCACTCGCTCGCCCCACGTGCGGTCGCGGTGTCACCGTGCGAGACGGTGTAGATCCACCGGATCGTGCCGGCGAGACGGCCGAACGGGTCCTCGCGGTACCGGGAGTGGTCGGCGACGCCGGCGAGCGCCCCGGGGTGCAGGGCCTGCACGAGCAGGGCTCGGACGCCCGCGACGATGGTCTGGTTGCCGCCGTGCACGCTCCACACGGCCGAGCCCGGTCCGAAGAAGCCGGCGTCGGTCCCCTGCTCGAGGTCGTCGACCCAGGCGGGGCTCCCGCTCGTGCTCCCCGTGAAGGTGGCCTGGAGGCGGGTGCGCAGCGCACCGGTGACGAACGACATACCGCCATCGTCCGTCCTGCCCCTGACAGTCCGCCCCGCCCGGACGACGCCGGTGTCAGCGCTCCGGGAGGTACTCGTGCCGGAACCCGGGGACGACGGCCGCGATGTGGTCGTAGTCGCGGTCGGCGCAGAGCACGACGGCGTCGTTCGCGAGCGCGTACGCCGCGATCAGGACGTCCACGACGCCGGCACCACGGACGAAGCCGGCGCTCCACAGCGCGGCTTGGATGCGGAGCACCTCTGCGTCGTCGGGATGCTGGTCGGCGGCCATGAAGGCAGCGAGGTCCTGCCGGTACGCGTCGTGCTCAGCAGGAGTCCGCGCGGACCAGCAGTACTCCAGGACCTGTGGCGGACACGTCACGATCAGGTCCTGCGTGGCGATCGACCGGAGCCGATCAGCGATGCCCGGGAACCGCGACGCCTTCCACCACACGGAGTTGTGGACGATGTACGCGCTCACTGCTGGGCCGGGGCCTCCGGCTCGCCGTAGTGCTCCACCGGCGCGTGGACCTGATCCTCGGTGAAGTCACGGTGCACCATGCGTTCGACCACAGCGGGCTGACGACGGACCGCGATCAGGGTCTGCAGCGCTCGGTTCACCACGTCACGGTTCGTGCGGGCTCCGGTGAGTTCCTTCGCCGTGTCGAGGACGGCTTGGTCGAGGTCGATGGTCGTGACAGCCATGGGCTCCTCCTCCTGGTCTGGGGGTCTGTAGCTGATTACACAACGCGTTGTACAAGATCGGCAGGCCGCGGCCGGCGGCGCTCCTGCTGGTGGATCCTCACAGGAGGCGCGGGGGCAGGCCGCTACGTTGGTCGCGTGAGCATCGACACGCCTCGTCCCTGGCTTGCCTCGTACGCCCCCGGGGTGCCGCACGACATCGAGCCGCCGACGGGGTCGTTGCCGGACCTCGTCGAGGCGTCGGCCCAGCGGTACCCGGGCTTCGTCGCCCTCGAGTTCTTCACGCGCACGACGACGTACGCCGAGCTCCAGGAAGAGATCGTCCGGGCGGCGAACGGCCTGCGCAAGCTCGGCGTGCAGCAGGGCGACCGGGTGGCGCTGGTGCTCCCCAACTGCCCGCAGCACGTCGTCGCCTTCTACGCGGTGCTGCGGATCGGCGCGATCGTCGTCGAGCACAACCCGCTGTACACGCCCCGCGAGCTCCGCCACCAGTTCGAGGACCACGGCGCGAAGGTCGCGATCGCGTGGGACAAGTCGGTGGCCACGCTGCAGGACTTCCCCTCGGACCTCGCGCTCGACGCGATCGTCTCGGTCGACCTCACGCGCGCCATGCCCCGCCGGACGCGCCTGGCCCTGTCCCTGCCGGTCGCGAAGGCCCGCACGTCCCGGGCGAAGCTCACCGCCCCGGTGAGCGGCACCACGCGTTGGGAGACGCTCGTCGCCTCCCGGAAGCTGCCGAAGCGCCACCCGCGTCCGGCGACCGACGACGTCGCGCTCATCCAGTACACGTCCGGCACGACCGGGACGCCGAAGGGGGCCGTGCTGACGCACCGCAACCTCCTGGCCAACGCGGCGCAGGCCCGCGCGTGGATCCCGCAGATCCAGGCGGGTGACGGCGCCGTCGTGCACGCGGTCCTGCCGATGTTCCACGCCTACGGGCTGACGCTCTGCCTGACGTTCGCGATGAGCATCGCGGCACGCCTCGTGCTCTTCCCCGCGTTCGACCCGGCGCTCGTGCTGGCGGCCGTGAAGAAGCGGCCCCCGACGTTCCTGCCCGCCGTCCCGCCGATCTACGCGCGGCTGCAGCACGCGGCGGACTCGGCGAAGGTGTCGCTCAAGGGCATCGCGATCGGGATCTCCGGCGCCATGCCGCTCTCCGCGGACGTCATCGAGCCGTGGGAGGCCCGGACCGACGGCTACCTCGTCGAGGGCTACGGCCTCTCCGAGTGCTCCCCCGTGCTCATGGCGAACCCGGTGTCCGACGCCCGGCGACTCGGCACGATCGGCCTGCCGCTGTCCTCGACCGAGTGCCGCGTGGTCGACCCGGATGACGCCACGAAGGTGCTCGGCATCGACGAGCCGGGCGAGCTGCAGGCCCGCGGACCGCAGGTCTTCGGCGGGTACTGGGGCAAGGCGGACGCCACCGACGAGGTCTTCACGCCCGACGGCTGGTTCCGGACCGGCGACATCGTGGCGATCGACGCCGACGGCTACGTCCGGATCGTCGACCGGCTCAAGGAGCTCATCATCACCGGCGGCTTCAACGTCTCGCCGAGCGAGGTCGAGGACGCCCTCGTCAAGCACCCGAGCGTGCGCGAGGTCGCCGTCGTCGGCATCACGCAGGGTGGCAACGAGCAGGTGGTCGCCGCGGTGGTCCCGACCGACCCCGCCACGTTCGACGGGGACGCCCTGCGGGCGTGGTCCCGCGACCAGCTCACGGCCTTTAAGGTGCCGCGCCGCATCGTGGTGGTCGAGGACCTGCCGCGGTCGATGATCGGCAAGGTGCTCCGCCGCAAGGTGCGCGACCAGCTGCTCGAGGAGTAGCCGGACCGGGTCGGACGGGAGGCCCGGGGTCGCGCCCCGACGTCAGGACACGTGCACGCTGGGTCGGCGCCCCACCTCGGGCTCGGCTTCCCGCAGGACCTCGCGCGTCACGGGTGCCACGTCGCCGACGCCGGTGAACAGGAAGCGCATCGCGTTCCGGATCGGGCTGCCCTCGGTCCACTCGAAGTAGATGCTCGGCACGACGCCGGAGACGTCCCGGACCGCCAGGAGCGCCGCCGCGATGGTGTTCGGGACGTTGCCCGACCGGACCCGGAGCACCCGGAAGCCGTGGACGACGTGGCCCTCGACGACGAGGTCCTCCTCGAAGTCGGAGGAGTCCGCGGGCAGCACCTCGAGGAACATCGTCGGCACCCGTGCCGGGATGCCCGAGTCACGGCGCTCCTCCCGGCCCTTGCGGCGGTAGGCCTCGGCGGTCCCCGGCCCCGGCTCGCGGGCGATGATGCAGACGGAGCTGAACTGGTCGGCGTCCGCCTCGACGAACTGCCGGGCCACGGCGTCGAGCTCGATCGACGACGCACGGAGTTCGAACGACCGCCGGACCCGCGAGACGAGCGAGACCACGACGATGGCGATGATGAAGACCGCAGCGATCCGGACGCCGTCCGGACGCTCGATGACGTTCGCGACCGTCGTGTAGAGGAAGACGACGGTGATGACGCCGAAGACGACGGTGCGCCCGCGCTGCCCGCGCCGTCGGGCGGCGAGGGTGACGGCGACCGCGGCACTCGTGATGAGGACGAGCACCCCGGTGGCGTAGGCACCGCCCTGGGCGTCCACGTCCGCGTCGAACAGGATCGTGATGGCGAACGCGATGAGCGTGAAGACGATGACGAGCGGCCGGACGGCTCGCGCCCACTGCGGCGCCATCCCGTAGCGGGGCAGGAACCGCGGCACGAGGTTGAGCAGACCGGCCATCGCGCTCGCGCCGGCGAACCAGAGGATCGCGACGGTCGAGAAGTCGTACACCGAGCCGAACACCGGTCCGAGGTACTCGTGCGCGAGGAACGCGAGTGCGCGCCCGTTCGCCGCGCCGCCGGGCTGGAACTCGTGCTGCGGGATGAGGAAGGTCGTGACGATCGAGCTCGTGATGAGGAACGAGCTCATGATGATCGCGGCGGTGGTGAGCAGCCGCTTCGCGCCGCGGATCCGCCCGGCGGGCTTCGCCTGGTCGGCGTCCGCGGCGTCCCCGGTGATCTGCGGCATCACCGCGACGCCGGTCTCGAAGCCGGAGAGCCCGAGCGCGAGCTTCGGGAAGACGAGGAGCGCGATGCCGATCATCGCGAACGGGCTGCTGTGCTGGGTGGTGAGACCGGACCACCAGTCGCCGACGACGACCGGGCGCTCGAACACGTGCACGAAGGCCACGGCGATCACCAGGGCGTTCAACGCGAGGAACACGGTGACGAGCACCACCGCGATGCCGATCGCCTCCTTGAAGCCGCGGAGGAACACGATGCCGAGCAGGAGGAGCAGGCCGAGCGTCAACGGCACCGGGATGTCGCTGAACCAGTGCGGCGTGAACGGGTTCTCCGCGATGTGCGCCGTCGCATCGGCGGCCGACAGCGTCATCGTGATCATGAAGTCGGTCACGGCGAAGCCGAGCAGCACGAGCACGAGCAGCTTGCCGGCCCACCAGGGCAGCAGCTTCTCGAGCATCGCGATCGACCCGGCGCCCTTGAAGCTGTCCTCGGCGATCCGGCGGTACACCGGCAGCGCCCCGAAGAGCGTCACGAGGACGAGCACGATCGTCGCGATCGGTGAGAGCAGACCGGCGGCGAGCGCCGCGATCGCGGGCTGGTACCCGAGCGTCGAGAAGTAGTCGACGCCGGTGAGGCACATGACGCGCCACCACGAGTGGGTCTTCTCGACCTCGACCTGGTGCGGCCCCTGGTGCGCCGCGCCCCGGTCGGTCCCCTGCATCATCCACCGGCGCAGGGCTGCACTCCGGTCGGTGTCCGTGGCGGTCATGGGGCCTTCCGTCGGTCACGGACCACGACGACCGCGGTCCCGGAGACGATGCTAGGCGGTGCGGACGGTCCGCACCGCCGCACCGCCCGCACCGCACTGCACCGCGAGCGCGCCCTCGGGTCAGACGTCGAAGCCGCCGCCGAAGTCGCCGCCGAGGTCCTGGTCGAAGCCGCCGCCGTCGAACCCGCCACCGCCGTCGGACCCGCCGCCGTCCCAGGAGGCGTTGTCGTAGCCACCGCCGTCTGAGGCCCCGCCGTCGCCGCCCTGTCCGCCGTCGCCGCTGTCACCCGACCCGTCGCCGCCCTGGCCGCCGTCGTCCGCCCCCTGGGCGTCGGTCCCCCCGTCGAACGACCCGGGGTCGGGCAGGAACGCGCTCATCAGGGCGGACCCGATGACGTACCCACCGACGGTGCCGAGGAGCGACGCCCCGAGCATGCTGCCGAAGCCGCCGCCGGGACGCCCGCCGAAGCCGCCACCACCGAAGCCGCCGCCACCGATCCCGCCGAGCGAGCGCTCCATGTACCCGGGTTGCCGGAGCTCGGAGCGGGTGGCGGACTGGGCCAGCGACCGTGCGTCGTCGCCGCGGGGTGCCTCACCGGCCGGCGCCGACCGGGTGAACTCGTCGTACACCTGGCGGCGCTGCTCGGGCGTCAACTGCGCGAACGCCTCGGCGTGCACCTCCTCGATGCGCTCGGGCGGCGCGGTGCGGAGCAGGTAGCGGTACCGCTCGACGGCACGCTGGTCGTCGGTCTGCGCCTGCTGCGGCGCACCGTACGGCTGCTGCGGCGCCCCGTACGGCTGGCCACCGGCGGGCTGCTGCTGGTACGACTGCTGGCCGTACTGGTAGCCCTGCTGCTGCGGCTGCTGCGACCGGTCCTCACGGCCGAGCAGGCGGTCGAGGAATCCCATGACGTGCTCCTTCGGGTGCGGGCACCGTGCCCGTCGTCCTCCACGCTAGGCACCGCCCGGTCACGGAGACTGAGTGGCGGCACAGAGTCCGCTGACCGCCCGGTCGTCAGCCGGCGAGCACCGCGGCCCGCCACACGGCGTGCAGTTCGTCGGCGACCCCCGGCCGGGCGACGAGGAACGGGACGCCGAGCGGCGGGAAGCCCGACACCGGGCCGTCGAGCGTGTGCACGACCCCGCCGGCCTCGAGCACGAGGAGCACCGCGGCCCCGTGGTCGACCGGGTCGAAGGCCGACACGCACGCGCCGATCCCCCGTCCGGCTGCCACCTGGGCGACGGTCAGCGTGCCGGACCCGAGCACCCGGAGCGCGCACGACCGGACGGCGAGGGCGTCGAGGAACGCGGTGAACCCGTGCCACGGCCGGTGCCCGTCGAGCTCGGTGCCGACCACCCCGCCCGCGAGGTCGACGGGCCCGTCGTCGAGCCGGAGCGGCCGGTCGCGGATCACGGCACCACGGCCGCGCCTGGCCTCGAACACCTCGCCGCGCCACGGGTCCGCCACCACCCCGACGACCGGGCGACCGCGGCGGGTGAGGCAGAGCGACATGCTCGTCCACGGCACCCCGTTGCCGAGGTTCGTGGAACCGTCGACCGGGTCGAGGTACCAGCGGTGTTCGTCGCCGGGGGCGTCGCCGTACTCCTCGCCCGTGAACCCGTGGGTCGGGAACGCCGCCCGGATCCGCCCGCGGACGTGCTGCTCGACCGACCGGTCGACGTCGGCCGCGAGGTCGACCGCCGCCGTCCCCGCCACCGCCGTGTGCTCACGGGTGAACGCGATCACCTCGTGGGCGATCCGGTGCGCCAGCGGCTGGGCGCGGGCGGCGACCTCGGCCTCCGACGGCTCGCGGACCGGGTCCGGCCAGCCGTCCCGGTCCGCCGCCGCGAACGTCGCGTGCAGCGTGGCGACGTCGGTGGTCGTCACGAGGTCGACGCCGAGCCGGGAGGCCCACAGCGCGGGCTCCGGGTCGTCCACCGTCCACACCGAGACGAGCAGCCCGAGGCGGTGCGCCGCCCGGACCGTGCGCGGGGTGCAGAACGCGACGTCGAGGTCGAGTGCCGTGGGGGTGAGGCCGACGAGGTCCGCCTCGGTGGGCGGGTCGAGCGACTCCCAGGCGAACCAGACGTCGGCGTGCGGCAGGACCTCCCGCACCGCGGTCAGCGCGGCCGTCGTCCCGCGCCAGGCGACCGGGACACGGCCGGTGTCCGCGGCGACCGTGTCGGCGGCGACGCGGGCGTCCTCCGGGTCGCGGACGTCGACGAGCAGGGTCGCGTGGCAGCCCTCGAGCCGCTCGAGGACGGCGTCGAGGCGCGGGATGCGGTCGAGGCCGTTGCCGAGCCGGGCGACCTCGCACCAGGGCACCTCGGCGAGCGGACGCGGGTCGCCCCACATCCGGCCGAGGGTCGCGTCGTGGAGGAGCACGGCGACGTCGTCCGCGGTGCGGCGGACGTCGACCGCGATGACGTCGGCGCCGAGCGCCTCCGCGACCGCGACGGCCGGCAGGGTGTCCTCGCGCCGGACCCGCGGTGCACCGCGCGAGGCGACCAGCCGTGGCGGGCGTGGTGTGGGCCTCCCGGCCGGTGCCGGAGCCGGGGTCTCGAGCGTCGTCACCGGTCCATCGTTCCCAGGCCGCCCCAACACGGCGTGACGCGTCGGTGAACAGCTGGGGCCTGCGAGGATGGGCGGATGGAGACACGGAACCGGGTCTGGCTCGCGGCGGTCCTCGACGTCGCGCTCATCGTCGTGTTCGCAGCCGTCGGCCGCAGCTCGCACGGCGAAGCGCTCGCACCGCTCGGGCTCTGGACGACCACCTGGCCGTTCCTCGCGGGCTGGGCGGTCGCCGTCCTGGTCGGCCGCGCGTGGCGACGTCCCCTCGCCGTCTGGCCGACCGGGGTCGTCGCCTGGGTGCTCACCGTCGCCGTGGGGATGCTGCTCCGCGTCGCCTCCGGGCAGGGCATCGCCGTCTCGTTCGTCATCGTGGCGACGATCGTGCTCGGGGTGTTCCTCGTCGGGTGGCGGCTGGTCGCGGTGCTCGTGCGACGGGTCACCCGTGCCGGACGGCGCGGGCCGACCGGGGCCGTGCGCTAGAAGAGCCCCCGACGGAGCCCGTCGCCGGGGAAGCCGTCGTCGGGGCCGTCGAGCCCGCGGAACATGTCCGACACGAGCGCGGCGATCTGCGGTTCGACCAGGCGTTCGACCGCCTCGGCGATGCGCGGGCGGTGGTCGACGAGTTCGAGGCACACGGCCGTGCCCGTCGCGCGTGCGCACTCGTCGGACAGGGCGATCTCGTGCCGCAGGGCGGCCTTCGCCTCGTCGGACAGCGGCTCGCGCGGTTCCTGCTCGGCGGCGCCGGTGCCGGCGAGTTCCCCGAGGGTGAACAGGAACGGCGCGCCCGGCTGCGGCTGCGGGTCGACGTCGAGGCCCTGGAACTCGGGCGACAGCCCCTCGGCCGGCTGGTAGCCGGCGGTGCGCTGCCGGGCGGCGGCGCGTTCGAGTTCCCGGTGCAGCAGGGGCAGGTTCTTCGCGGTGTAGTCGTCGACGGCGTCGTCGACGATCGTCGAAATCCGGCCGATGAGCGCGTGCTGGACGGGGTGCGGCACGTCCGGGCCGAAGCCGGCCGCCACGGCGATCGGTGAGCCGGTGCACTTCCGGCAGATGCGGGTGCGCGGGCGCGCGGAGCCGATCTGCCAGCGGGGCAGCCAGCGCAGCCAGTGGTCGACGGCGCTCCGCACCCGCCCGTCGATCCCGTCCATCCCTCAACGATACGGAGGGGAGGCCCGCTCCGGCGCTACGAGACCGGCTCGGTCACGAAGTCGATGAGTTCCTCGACGCGCCCCAGGAGCTGCGGCTCGAGGTCCGCGAAGCTCCGCACCTGCCCGAGGATCCGCTGCCACGCCCGCGCGATGTCCGCCTGCTCGGCGTGCGGCCACCCGAGCGCCTGGCAGATGCCGGCCTTCCACTCGATCGACCGCGGGATCGTCGGCCACGCGGTCAGCCCGACGCGCGCCGGCTTCACCGACTGCCACACATCGACGAACGGGTGTCCGACGACGAGCACGTGCGCGCCCCACTTCCCCCGCATCACGGCATCCGCGAACCGGGACTCCTTCGACCCCGGCACGAGGTGGTCGACCAGGACGCCCACACGGCGGGAGCGGTCGGGCCGGAAGTCGTCGAGCACGTCGGCGAGGTTGTCCACGCCGGAGAGCTCCTCGACGACGACGCCCTCGACGCGGAGGTCCGCGCCCCACACCTTCTCCACGAGCTCGGCGTCGTGCTTGCCCTCGACCATGATCCGCGACGGCAGGGCCACCCGGGCCCGCTGCTGCTCGACGGCGAACGAGCCCGACGCGGTGCGGAGGCGACCACCGTCGGACGCGTGCCGGACCGCCGGGGCCGCACCGGGCCTCCCGGCCGGGGCCGCGCCGGCGGGACGACCGACGGGGGCCTGCGGGCGGGTCAGGGTGACGAGCTCCCCCTCGAGCAGGAACTGCCCGACGAAGGGGAAGGAGCGGGTGCGGCCCTTCCAGTCCTCCAGGGCGACGTTCCCGGCCTCGAGCCCGACGACGGCGCCCGCCCACCCGGAGTCCGGGTCCTCGAGCACCATGTCGCGCTCGAGCGGCACCTGCCGCACCTTCTGCACGCCCTTCGAGCGCCAGTCGCCCGAGAGCACGTCGCCGCCGTACCGGTCCTCGTCCACCCGCACGAGCGTAGTGTCGAGAGGCCTCGCAACGGAGCCGGCACCCCAGGCGCGTCCCACGCGCCGCTGCACGAGACCCACCGGAAGGCACACTGTGCGCGCAACCGTCATCCACGCTCCCCGCGACATCCGCGTCGAGGACCGTGACGCCCCCGAGATCATCACCCCCACCGACGCGGTCGTCCGCGTCGTCGCCGCCTGTGTGTGCGGCTCCGACCTGTGGCCGTACCGCGGTGTCCGCGACACGAAGGAGCCGCGCGCCATCGGCCACGAGTTCGTCGGCGTCGTCGAGTCCGTCGGCGCGGAGGTCACCGACCTCGCCGAGGGCGACTTCGTCATCGCCCCGTTCACCACGAACGACGGCACCTGCCAGGCCTGCGCCCACGACATGACGAGCGGATGCGAGCACGGCTCCACCTTCGGCGTGACGCCGGACGCGTACGGGCACCCGATGGGCGGTGCCCAGGCGGAGCTCGTCCGCGTGCCCGACGCGGCGGCGACGCTCGTGCGCGTGCCGGGGCCGGTGGACGACGACCTCGTGCCGTCGCTGCTGACCCTGTCGGACGTCTTCTCGACCGGGCACCACGCGGCCGTCTCGGCCGGCGTCGGCCCGGGCAAGACCGTCGTGGTCGTCGGTGACGGCGCGGTCGGCCTGTGCGCGGTGCTCGCGGCGAAGCGCCTCGGCGCCGAGCGGATCATCGCGATGAGCCGGCACGCCGATCGACAGGCCCTCGCGCGGGAGTTCGGCGCGACCGACGTCGTCGACACCCGCGGCGACGAGGGTGTGCAGGCCGTGCGTGACCTGCTCGACGGCGACCTCGCCGACTGCGCGCTCGAGGCCGTCGGCACCGCCGAGAGCATGGACCAGGCGCTCCGGGTCGTGCGGCCCGGCGGTGCGGTCGGCTACGTCGGCGTGCCCGCGGGCGACCCGGAACTGCCGATGCCGTTCCTGTTCGCGAAGAACATCACGGTCGGCGGCGGCATGGCCCCGGCCCGTGCGTACATCCCGGAGCTGCTGCCCGACGTGCTCTCGCGGGCGATCGACCCGGGGAAGGTGTTCGACCTCGAGCTGCCGCTCGAGGAGGCGGCCGAGGCGTACGCCGCGATGGACGAGCGTCGGGCGATCAAGGTGCTGCTGCGGCCGTGACCGGAGCAGGTGACGGCCTCGTGAGCGAGCCGATCAGGAGGCACGTCGCCTTCGCCGTCGCGCTCGCCGCCGCACTCGCGGTGAGCGGCTGCGCCGCGGTGCAGCACCCGAGCGCGCAGGCCGCCACCCCGACGAACGGCTTCGACGTCACCGGCTTCGAGCCGGAGGGCGCAGCCGCGTCGTTCATCGACCAGGACGCGGCCGCGATCAACGTCGTCGGGGTCGACGGGCTGCTCGTGAACACCGCCGGCACGGGCGTGACCGCACCCTCCGCCGACGCGGAGGTCCGACGCGATCGAGCCCACGCGGACGGTCTCACGGCCCAGCTGCTCGTCAGCAACTTCGACGACGGCATCGGGGACTTCAGCGAGCCGATCGCGGAGAAGCTCCTGACCAGCTCGGCGAACCGGGCGAAGGTGGTCAGCGCGCTGGCCACGGACGTGCAGACCGGCGGATGGGACTCGATCATGATCGACTTCGAGGCCATGACGTCCGCCGAGAAGCCGGGGCTGACGGCGTTCGCCACCGAGCTGCGGACGGAACTCGGCTCCTCCGCGCGCATCGACATCGCGCTGCAGGCGTCGACGACGAAGGCCGGTTACGCGGCACTCGGGTACGACGTCCCCGCACTCGCGGCGCCGATCGACCACCTCACGCTGATGGCGTACGACCAGCACGGGCCGTGGGAACCGGACGACCCGGGCCCCGTCGGCTCGCTCAGCTGGACCACGAGCGCCGTCACCGCCCTGACCAGCCTCGCTCCCGCCGACCAGGTCGTCCTCGGCGTCGCCGGGTACGGGTACCACTGGGAGGGCCCGTCCGAGCCCGGTCAGGTCTCCGACCGGCAGGCCCGTGCCCGGGTCGCGGCCTCCGGTGCGACGGCGACGTGGAACGCCGCCGCCGGCGAGTGGACCGCGACGCTGCCGAACGGCGAGGTGCTGTGGTGGTCGGACGCGGAGTCACTCACCGCACGCGTGGCGCTGGCGCACCGGTACGGACTGACCGGCGTGGCGGTGTGGTCGCTGGACCTGTCCGACACCATCGCTCCGATCAGCTGACCCGCGTCCTCCTCCGCGCGCCCGCTCCGGAAGGGCGATCGGACCGGGTGCAGCTAGGACCGGGCCGCGTCCCGCACGGCCAGCACCCGGTGCGGCGCCGCCGCCTCGGCCTGCCATCCCGCTGGCAACACGTCCTGCAGCTCCGCGACCGTGAACGACCGGCGGATCGACCGCAGCCCGTCCACCCGCACGAAGGTCCCCGCGGACACGAACGGCACCATGGTCGCGTAGGCCCGGTAGGCGGTCACCGACCGTCGGATGTCCGAGTGCACGCTGCGCACGGCGGCGAGCTGCTCCGAGTCGGCCAGGAACGCCGCCCGCTCGTCGTCGGCGAGGTGGTGCAGCACGTGGTTCGACACCACGACGTCGAAGCGCTCCCCCGCCGCGACGAGGTCCGCACTCGATGCCGTGCGGAACATCACCCCGGCCGGTACCGACCGCTCGGCAGCGACCACGGCGCGCGGGTCCGGGTCGACACCGACGACCTCGACGTCGAACCCGTCGTCCCGCGCCCACCGCGCCAGCGACCGGGCGAGGTCGCCGCCGCCACAGCCGAGGTCGAGGACCCGAGCACGCCCGGTCGCGGGCAACGCCGGTGCGACGTGCGTCCGCCAGGCGGCCCGCCACCCACCCACCAGGGCGTTCACCAGGGCGAAGCGCCGGTAGGTCCGCGCGAGCGTCGCCGGGTCGCAGTCCGGGTCGTCCATGAGTTCGCGGAGGTCGCGGGCGCGCACCGACAGGTCGACGCCGTCCCGCTGCGACCCGTCCGTCACGCGCCCACCACGGTCAGCGCGGCGGCCTCGACGGTGAGTCCCGGGCCGAACGCGAGCGCCACGACCGGAGTTCCGTCGGCGGGCTGGGCCGCCACGGCCTCCCGGAGGACGAACAGCACCGTCGCGCTCGACATGTTGCCGTGGTCGCGGAGTACGGTCCGGCTGGCCTCGATCGCGCTGTCGGGCAGGTCGAGCGCGGCCTGGGTCCGGTCGAGGATCGCCCGGCCGCCGGGGTGCACCGCCCAGACCGGCACGTCCTCGGGAGACCATCCGTGCGGCTCGAGCAGGGGTGCGACCGCCTCGGCGGCGTGCACCCCGATGAGCTTGGGCACCTCGGTGCTGAGCACCATCTCGAAGCCCTCGTCGCCGATGTTCCAGGCCATCTCGTCGGCACCCTCGGGCATCACCAACGTCGTGAACGCGTCGAGCCGCAGGCCAGGCCCGTCCGCGGTGACGACGGCGGCCGCTGCGCCGTCGCCGAAGACGCTGTTCGCGACGATCTGGTCCGGGTCCTCGGAGTTGCGCACGTGCAGCGTGCAGAGTTCGGCGCAGACGACGAGCACGACCGCGGACGGGTCGGCGCCGACGAACGCGTCGGCGATCCGGAGTGCCGGGAACGCGGCGAAGCAGCCCATGAAGCCGACGTGCTGGCGGAAGACGTTCCGGGGCAGGCCGAGTTCCTCGACGATCGCCAGGTCGGGGCCGGGCTGCGTGAAGCCGGTGCAGGACACGGTGACGACGTGGGTGACGGTGGCGGGGTCGACGGCGGCACGCTCGAGGGCGTCCCGGGCGGCGCCGACGAACAGCGGCGGTGCGAGTTCCCGGAAGCGGTCGTTGCGGGTCCCGGTGCTCGGCGAGGTGAGGACCCCGTCGGCGTCGCGGAACGCACCCGGCCCGGCGGCGGCGTCGAGTTCGGGGAGGACGCTGTGGCGGTGCTCCACCTCGGAGGCGTTGAACGCCGCCGGCACGAGCCGCGAGGCCAGCCTGCCGAGGCCGGGCTGGGCGGCGAACAGGTCACGGACCGACGCCTGCCCGAGAGTGGTCCGCGGGACGGCGGTACCGATGGCTCGGATGGTTGCTGACACGCTCCATCCTGTCACCGGATCGCTGACGTGTCCCCAGCTTCCGCGCCGCCGGCACCGCACCCCGGAACGGACACAGCACCGCGGCGATGCGCGGTGCTGTGTCCGGAGCGTGGTTCCGGGGTGCCCGGAGCGGGCAGGGCGGAGCGCTACTGCTGCGCGCGCTCCAGCACGAGCTCGCGGACCCGGGCGGCGTCGGCCTGGCCCTTCATGGCCTTCATGACGGACCCGATGATCGCGCCGGCGGCCTGGACCTTGCCGTCGCGGATCTTCTGCAACACGTCGGGCTGCCCGGCGAGGGCCTCGTCGACCGCGGCGGTCAGGGCGCTGTCGTCCGACACGACCTTGAGTCCCCGGGTCTCGACGACCTGGGCGGGCGAGCCCTCCCCGGCGATGACACCCTCGAGGACCTGGCGGGCGAGCCGGTCGGTCAGGTCGCCGGACTCGACGAGCGCGATGACCTCGGCGACGTGCGCGGGCGCGACGAGGTCGCCGGGAGCGGCGTCCTGCGCGTTGGCGACACGGCTGATCTCGCCGGTCCACCACTTGCGCGCGGCCTGCGGGGCGGCACCGGCGGCGACCGTGGCCTCGACCTCGTCGAGCAGACCGCCGTTGACGACGTCCTGGAACTCGAGGTCGGCGAAGCCCCACTCGCCCTTGAGCCGACGACGGCGCGCGACCGGGGCCTCGGGCAGCGAGGCGCGGAGCTCCTCGATGACCGCGGGGTCCGGCACGACCGGCAGCAGGTCGGGCTCCGGGAAGTACCGGTAGTCGTCGGCGTCGGACTTCGGCCGACCCGCGGAGGTGCGACCGGTGTCCTCGTGCCAGTGCCGGGTCTCCTGCGTGATCGACCCGCCCGCGGCGAGGATCGCGGCCTGGCGCTGGATCTCGTAGCGGATGGCGCGCTCGACGGCGCGGAACGAGTTGACGTTCTTCGTCTCGGTCCGCGTCCCGAGCTTCTCCTGGCCCCACGGGCGCAGCGAGATGTTGGCGTCGCAGCGGAGGTTCCCGCGCTCCATCCGGGCCTCGGAGACGCCGAGCGCGCGGACGAGGTCACGGATGACCTGCACGTACGCCGCACCGAGTTCGGGGGCGCGCTCCTTCGCACCGATGATCGGCTTGGTGACGATCTCGACGAGCGGGACGCCCGCGCGGTTGTAGTCGACGAGCGAGTACTCGGCACCCTGGATGCGGCCGGTGGCACCGCCGACGTGCGTCAGCTTGCCGGCGTCCTCCTCCATGTGGGCGCGCTCGATCGGGATCTGGAAGATCGTTCCGTCGGCGAGTTCGACCTCGACCTCGCCCTCGAAGGCGATCGGCTCGTCGAACTGCGAGATCTGGTAGTTCTTCGGGTTGTCCGGGTAGAAGTAGTTCTTCCGCGCGAACCGCGAGCTCTCCGCGATCGAGCAGCCCAGCGCGAGCCCGAGCTGGATCGAGTAGCGCACGGCCTGCTCGTTCACGACCGGCAGCGACCCGGGGAGCCCGAGGTCGACCGGCGTCACGTTCGTGTTCGGTTCCCCGCCGAAGAAGTTCGGCGCGTCCGAGAACATCTTCGTCTTCGTCGCGAGTTCGACGTGCACCTCGAAGCCGAGCACCGGCTCGAAGCGCTCGATCGCCTCGTCGAAGTCCATGAGGGCGTCCTTGGCCATCAGATGACACCTTCCTCTGCGGCGGACTGCTGGCTGGCGGCCAGGTCCGGGATGCGGTCGATGAGCGGCGCGCCCCACTGCTGCTCCAGGAGCCGCTCGAGGGCGGCGCCGTAGCGGTAGAGCCGGGCGTCCTCACGCTGCGGCGCCATGAGCTGCACGCCGGTCGGCAGGCCGTCCTCGGGCGCGAGGCCGTTCGGGATGCTCATGCCGGGGACGCCCGCGAGGTTCGCGGGGATCGTGGTGAGGTCGTTGAGGTACATCGCGAGCGGGTCGTCGATGCGTTCGCCGATCTTGAACGCCGTGGTCGGCGCCGACGGGCTGATCAGCAGGTCGACCTGCTCGAACGCGGCCGTGAAGTCGCGCTGCACGAGCGTGCGGACCTTCTGCGCGCTGCCGTAGTAGGCGTCGTAGTACCCGGCGCTGAGCGCGTAGGTGCCGAGGATGATGCGGCGCTTCACCTCGGGGCCGAAGCCGGCCCCGCGGGTCGCGGCCATGACGTCCTCGACGGTGGCACCGCCCTCGGGCGTGACCCGGAGCCCGAAGCGCACCGAGTCGAACTTCGCCAGGTTCGAGGAGGCCTCGGCCGGGAGGATCAGGTAGTAGGCGCTGATCGCGTAGGCGAACGAGGGGGCGTCGATCTCGACGACGACCGCGCCGGCCGACTCGAGCAGTGCGACCGTCTCCTGGAAGCGCTGCGTGACGCCGGCCTGGAAGCCCTCGCCACCGGCGAGCTCCTTCACGACACCGATGCGGAGGCCCTGCAGCGAGTCCGCCTGCAGCCCCTCGCGTGCGGCGGCGGCGAACGACGGCCACTCCTGCCGGAGCGACGTGGAGTCCTTCGGGTCGTGGCCGCCGATGACGTCGTGCAGCAGCGCGGCGTCGAGGACGGTCCGGGCGACCGGGCCGATCTGGTCGAGGCTGGAGGCCAGGGCGATCGAACCGTAGCGGCTCACCCCGCCGTAGGTCGGCTTCACCCCGACCGTGCCGGTGACGGCGCCGGGCTGACGGATGGACCCGCCGGTGTCGGAGCCGAGTGCGAGCGGCGCCTCGTGCGCGGCGACCGCGGCGGCCGAGCCACCGCCGGACCCGCCGGGGATCCGGTCGAGGTCCCACGGGTTGTGCGTCGGACCGTAGGCCGAGAACTCGGTGGACGAGCCCATGGCGAACTCGTCCATGTTCGTCTTGCCGAGCGGCACGAGCCCCGCGCGACGGAGCTTCGCGACCGGGGTGGCGTCGTACGGCGGCACCCAGCCCTCGAGGATCTTCGACCCCGAGGTGGTCGGCATGTCGAGCGTGCACAGGACGTCCTTGACGGCGATGGGCACGCCCGCGAGGGGTCCCAGGTCGTCGCCGGCCGCGCGCCGGGAGTCGATCGACTTCGCGGCGGCGATCGCGTTCTGGTTGACGTGCAGGAACGCGTGCACGTCCCCGTCGACCGCGGTGATGCGGTCGAGGTGGGCCTGGGTGGCCTCGACGCTCGAGACGTCGCGAGCCACGAGGGCGTCGGCGAGCGCCGCGGCGCTCAGTGTGGTGATGTCGTCGGTCACGGTCGCCGCCTACTGTTCTTCGCCGAGGATGGCCGTCACGCGGAAGCGCTCGCCGTCGGTGTCCGGGGCGCCGGACAGCGCCTGCTCCTGGGTCAGCGTCTCGCCGACCACGTCGGGTCGGGACACGTTCTCGAGCGGGACCGGGTGGCTCGTCGCGGGGACGTCCGGGGTCGCGACCTCGGTGACCTTCGCGACGCTGTCGACGATGAGTGACAGCTCCTCGGTCATCTTCTCGATCTCGTCGGGCGTCAGGGCGATACGCGCGAGGTCCGCCAGGTGGGCGACCTGCTCGCTCGTGATGTCAGGCATGGTGCTCCGTCGATCGGTTCGTGGAATGCCACCCAGTCTATTGGGCTCCCTCGGCGGTCGCCGGACCGCGTCAACCGGACGGGAGGCCCGGTGCAGGCCCGGCACACGGCCGCCCGTCCGCGACGCCGCACTCCGCGCCTCCGCGCCTCCGCTGGTCGGCTGCTCCGCGCCTCCGCGCCTCCGCGCCTCCGCTGGTCGGCTGCTCCGCGCCTCCGCGCCTCCGCGCCTCCGCGCCTCCGCGGTCCCGCGCCTCCGCGCCTCCGCGGTCCCGCGCCTCCGCGCCTCCGCGGTCCCGCGGGTCCGCGCGTATCGGCGCCTCCGCTGGTCGGCGGCTCCGCGGCTCCGCGGCTCCGCGGCTCCGCGGTCGGCCTACTGCCCGCCGGCACCGCCAGGCGCGGGCGCGGCCGGCGCCTGGCCGCCCTGCTGCGCGGTCTGCCCCTGGGTGCTCTGGCCCTGGCCCTGGCCCTGGGCACCCTGCCCCTGCGCGGCCTGGCCCTGGCCCTGTGTGCCCTGACCCTGCCACCCCGTCGAGGAGCTGTTCGCCGTCGCCGATCGGTTCGCGGCGTACCCGACCATGGCGGGGTCCGGGGCCGGCAGCGCCCCGCCGCTGTAGGTCCCGTCGAGGTACGTCATCATCTGCTTGCTGACGCCGAACTTCGCGCTGTACCCGGTCGTGCCCTGCAGGAACGACCAGTTCGCCAGGCGCACGTGCCCCTGCACGTTGCCGACCCACGTGGCGTTCGTGTACTTGGTGGTGGAGGCCACCAGCCAGTTCTGCTGGTCGCCGTCGGTGGTGCCGGTCTTGGCGAACTTCGGCACGCTGTCGCCGGGGTTCGCGGTGGCCGCGGTGCCGCCGGCGTTCAGCACGCCCTGCAGCGCGTAGTCGACGGTGCCGGCGACCTCGGCGCTGACACCACGGGTGCAGGTCGACGGCGTCGGGGTGATCGTCTTGCCGGACGCGGTGGTCACCGAGTCGATGGTCGTCGGCGTGCAGGTGACCCCGCCGTTCGCGAAGCCCGCGTAGGCCTCGGCGAGGTCGATCGGCGACAGCGGGTTCGTCCCGAGCACGGAGGACGGGTTCGACCCCGGCTTGCTGCCGTCGGCCTGGTGGATCCCCATCGACTCGGCGGTCTTCTGGATCCCGCAGAGGTCGAGCTGCTTGGCCATGGAACCGAAGGCGGTGTTGATCGACTCGACGGTCGCGGCCAGCACGGTCATGCTCGACGGCACCTGCTCGGCGTTCGCGACCGGCCAGGGGGCGGTGCCGACGCCCTCACACGAGTTCCGGAACTCCGACTGCTGGAACAGGTGCTCGGTCGTGCCGACCGACTCGGAGAGGGTGTGCCCGTTCGCGAGCCAGTCGGCCAGCGTGAACACCTTGTACGTCGACCCGGTCGGGAAGCCGGTCGAGCTGCCGAAGGCCTGGTCGGCGTTGTAGTTCACCGCGGTGACGCCCGGGGCGGGGGCGTCGGACTGCGTGTAGTCGGTGTTCTGCACCATCGACACGATCCGGCCGGTGCCCGGCTCGACCGTGACGTTCGCACCGCCGGCGTCGACGCCCGCCATCGTCGTGGGCACGAAGGTGGACAGCGCGTGCTGGGCCGTGGCCTGCAGGTCGAGGTCGAGCGACGTGTGGATGCGCAGCCCCTGGGTGTCGAGCGTCGCGATGCGCTGCGCGGAGGTGGCGCCGAACGCCGGGTCCTGCAGCACCTGTGCACGGACGTAGTCGCAGAAGTACCCGGCGTCGTACTGCGCGGCCGCGGTGGAGCAGCCGTTCGCGGTCGCGGTGATCTTCGGCTGGATCGGCGTGGCGATGTCCGCCGCCGCGTCCGCCTTCGAGATCGCATGGTGGGCGAGCATCCGTCGGATCACGTAGTCGCGGCGGATCTTCGTCAACCGGTAGCCGTTCGCCTGCCCGTTCTGCTTGTCGTCCGGCTGGTCGATGCGGAGGTTCGACGGGTTGTTCAGGATCGCCACGAGCGTCGCGGACTGGACGACGGAGAGGTCCTTCGCGTGCACGCCGAAGTAGTACTCGGCACCGGCCTCGGCGCCGTACACCCGGCCGCCGAGCCCGACGATGTTGAGGTAGCCGGTGAGGACCTCGTCCTTCGAGTACTTCTTGTCGACCGCGATGGCGTACTTGATCTCCTGGAGCTTGCGCGCCTTCGACTGCCCGGCGGCCTTGTCGTAGCAGGCGCTGACCTTCGCCTTCGTGGCGGCCGCGTCCTTCCCGGTGAGCTGCTCGCACTGCTGCACGAGCACGTTCTTCACGTACTGCTGCGTGATGCTCGACCCGCCCTGGACGCCCTTGTGCAGGGCGTCGGCGATCGTCGCACGGAGGGTGCCGACCACGTCGATGCCACCCTCGTCGTGGAACCGCGGGTCCTCGGTGTCGATCGCCGCCTGCTTCAACGAGTCGGCGATCTCGTCGGCCTTCACGTTCGTCCGGTTCTCGGCGTAGAACGAGGCGATCGGGACCTCGTTGCCGCCCTGCTTCGCGTACACGGTGGAGACCTGCTGCGGCGTCTGGATGTCGAGGTAGCTCGGCAGGTCCTCGAAGAACGCCGCTGCTCCGCTCGCCCCCTCGCCGACGACCGCGACGGCGGGCGTCACCGCGACCGTGACGAGCAACCCGGCGAGGGCGGACATCACGACGAACACCAGGAGGGCACCAGGCCACCGCACGACTCGCATGGCGGCACGCTAGGCAGGGCGCCTGGAACCGACCCGCTTCCGGGGGCCGTCCTGCTGCGCACGTCCTCAGGATCACCCGGCCAGGAGGCCAGATCCGCGTCCCCGCAGCGGTCACGATCCGGTCACACCCGCCGGCGGGCCTCCCGGCCGGTCGGCGGAGGAGGCGTCACTCCCGTGGCTGGAGGTCCTGCGGCCGGACGAGGTACATGTCCGGGGAAGCCGGCACGAGCCCGTCGCCGCGACCTCCCCCGCCGTGCCGGGCGTCGCGGACGAGGTCGCCGCGACCGACGGCGATGAGCGCCGCGTCGTGCAGGGACGCCGTCCCCGGCTTCAGGTAGTCGTTGTGCCCCTGCGGGCGGCGGAACAGCGCACCGGCCGCGCTGCCGTCCGTGCTCGTGAGGTCGAGCAGCCGCGCACCGAAGCCGGAGCCCCCCGGGTCGACCCCGAAGTACCCGGACCCGGCCACCGGGTCGCCGTGCGCGCCGCCGACGAAGACCTGGTCGTCCGGGACGGCCAGCTGCCCCACCGTCGCCACGCGGCTGCCCGGCGACCCGAGCAGGGTCAGGGAGTCGGCGTGCATCCGCCCCGACGACAGCGCGAGGAGTGCGGTCGTCGACCCGTACGAGTGCGCGATGACGCCGAGGCGCGGCTCCCGGCCCGACCGGACCTCGCGCAGCCCGGCGACCGCGCGCTCGAGCCGTCGGGCGCCGGTGTGCGCGAGGTCGAGCGAGAGCACGTTCGACAGGTTCGGGGTCTGGTACCCCATCCACGCGACGACGGCGATCCCCGAGCCGGGAGCAGGGGCGGCAACCGGCGCGAGCGTCGCCTGCTCGCGGTACAGGTCGCCCGCGGTGGCGGTGAAGTCGACGAGCTGGCCGGTGACGGTGAAGAACATCCCGGGCACGATCATCGTCACGTCCGACGCGGTGTCGAGGTCGCCGATCGCGACGGCCGCACGACCGCCGGCCCGCGGGTCGAGGGTCACGAGGGTCTTGACCGGGTCGCCGGGCTGCTGCTCGAGGGAGGTCCGCACCTGGCCGTACATCGCCGTGACCGGGTGCGCCTCGGACGTGTCGGCGAGTCCGGCGGCGAGGGCTGCCCGGTTCGCCCGGTCCCGGACGGCGTAGGGCACACCGTCGAGGTTTCCGACGACGACCGGGGCGTTGCGCTCGAGCACGGCGCGCTCCCGGTCGTCGAGCGCGGACCACCACGACCCGACCTCGACCGCGTCCGGCGGGTCGTCGAGCGCGGTGGCGAGCACCCGGGCGTCGTCCTGCATCGAGTGCAGCGCGACCGGGGTCGCGTCGGCCAACCCGTCGAGGAAGGCCCGCCCGCGTGCGACCGCCGGGTCCGGGTCGCGGACGGCCGGTGCGTGCACCGCCTCCGCGACCGGCGCTGGCTGGAGCGCGTCCGGGGTCTCGACCACTCGGAGCGAGTGCATCGAGACGGTCAACAGAGCCGCGGCGACGAGCAGCAAACGGAAGTCCCTCGGGATGGCCTCCCGTCGCCCCCCTGCAGGCGACGGGTTGATGCTCCGTCGAGTTTAGGGAGAGTATCCCGATCGCGAACATGCGTGATGCAACTTGACCCCCGAACTGGGGGCACGAGCACGCGGCGCGGCTCCCCCACCCGGGCGCCGTGCGCTGTCACGGTCCGCGGCCGGGCAGGCTACTCGGCCGTGCCGTCCGGCGTCGCGTCCGCGGACCCGTCGGACCCGTCCGACCCGTCCGACCCGTCCGACCCGTCGGACCCGGTTTCCGGCTCGGGTCCGGGTTCCGCGATCGCGGCCGGCCCCTCCGTCACGAGGAGCGCGAACTGCGCCGCGTCGATGATGCGGACGCCGAGCGTCTCCGCCTTGGCGAGCTTGGAGCCCGCACCGGGTCCGGCCGCGACGTAGTCGGTCTTCTTGCTGACGCTCGACCCGGCCTTGCCGCCGGCGGCGATGATCGCCTCCTGCGCACCCTCGCGGCTGAAGCCCTCGAGGGACCCGGTGGCGACGACGGTGATCCCGCTGAGGACCCCGCCGTCCGTGACCGCCGCGCCCGGCCCCGGGTGCCCCGGCGTGGTCAGCTGCACTCCGGCCGCCGCCCAGCGGTCGACGATCTCGCGGTGCCAGTCGACCTCGAACCAGTCGAGCAGGGCGTCGGCGATGATGCCGCCGACACCGTCCACGGCGGCGAGCTCCTCACGGGACGACGACCGGATCGCGTCGAGCGACCCGAAGTGGTCGGCGAGCGCCCGCGCGGCCACGGGGCCGACGTGGCGGATGCTCAGGCCCACGAGGATCCGCCACAGCGGACGGGTCTTCGCCGCGTCGATGTTCGCGAGCATCTCGAACGCGTTCTTCGACGGGTAGCGGCTGGGCTCGCCGGTGGCGTCGGCGCCCCGGGCCTCCGGGTCGAACGGCGGGTCGGTCTTCTTGCGGGCCCGGCTGAACGGCGTGACGCGCTTGGGCGCCCCGCCGTCGTCGGTCTTCGGCATGCCGGTCTCGGCGTCGCGGACGACGACCTCGATCCCGACGACGTCCGCCATCGTGAGGTCGAACAGGCCGGCCTCGGTGACGAGCGGCGGGGTCTCCGGGTGGACGGGCTGGGTGAGGGCGGCCGCCGCGACCTCGCCGAGACCCTCGATGTCCAGGGACCCGCGCGAGGCGATGTGCTCGACGCGTCCGCGCACCTGCGCCGGGCAGCTGCGGGCGTTCGGGCAGCGGAGGTCGATGTCGCCCTCCTTCGCCGGGCGGAGCGGGGTGCCGCACTCCGGGCACTCGGTCGGCATCACGAACTCGCGCTCGGTGCCGTCCCGGAGTTCGACCACGGGACCGAGCACCTCGGGGATGACGTCGCCGGCCTTGCGCAGCACGACGGTGTCGCCGATCAGGACGCCCTTCGCCTTCACGACCTGCTGGTTGTGCAGGGTCGCCTGTCGGACGACGGACCCGGCGACCTCAGCCGGGGCCATGGACGCGAACGGGGTCGCCCGCCCGGTGCGGCCGACGCTGACGACGATGTCGAGCAGCTTCGTGTGCACCTCCTCCGGCGGGTACTTGTACGCGATCGCCCAGCGCGGGGCGCGCGAGGTCGCCCCGAGTTCCTCGTGCAGGCCGAGGTCGTCGACCTTCACCACGATGCCGTCGATCTGGTGCTCGACCGCGGACCGTCGTTCCCCGTACTGCTTGACGAAGCCGAGCACGTCCTCGACGGAGTCGAACACCCGGTGGTGCGTCCCGGTCGGCAGGCCCCACGTGCGGAGCAGGTCGTACACCTCGGACTGCGCGCGGACGTCGGTGTCACGCTCGAGCTCGGCGACCGGCCACGCGCCGATGCCGTGCACGAGCATGCGCAGACGGCGGAGCCGGTCGACCATGAGTTCGCGCTTCGCCGGCGACTTGCCCTCTTCCTTCTGCCGCAGGGACCCGGCGGCGGCGTTCCGCGGGTTGGCGAAGAGCCGCTCCCCCGCGTCGCGCTGCCGGGCGTTGAGCTCGTCGAACTCGGCCACCGGGAAGAAGATCTCGCCGCGGACCTCGACGATCGGCGGGTGGCCCGTCCCGGTCAGGCGGTCCGGGATGGTGCCCATCGTGCGGACGTTGCCGGTGACGTCCTCGCCGACGACGCCGTCGCCGCGCGTCGCCGCCGAGACGAGCCGCCCGTGCTCGTACCGGAGGTTGATCGCCAGCCCGTCGATCTTGAGCTCGGTGAGGAAGCGGACGCGCTCGGACCCGGCGTCCCGCTGGACCTTGAGCGCCCAGTCGGTGAGTTCCTCCGGGCTGAACACGTTGTCGAGGCTGAGCATCCGCTCGGCGTGCTCGACGGGCGCGAACTGCGTCGTCTGCGCCTGTCCGCCGACCGTCTGCGTCGGGCTGTCCTCGGTGACCAGCTCGGGGAAGCGCTGCTCGACCGCCTCGAGCCGGTGCAGCAGCGCGTCGTACTCGGCGTCGCTGGCCGGCGAGGCGCTCTCGTCGTAGTACGCGTGCCGGAGCTCGTTCACCCGCACCCGGAGCCGGTCCACCTCACGCGCGGCCGAGGCGGCGTCGAGGTCGGCCGGAGGGGTCGTCTCGAAGGTCTCCTCCGTCGTGGTGCCGTCGGTGCCCGTGCGCTCGCTCATGCTCCAGTTCTACCGTGCACCGGGGACACGGTCGTCAGGACCGACCTGGTCAGACGGGGAGCGGCGCCGCGACGGTCGTGTCAGCGGAGACCGTGGTGTCGATCGTGCACTGGCCGAGCACGCGGGTGCCGACGTAGACCACGGCGGTCTGTCCCGGCGCGACCCCGGACAGCGGGGCGTCCGGCTCGATCACGAGCGCACCGTCCTGCACCCGCGCGGTCGCGGGCTCGGGGTCGGCGTGGGCGCGGATCTGCACGTCGCAGCGGAACGGCACCGACGGGTCCGCCGGTGCGGCACCGGCCCAGGTGTAGCGGGTGCCGGACAGCGACGTGACGTCGAGCGCCTCCTTCGGGCCGACGACGACGGTGTTGTCCTTCGGGCGGATCTCGAGCACGAACCGCGGCTTGCCGTCGGGGGCGGGCCGGCCCAGGGCGAGCCCGCGACGCTGACCGACGGTGTACCCCGCGGCGCCCTCGTGCGACCCCACCACGGTGCCGTCCCGCTCGACGACGTCGCCGGGGGCCGTGCCCACACGGTCGGCGAGCCACCCGCGGGTGTCGCCGTCCGGGATGAAACAGATGTCGTAGGAGTCCGGCTTCTGCGCGACGGTCAGGCCACGCGCGGCGGCCTCGGCCCGGACCTCGTCCTTCGATGGCGTCGCGCCGAGCGGGAACATCGCGTGCCGCAGCTGCTCGGCGGTGAGCACGCCGAGCACGTACGACTGGTCCTTCGCCCACGCCGCCGAGCGGTGCAGCTCGCGCGAGCCGTCGGCCCCGGTCACGATCGAGGCGTAGTGCCCGGTCGCGACCGCGTCGAACCCGAGGGCGAGCGCCTTCTCGAGCAGCGCCGCGAACTTGATCCGCTCGTTGCACCGCATGCACGGGTTCGGCGTCCGACCGGCCTGGTACTCGGCGACGAAGTCGTCGACGACGTCCTCCTTGAACCGCGCCGAGAAGTCCCACACGTAGTACGGGATGCCGAGGGCCGCGGCGGCGCGCTGGGCGTCCATCGAGTCCTCGATGGTGCAGCACCCGCGACTGCCGGTGCGGAGCGTGCCGGGCATCCGGCTCAGGGCGAGGTGCACGCCCACGACGTCGTGGCCGGCGTCCACCGCCCGGGCCGCCGCCACCGCCGAGTCGACGCCACCACTCATCGCCGCCAGAACACGCATGTGTCCAGGGTAACCGCGACACCGGCGTACCGTGGAGCGCGCGATGACCCCGAGCGACCCCTCCCCCTTCGACGTCCGCGCGGTGCTCCTGTCCGGGTTCCTGCCCGCGACGCTCTTCGCGATCGGCGAGGGCGCGATCATCCCGATCATCCCGATCGCCGCCGACTCGCTCGGCGCCGGACTCGCGCTCGCCGGCTTCGTCGCGTCGCTCATCCTCGTCGGCGAGCTCATCGGTGACGTCCCCTCCGGCGTGGTCGTCGCCCGGATCGGTGAACGCAACGCGATGATCGGCGCGGCGCTCGTCTCGGTCGTCGGGCTGCTCGTCTGCACGGCCGCGCCGAACCCGCTCGTGCTCGCGCTCGGGGTGTTCCTGGTCGGCCTCTCGACCGCGGTGTTCGCCCTCGCCCGGCACGCCTACATGACGACCGCCATCCCGGTCCGGATCCGCGCCCGGGCGCTCTCCAGCCTCGGTGGGGTGTTCCGCTTCGGCTACTTCGTCGGGCCGTTCCTCGCCGCGGGCGTCATCCACCTCACCGGCACGACGGCGAGCGCGTTCTGGGTCCACGTGGTGTGCTGTCTCCTCGCCGCGGTGGTCCTGCTCGTCGTCCGTGACCCGGCGACGGGCGTGCGCGGTCTCCGGAGGCCGGGCCGGGCCTCCCGTCCGGACCCCGGGTCCTCGGCACCCGTCGCGACCGACACCGGCGCGGTCCTCGTGCAGCAGGAGTCGCACGGGCTCTTCCGCACGATCCGGGAGTACCACCGCGTGCTCGTCCGGCTCGGCAGCGGCGCCGCCCTGATCGGTGCGATGCGTGCCGGACGCCAGGTGATCCTCCCGCTCTGGGCGGTGAGCGTCGGGCTGGACGACTCGACCGCCGCGCTCGTCATCGGCGTCGCGGGCGCCATCGACTTCGCGCTCTTCTACACGAGCGGGCAGATCATGGACCGCTGGGGCCGGCTCGCCAGCGCGCTGCCGTGCATGCTCGGCCTGAGCATCTGCTACTTCCTGCTCGCGTGGAGCGGGCACCTGGACGCCCGCGTCGGGTGGTTCGTCGCCGTGGCCATGGCCATGTCGCTCGCGAACGGCGTCGGGTCCGGGATCCTCATGACGCTCGGGGCCGACCTCGCGCCTCGAGGTGCGCCGGCGCCGTTCCTCGGGGCGTGGCGCTTCACCGGTGACCTCGGTTCGGCCGCCGCGCCCCTCCTCATCTCGGGCGTCACCGCGGTCGCGTCGATCGCGATCGCCAGCGGCGTGATGGGCGTCCTCGGGCTGGTGGGCGCGGGGATCCTCCTCCGCTACGTCCCCCGGTACCTCCCCCGCACCCTCCGCTGAGCACTGGGTGTCGCGCCCCGTCGCGAACGTCGCGCCCCGTCGCGACGG
>JASCOJ010000035.1 GCA_029959645.1 Microbacteriaceae bacterium PS02332 | reverse complement strand
CCGGGAGGCCCGGTACCAGCTGGTACCGGGCCTCCCGTCAGCATGCTGGTCGGGTCAGTGGCCGATGCTCGACATGTCGGGGTAGCGGTCCCCGGTCGGCAGCGGCAGCGCCGACAGGCGCTCGACCTGGTCGGCCGAGAGCGTGACGTCGGCCGCGCCGACGTTCTCCTCGAGCCGGGTGACGCGCTTCGTGCCCGGGATCGGCACGATGTCGTCGCCCTGGGCGAGCAGCCATGCGAGCGCGACCTGGGCGGGGGTGCCGCCGACCTCGTCCGCGATGCCCTTCACCGCGTCGACGATCCGCATGTTCGCCGCGAAGGCCTCCTCCTGGAAGCGCGGGTTCGCCGAGCGGAAGTCGTCGGCGTCGAGGTCGGACGGCTTCGTGATCGCGCCGGTGAGGAACCCGCGGCCGAGCGGCGAGTACGGCACGAGGCCGATGCCGAGCTCGCGGAGGGTGTCGAGGACGTCGCCCTCGGGGTCGCGCGTCCACAGCGAGTACTCGCTCTGCAGCGCGGTGATCGGGTGCACGGCGTGCGCCTTGCGGATCGTCGCGGCCGAGGCCTCGGACATGCCGATGTGGCGGATCTTGCCCTCCTGCACGAAGCCGGCGAGCTGGCCGATGACGTCCTCGATCGGGATCGACGGGTCGACGCGGTGCTGGTAGTAGAGGTCGATGTGGTCGGTGCCGAGGCGGCGGAGCGACCCCTCGAGGGCGACCCGCACCGATTCCGGCGCGCTGGAGATCCCACGGGTCTGCGTCGGCGTCTCCTCGTCGGCCTCGTGCTTGTAGAGGCCGAACTTCGTGGCGATGACGACGTCGTCGCGGCGGCCCTTGAGGGCTTCGGCGAGGAGTTCTTCGTTCGTGTAGGGGCCGTACGCCTCGGCGGTGTCGAAGAGCGTGACGCCGAGGTCGATGGCGCGGTGGATGGTGCGGATCGACTCGGCGTCGTCCGAGCCGGCGCCCGAGTAGAAGGCGCTCATGCCCATGGTGCCGAGGCCGATCGCGCCGACGTCGAGGTCGGCGAGCTTGCGTGTCTGCATGGTGCTCCTTGTCCGTGTCCACGGTCCGCTGCGGTCGGGTGGCCGCGGTGCCGTGTCCCTCGGCAGGTCTACTCCGTCGGCCCGGACGGGAGGGAGGCACTGCCCGTGCCCGTCACGCCGGGTCCGTGTCGGACGGGGCCGGTTCAGGACGGCAGGCGGCCCGGCCCGGGCGGGAGCGGGAACCCGTGCTGCACGGCGCGGTCCGGCCAGCCCGCGGGGATCCAGGCGGTGCTGGTGAACTGCGGGTGCTGCGGGTGCCGGAACGTCGCCCACAGCACGAAGACGAGCTCGGCCCAGTCGGAGCAGATCATCCAGTTGACCGGGCCGCGGTCGGAGGCCCCGTGCACGTTCACCACGGTGCGGTCGGCCATCTGCGCCATCGTGAGGTCGTGCCAGCCCCACGTGTGCGTTCCGAAGCCGTCCACGAGGTGGAAGCCCTGGCTCGTCACGGTGATGGTGCCGTGCAGCACCGGGCGGAACATCGGGGTGGCGTCCCACTCGGCCTGGGACCGTCGGCGGGCGTTGCCGATCGCGCTGCCCACCAGGGTGCCGACGCCGAGGCCGACCCCGACCGCGCCGGTGCCGAACATGAACGTGCTCGACTGTGAGTAGCTGCCGTCGCCCGCGGTCCGCCACTCGTCGACGCGGACGGGCCCCTGCGCGAAGGCGATCTCGTGCTCCCGGAGCGGGAACACCGTCGGGACCCGCTGCTGCGGGACGCGCTGCGCGGCGACGTCCTGCGCGATCGCGATCGTGTGCCAGAGCGCGGCGTCCGCGTCCGTCCAGGTGTCCGCTGCGTTCTTCCGAGCCCCCATGCCGGAATGCTAGCGCTGCCGCCCGGCGTCCCGTCGACCGCGCCGTAGCATCGGGCGCATGGAGACCGAGCCGTTCCTCGTCGCCGACGCCGCCGCGTGGCGGGCGTGGCTCGACGAGCACGAGGACGACGCCGACGGGGTGTGGCTCGTCCTCGCGAAGAAGGGCACCACGAGCCCGACGACCCTGACGTACGCGCAGGCCCTCGACGAGGCGCTCTGCTCCGGGTGGATCGACGGACCGAAGCGCGGGTTCGACGCGGCGACGTTCCTCCAGCGGTTCACGCCGCGGCGGAGGGCCTCGCTGTGGTCGGCGCGGAACGTGGGCCTCGTCGCCGCGCTCGTCGACGCCGGTCGGATGCGGCCCCGCGGGCAGGCCGAGGTCGACCGGGCGAGGAGCGACGGACGGTGGGACAGTGCCTACGCCGGGGCCGCGACGGCCGAGGTGCCGGACGACCTGCGTGCCGCACTCGACGCCTCCCCCGCGGCCGCGGCGCTGTTCGACGAGCTTGACGCCACCAACCGGTACGCCGTCGTGCACCGCGTGGTGACCGCACCGAGCGACACCGCGCGGGCGAACCGCATCGCGAAGCTCGTCGGCGGACTGTCCCGCGGGGAGACGCCGTACCCCCGTCCCGGGACGCAGCCTCCACGTGCGACGGACCCACAGGCGTAGACCGGGTTCATGACCACTGGCACCGACACCACGAACCGTCCGGCCGCGTCCTCCGGCACCTTCCGCATCGGCGGGGACCTCGAGGTCAACCGCCTCGGCTACGGCACCATGCAGCTCACCGGCCCCGGCGTCTGGGGACCGCCGAAGGACCACGACGAGGCGATCCGCGTCCTCAAGCGCGCCGTCGAGCTCGGCGTGAACTTCTTCGACACCGCCGACTCGTACGGCCCCTACGTCGCCGAGGAGCTCCTCAAGGAGGCCCTCCACCCCTACGGCGACGACGTCGTCATCGCGACGAAGGCCGGCCTGACCCGCACCGGCCCGAACGAGTGGCCGCCGGTCGGCCGCCCGGAGTACCTGCGCCAGGAGGCCGAGATGAGCCTCCGCCGCCTGGGCCTCGAGCGCATCGACCTGTTCCAGCTGCACCGCATCGACCCGAAGGTCCCCCTCGAGGACCAGATCGGCGAGCTGAAGAAGCTGCAGGACGAGGGCAAGATCCGCCACATCGGCCTGTCCGAGGTCTCCGTCGACGACGTGAAGGCCGCGCAGGAGATCGCCACGATCGTCTCCGTGCAGAACCTCTACAACCTCACCGACCGCTCGGCCGAGGAGCTCCTCGACTGGTCGGAGGAGCAGGGCATCGGGTTCATCCCGTGGTTCCCGCTCGCGACCGGCGGCCTGACCGGCGAGGACTCCCCGCTCACCGAGCTCGCGAAGCAGAAGGACGCCACCCCGGCGCAGGTCGCGCTCGCCTGGCTGCTCAAGCGCTCGCCCGTCATGCTGCCGATCCCGGGCACGTCGAGCGTCGACCACCTGGAGGACAACCTCCAGGGCGCGACGATCGAGCTGTCGGACGACGAGTTCCAGGAGCTGGCGAAGCTGCACAGCTGACCCGGTGCCGCTCCAGCGGCGACCGAGCGCAGACGGGAGGCTCCCCACCGGACCGGTGGGGAGCCTCCCGTCCGTCGCGCCGGTCAGTCGGCCAGCAGCCGCTCGGTCCACGCGGCGAGCGCCCGCACCGCGGACACGGACAGCGCCGCAGCGGGCTGCATGCCGGTGAACCCGTGGAAGGCCCCGGGCCAGACGTGCAGTTCCGCGTCCACCCCGGCCGCCCAGAGCCGGCTCGCGTAGGCGACGGTCTCGTCCCGGAAGACCTCGGCGCTCCCGCAGTCGACGTACGTCCGGGGCAGCCCGGTGAGGTCCGAGGCGCGCGCGGGGGCGGCGTACACGGACACGTCCTCGCCGCCGCGGCGATCGCCGAGGAGGGCGTCCCAGCCGAACCGGGTCATCGTCGTGTCCGCGGTCCCGACACCGTCGAACTGCGCCGCCGACACCGTGCCGAGGGTGTCGTCGAGCATCGGCGACACGAGCACCTGGCCGATGAGGGGCGGCCCGTTGCGGTCCCGCGCGAGCAGCGCCGTCCCGGCTGCGAGCCCGGCACCGGCGCTCTGGCCGGCGATCACGATGCGCTCCGGGTCGACACCGAGCTCGTCCGCGTGCTCGGCGACCCAGACGAGGCCGGCGTAGCAGTCCTCGACCGGGTACGGGTCGGGGTACTCGGGTGCGAGCCGGTAGTCGACGCTCACGAGCACGACGTCGTGTGTGAGCAGCCAGTCGTCGTACGACTCGAGGTTGCCGAGGTGGTGGCCGAACACCATGCCACCGCCGTGGAACGTGACGAAGGCCGGCGCGGTGCCGGTCCGGCCGGCACGCTGGATGACGGCCAGCTCGATCGGGTCCCCGCGGTGGCCGGGGACGGTGATGCTCCGGCGCTCGAGGCCGCGGGCGTGCAGGCGGGCGTCGAGCTCGTCGAGCGGTGTCTCGAGCTGGCGCATGTGCGGAAGCATCGCCGTGGTCAGCGTCGGACGCCCGTGAGCCGCCATCGCGGTCAGGAAGACGTCGAGCTCGGGGTCGAACGGCGGGCGGGGCATGGTGGTGTCGGTCAACGCGCACTCCTCGTGTCGGGAGAAGTGGCGGTCCGGTCGGACCACGTGCAGCCGCGGCGGACCGCGTTTTTCCTTCTGGTGTGGCCGAGCCTAGCGCTGCCGCCGAGCGTCCCGCTACTCGGTGAGCCGGATGAACAGCGGCAGGAAGAGCCCGGCGAGCCAGGAGACCACGAGCAGGAACGCGCCCGCAGCGAGCAGACGACGGCGCCGACGCTGCCGGGACCCCTCGGGGACACCCCAGACGCCGGAGCGGACGAGGAGGCGGTTGGCCTCGCCGACGACACGACGGACGTCCGGGTCGTCCATGTCGAGGCGCCCCTCCTCCGCGTGTTTGGCGATGGCGGTCGCCTCGTCGACGGTGAGGGCGGTGTCACCCGTCGCGCGGTCCTTCTTCGCCATGGCGCCCACGCTAGTCCGGACGTCGTCGCTGGACCCGCTCGCGGCACTCAGCGACATGTCGAGTACGACATCACCGGGATGGTGATGTCGGGGTCACCACCCGGGAGAGTAATCTCATGCCGAAACCGCAGAAGTACCGAGACGTGGTGAAGGTCCTCCGGGCCGACCGCTGGGTCCTGCTCCGGACCGGCAGAGGTTCCCACGAGCTGTGGGGCACGGAGGACGGGAGTGTCCGAGAGGTCCTGAGCAACCACGGTCCGGGCGGCGAGATCAGCGCGGGCGTCGTCGGCAAGCTCGCGAAGAAGCTCACAGATGTCCCCGACAACTGGCGATAGGAGACACATGGACCAGGCGATGCACCAGGCGATCGCGCGGAAGGACGGCCGGTGGTGGACGGTCGAGGTGCCGGAACTCGACGTCACCGGGCAGGCGAGGAACCTCGCCGAGGTGGATGACGTGGCACGGGAGATCGTGGCACTCGTGCTCGACGTCGATCCGGGCGACGTCTGCGTCCGCACCACCGTCGGTCTCCCCGGGGACCTCCAGGAGCGCTGGCAGGCCGCCCGTCTCCGGGCGGCTCGCGCGGCTGCAGAGCAGGTCGCCGCCGCCGTGGAGAGCCGTGCCGTCGTGCGCGCGCTGCGTCTCCAGAACTGGACGTACAAGGAGGCTGCAGCAGCACTCGGGCTGTCCGAGCAGCGAGTTCACCGCATCGAACAGACGAGTGGACAGGAACGCGTCGCCGGCTGAGTCCGCACCGGCCGCGAGCTCTCCGGGCTACTCGGGCAGCGCCTCGGCGTAGGTGCGGAACGCGCCGCGCTCGGTGTGGATCGACCAGAGGCGGTCGGCGATGGCGGTGCCGGAGTGGGCCTCCTGGCCGTCGTCGATCCCGAACGGGATGATGAGCTGACCGACGTGGACCTGCTCGTCGCGCACGGCGTCGTGGAGCAGCTGCGCGTACGCGCTCTCCCCGGCGAAGGCCACGGACGTGCCCGTGACGCGCGCACCCGGGCGCACCGCGCTGCCGCCGTTGACGAACAGGATCGTGCCGTGCCCGAGCGAGCGCATGCCGGGCAGGACCTGGCGGACGGCGTTCACCGAGCCGTAGACCGAGAACTCGATCGGGCCGACGAGGTCCTCGGCGGTCGTCTCGAGCACCGGGCGCATGTACTCCTTCGCCGGCAGCGGGCTGTACTGCAGCACCTCGATCGGGCCGAGCTGCTCGGTGGCCCGCTCGAGCGCGGCGCGGAGGGAATCCCCGTCGCGGACGTTCGCGGCGAACCCGGCGGCCTGGTGGCCCTGATCGCGGAGGGACGCGGCGAGCTCGTCGAGGCGCGCCTGGTTGCGGGAGACCAGTGCGACGGCGAAGCCCTCGCGGGCGAAGCGTTCGGCGACGGCGAGGCCGAGGCCCTTGCCGGCACCGACGATGGCGATGGTGGTCATGGGGTCCTCCGAGGACGGTCGTGCGGATCGGGTGCGGTGTCCCACTGAACCAGGCGGGCGGAGGGGAGCACGCAGCAACCTGAGCGTTCTCGTCCTTCCGAGCGGGTCGTGCGCGGTGCGACACTGACCCCGGACCCGACCCGACGGAGGCGTGTGCATGCAGAGCTGGCCCGGGGGGCTCCCGCCCGCTGCACACGAGCGCATCGCACGCCAGCGCGCCAGTGGTGTCGCCGGCTCGCTGCTGTCCGCGTCGGGTGCCGCAGCCGTGCGGACCGTCGCGCTGGCACCGGTCGGTGAGGTGTTCGGGTGCGTCGTCGAGCAGCTGGCCTACGGCGGCGGCCAGTGTGGACTCTGGCGCGCCGGGACGCCGTGGCCGGGAGCCACCACGAGCTCGTTCGGCGGGTACGTGCCGTGGACGTCGCCGGTGCTGACCACCGGGACCGACGGGCGGAACGCGGGCTTCGGGTCGTACGTCGCCGCCGTCCAGCAGGCGTGGCACGGCGCCGTCGGCCGGATGGTCGCCGAGGCCGCGGCGCTCGGGGCCGACGGCGTGGTCGGCGTCCGGGTGCACCGCGAACGACTCGAGGGGTCGTCCCGCGAGTTCACGGCCACCGGGACCGCGGTCCGGACGCTCGACGGCTCGGTGTCGCCGGCGGCCCGGTCGGCGGACGACGTCTGGACCGCCGGGTGCTCGCCCGAGGAGGTCGCCGCCCTGATCCGGTCCGGCTGGGTGCCCCGCGGCATGACGCTCGGGGTGTCCGTGTCCACCAAGCACGAGGACCCGCAGCTGAAGTCCCAGCGCTCGACCTGGTCCGGCAACACCGAGGTCGACGGGCTGACGCAGCTGGTGACCGCCGCCCGGCACGACGCACGGACACAGCTCGCCCGGCGCGCGGCGCCCTTCCGGGGCTCCGACGTCGTCATCACGGCGAGCAGCCTGTCCGAGTTCGAGACCCCCTGCGGCGAGGAGGTCGACCTGCACGCCGAGGCCTCGTTCGTCGGGACCGTTCTCGCCCCCGGGCCGATGCACGCCTTCCGCGACCGGTCCGAGCGCGCCACCACCGCCCGGGACGTCACGACCGTGATCCCACTCCGCGACCTCCCGAGAGGACCCCGATGAGCACCACCGGACCCGACCTGTCCCGCGTCCCGCTCCCCCGCGACGCCACGGCCCGGCTCGACGACGGCCGCCAGCACCTGTTCACGTCGGACCTGTCGGTGAACGAGTTCCTGCTCGTCCGGCAGGCCGGCTTCCGCCCCGTCGGGCTCGTGCTCGGCTCGAGCGTCTACCACGTGGGCATCCAGACCGGGCGGTGGAGCAAGAACATGGAGCTCGACAAGCTCAGCCAGGCGATGTACCACGCACGGGAGCTCGCGATGACCCGGATGGAGGCCGAGGCCGACCGGCTGGGCGCCGACGGGATCGTGGGGGTCCGGCTCGAGATCGAGTTCAAGGAGTACGGCAACGACCTCGCCGAGTTCACCGCCGTCGGCACCGCGGTCGTCGCGGACGCACCGCCGCCCACAGGCCGCTGGCGCAACACGAAGGGCCTGCCCTTCACCTCGGACCTGTCCGGGCAGGACTTCTGGACCCTCATCCAGGCCGGGTACGCGCCGCAGGGCATGGTCATGGGCACCTGCGTCTACCACATCGCCCACCGCGGGATGATGGCGTCGATGGGCACCGTCGGCCAGAACGTGGAGATCCCGCAGTACACCGAGGCGCTCTACGACGCACGGGAGCTCGCGATGGGGCGCATGCAGACCGAGGCCGAACAGCTCGAGGCCGAGGGCATCGTCGGCGTGCAGCTCCTGTCGCTGCCGCACCGGTGGGGTGGGCACACGACGGAGTTCTTCGCGATCGGCACCGCCGTCCGCCCGCTCCGGGAGGACCACGTCATCGCCACGCCGACGCTCGTCCTGCCCCTCGTCGACTGATGGCGGACGACGAGCCGGCCCGGGTCGCCGCATCGGACGACCCCGCCGTGCTGCTCGAGGCGCTCGCGGCGAACGTCACCCGTGCGCTCGGGGCGGACGCGGCGTCGGCACTGCACACCGAGCGGGACCGGTCGCTCGGGGACCGGCTCGCCGGACGTCCGGGCACCCTCCGCACGCTCCGGTTCGACGGCGTCGACGAACGGATGGAGGTCCGGCTCGACCGCGGGCGCCTCGCTGCGGAGGCGGCACGGGTCTCCGGCGGGGTCGTCATCAGCCGGCGGACGCTGCCCCTCGGCGCGTGGTTGACCGCGTTCGCGGGTGAGGTCGCAGCCGTCGCCACGGAGGCAGCCGGTGATGCCGCCACCGCGTCCCGCGCCCTGCACACCCTCGGGATCGGACCGGCCGACGCACTCGTCGTGGCCGAGACGGACGTCCCCACGGGCCTCCTGCCGCTCCGCGCGGCGATCGCCGGACGGGTCCCGGACGAGGTGGCCGTGACGGTCGACCGCATCGCGGCCCTGCTCCGGGAGACACTCCCCCGGGTCGCGGGGTCGACCGAGGGCGAGTTCGCGGTGGTCCGCACCGCGACCGACTACCTGCCGGGGACCCTCCGGGCGTACCTCGCCCTGCCGCGGGACTGGGCGGCGCGACACCGGCTGGCCGACGGCCGCACCCCCGCCGAGGCACTGCTGCAGCAGGTCACGGCGCTCGAGGTCGCCGTCACCGCGATCCGGGACGCCGCCGTCGAGCAGGACGCCCGCGCGGTCCTGGTGAACGGGCGGTTCCTCGAGGACCGCTTCCGACCGGCGGCGCTCGACTGACGCGCAGGCCCGCGCTCAGCGGCCCCCCAGCGGTTCCGCACCTGCAGCGTGTCTGATCGACGGACACCGCATCGAGGGGACACACCGTGGACAGAACGCGCCGCACCTGGTCGGCCGCCGGGGTCGCCCTGCTCGCCCTGGCCCTCAGCGCCTGCTCGAGCGAGGACGGGACTGACGCGACCGGGTCGGCACGGGCCTCCGCTCCGGCCGACCTGGCAGCCGGCCAGGTCGCACCCGACGGCGACACGACGAACGTCGTGACCGGTCTGGAGGCCCCCTGGTCCGTCGTGCGCACCGGCTCCGGTGCCGACGCGCTGGTCAGCGAGCGCGACTCCGCGCGGGTCCTCGAACTGACGGAGGACGGCGTCACGCGCGTCGTCGGGACGGTCCCGGGTGTCCGGCACGGCGGGGAGGGCGGCCTCCTCGGCCTCGCACTGCACGACGGTGACCTCTTCGTGTACTCCACCGGCGAGGACGGCAACCGCATCCAGCGGCACGACCTCCGCGGGACCTCCGGCTCCTACGAACTCGGGCCGGGCACGACCGTGCTCGACGGGCTGCCCGCGAACACCTTCCACGACGGCGGTCGCATCGCGTTCGGGCCGGACGGGATGCTCTACGCGAGCGTCGGCGACGCGGGCGCCAGCGAGGACGCGCAGGACCGGGACTCGCTCGCGGGCAAGGTCCTCCGCGTGACACCGGACGGCGCGGTGCCGGACGACAACCCGTTCCCGGGCTCCCCGGTCTGGAGCCTCGGACACCGCAACGTGCAGGGGCTCGGCTGGAGCGCCGACGGCACGATGTTCGCGTCGGAGTTCGGGCAGGACGCCCGCGACGAGCTCAACGTCATCGAGCCGGGGAGCAACTACGGCTGGCCCGAGGTCGAGGGCACCGGGGGCGAGGCCCGCGGCTTCGTCGACCCGGTGCAGCAGTGGGCCACCGACGACGCCAGCCCGAGCGGTCTGGCCGTCGTCGGCGACACCGTGTTCATCGCGAACCTGCAGGGCCGGGTGCTCCGCGCGGTCCCCGTCGACGACCCGGGCACGTCCGAGGAGTACTTCGCCGGGGAGTTCGGCCGCATCCGGACGGTGCTCGCCGGGCCGGACGACACGCTCTGGTTCGTCACGAACAACACCGACGGCCGCGGCGATCCCGGGCCTGCCGACGACCGGCTGGTGCAGGTGCCGCTGACGACCGGGTCCTGACCGCGGCGCCCCTCGTCGTGCCGGTCAGGGGACCAGGCGCTCCGCCCGGTACCGGTCGAACAGGCGGGTGAACGAGTCGAGCGTCCGGTGGTGCTCGGTGAACCCGGCGAGCCGGCTCTTCGACATGTCGGTCATCACCTCGATGTCCCGGCCGAGGTCGGCGTCGGTGTGCCACCAGGACGCCAGCCGCTCGAGGTCCGGCTCGACGAGCCCGTGCTCGGCGACGATCTCCGCCCACACCGGCGCGGCGTCGGCCATCTGCTGCTCGAACGGGCGGGGCGCGGTGTCGAAGCCCTCGGCCTCGACACCGAGGTGCGCGGCGATCCGCGGCCACATCCACCGCCAGCGGAAGACGTCCCCGTTCGCGGTGTTGAACGCCTCGTCCGCGCCCGCCGGGTCGGTCGACGCCCACACCATCTGGGCCGCGAGCAGGTCGGCGTCGGTGACGTCGGTCAGGCCGTTCCACTGCGTCGCGCTGCCGGGGAACACCATCGGGCGGCCGGTGTGCCGACTGATCGCGGCGGCGACGGCGATTGTCAGGCCCATGTTCATGGCGTTGCCGACGGCGTACCCGAGGACGGTGTGCGAGCGGTGCACCGACCACGTGAAGCCCTGGCGCGCGGCGGCGGCGAAGAGCTCGTCCTCCTGGGCGTAGTAGAAGTTCGCGACGTCCAACCGTGGCTCGTCCTCGTGGAACGGGGTGTCGGGCATCGCGCCCTGCCCGTACGCCTCGAACGGGCCGAGGTAGTGCTTGAGGCCGGTCATGAGTGCGACGTGCTCGACCGGGGCGTCGGTGAGCGCGGCGAGCAGGTCGCGGACCATGCCCCCGTTCACGGCGATGTTCTCGGCCTCGGTCGCCTGTCGCGACCACGCCGTGAAGAACACGTGGGTGGCGGGGACGTCGGCGAGCGTCGACGCGAGCGACTCGGCCGAGCGCAGGTCCGCCGAACGCCAGGTGACGCCCGGGCGCTCGGCTCCCGGGCGTCGGGAGAGCGCGGTCACCGTCCAGCCCTCGGTGACGAGGTGGTCGACGATGGCCGAGCCGGCGATGCCGGTGGCGCCGACGACGAGGGCGTGCGGGGTCGCGGTCATGCGGGTCCTTCCGGTGGAGGGCGGTGAACCGGAGACAACACCTGTCGCCCTCAGGCATTCCGAGCCGGTCAGACGACGAGCGGGCCGGCCACGTCGACCTCGCCGTGCTCGACGAGCCAGCGGACCGCGTCGAGCACGGTCTCCTGTGCCGTGTACCGCGGCGCGTACCCGAGCAGGCGGCGGGCCTTCTCGATGCTGAACACCTGACTGCGGGACAGGTGCTCCCAGCTCGCCTCGGCGTGCTCCGGGCTGGTGGTCTCGCGGAACCGGTCCCACGAGACGGACTCGAGCCGCGCCTCTTGGCCGAACCACGACGCGGCGAGCGCCGCGTACCCGCGGACGTTCAGCGCGGTCGGGGCGACGACGGTGAAGTCCTCGCCGACAGCGGCGTCGCGGTGCTCGACCGCGAGCTCGAAGGCCTGGGCGACGTCGTCGGCGTGTACGTGGGCCATCGTCTCGGCGCCGAGGCCGGGCACGGGAAGCGGCTCGCCGGCGGACAGCGTGCGCCAGACGGACGGGTCCAGGTTCCCGACCGGACCGATCGGCGCCCAGCCCGGTCCGCTGATGTGACCGGGGTGCAGCGAGGTCGTGGCGACACCTCCTCGGGCGGTTTCCTCCTTGAGCAGCCGGGCGATGGCGTCCTTCTGCACGCCGTACTCGCCGACCGGCGGGGTGCCGTCGTCCTCCGTGATCGGGAGCACGGAGCTCGGCCCCGCGCGCCAGATCGACCCGCAGTGGACCAGGTGCACGTCGGAGCCGCGCAGGGCGTCGAGGAGGGCCGAGGCCGACTCGACGGTGAAGCAGACGAGGTCGACGACGACGTCGGGACGCAGCGCCACGATCCGGTTGCCGAACGTGCCGTCGCGGTCCTCCTGCTCGCGGTCGGCGGTGACCTGCTCGACCTGCTCCCACTCCGGAGCCGGCGCGTACGCGGTGCGGGTGCCGCGGCTGATGGTCACGACGTCGTGGCCGGCGCGGACGAGCCGCGGGACGAGGAAGGTGCCGATGTGGCCGGTCGCACCGATGACGACCACGCGCTGTCTGCTCATGGCCGTCACCGTACGCGGAGCCACCCTGCCGCCACGCGCAGTGGACGAGGCTGCCGACTCCCCGGCGACCCTGGGCTACCGTCGGACCCATGCAGCGACGCACCCTGGGCCGTACCGGCCGCGAGTCCTCCGTCATCGGCCTCGGCACCTGGCAGTTCGGCGGTGACTGGGGTCCGGTGACCGCCGAGGACGCCTTCGCCGTGATGGACGCCGCGGCCGAGGCGGGCATCACCCTCTTCGACACCGCCGACGTCTACGGCGACGGCCGCAGCGAGCAGCTCATCGGCCGCTGGACCGCCGCGCACACCGACGCCGGCGTCACGGTCGCCACGAAGATGGGCCGCCGGGTCGACCAGGTGCCGTCGAACTACGTCGCCACCAACTTCCGCCAGTGGGTCGACCGGTCGCGGGAGAACCTCGGCCAGGACACCCTCGACCTCGTCCAGCTGCACTGCCCGCCGACCGCGGTGTTCGAGGACGACGCCGTGTACGACGCCCTCGACGGCCTGGTCGCCGACGGCTCGATCGCCGCCTACGGCGTCTCCGTCGAGACCGCCGACCAGGCGCTCACCGCGATCGCCCGCCCCGGCGTCGCGAGCGTGCAGATCATCCTCAACGCGTTCCGCCTCAAGCCGCTGGACGCGGTCCTGCCGGCCGCCCGGGAGGCGGGGGTCGCGGTCCTCGCACGCGTCCCGTTGGCCTCGGGGTTGCTCTCCGGCAAGTACACGACGGACACGACGTTCGCGCCGGAGGACCACCGCACCTACAACCGGGACGGTCAGGCCTTCGACCAGGGCGAGACCTTCAGCGGCGTGCCGTTCGACGACGGGGTGCAGGCCGCCCAGGAGTTCGCCGCGGCCCTGCCCGAGGGCGTCAGCGTCCCGCAGGCCGCGCTCGCGTGGGTCGTCGCCCAGGAGGGCGTCACCGCCGCGATCCCCGGCGCTCGGAACGCCGAGCAGGCCCGGTCGAACGCCGCGGCCGGGTCACTCGACCTGCCGGACGGGCTCGACGCGACCGTGCACGAGCTCTACGACCGGTGGTTCCGCGCGACGGTGCACGAGCGCTGGTGACCCGCGCCTGATCCCGCGTTCCTGGGGCCCGCTCGGAAGGGCCTCAGGAAGCGGGACCACTTCCCATCCCGCCCACGGCCTGTGCGGCACGGGCGGTCCTACGGTGATGCCGTGCAACCACGTGCCCCGCGTCCGCCCCGCGTCCCCGAGCCCCGTCCGGGTCGCCGCCGGCGCCTCCTGTGCGCCGCGGGTGTGCTCGGCGCCGCCGCCGTGCTCGGCGCGGTCGTGGTGGTGCCGGGCGTCGCCACCGCGGCCGAACGCCCGGCGGTCGTCGCTGCGGCGCGGGTCGGCACGGTCGTGGCCGACGGCCTCCGTGGCGAGGGCGACGTCGTCCGCGCCGCCGCTGCCGCTCGGCACGGTGGTGCACCCGACGGGCGCGGAGCGGGCGTGGTCCCGGCGGGGACCGTCCAGATCGACGCTGAGCGCACCTGGGAACTCGACCACACGCCGAACCAGGTGCTGACCGGCCCGCTCGGTACAGCGGCGCCCGGTGCCGTCACCTTCGCGTACGCCGGCGACTCGGTCACGGCCCGCCCCGGCTCGTGGCTGCGCGACCTCGCCTCCGACCCCGCGGTGCACGCCCTCGGCGGCTACGCCCACAGCGGCTACCGCGCCGACCAGGTCGACGCCCTGATGCCGGCCGTGCCGGGCGCGGACGTCCTGGTGGTCGAGCTCGGCACGAACGACGTCAACCAGGCCGTGCCGGCCACCCAGACGATCGCGGCGGTCAACGCCCTGGTCACCCGCGAGGGAGCACCGCACGTGCTCGTCGTCGACACCCCGCCGTCCGACCACACCACGAGCCTGTGGGGCGTCGACCGCCGGACCGGGAACGCCGCAATGAACCGTGACCTCGCGACCGACGCCCGGCAGCACGGCTGGATGGTCATCGACCCGTTCGCCGCGGACCGGACCGCGGACGGTGCCTACGCCCCGGGCACGACGCTCGACGGGATCCACCCGACGACGGCGGCGAACGTCGCGATCGCGCGGCGGCTCGCCAGCGCCATCGTCGCTACCGGGCACGCGACCTCCACGGGGACGTCAGCGGCGGGGACGACGACGTCCGGCACGACAGCGGCCGGCGCCTGAGACGACGGAACGGCCGCGTCCTGCGGTCTGACTCTCGATCGCCGCACGGCCGGCCGGCTGTCCGCGCGCGCTGCGCCGACCGCTCAGCGGGTGGCGAGCAACGTGTCGCTGGCCGCCCAGAGCCGCTCGGCGACCTCCGGGTCGAGCGCCTCCGGGCGCACACCCACGAGCGGCCGGTCGTCACTCGCCGGCACCGCCTCGGCGCAGTCCTCGAAGTACCGGCCACCGACGCCCTCGACGAGCGGCGACGCCGCCACGAGCACCGAGGTCGCGGCGCCCTGCTCCGGGGTCTTGAACCCCTCGGCCGGGGAGCCGTCCTCGTGGACGATGCCGATCGTGAGCGCCTGCTCGTGGGACAGGTGCCGGGAGAGGTCGGTGAGGATGCCGCCGGGGTGCACGGCGTTCGCGACGATGCCGTCCGCGGCCCAGCGTCGGGTGGCCTCCACGGCGAAGAGCGCGTTCGCCGTCTTGGACTGCCCGTAGGCAACCCACGGGTCGTAGGGGCGTCGCTCGAACATGAGGTCGTCGAGGTCGACGCCGGCGGTGTGGTGCCCCGCCGAGCTCAGCGCGACGACACGAGCGGCACGACCGGTCCGGTCCGCCCCGGCGCGCAGGGCGTCACGGAGGCCGGTGACCAGGCCGTGGTGCCCGAGGTGGTTCGTGGCGAACTGCAGTTCCCATCCCTCCGGCGTGCGGAGCTCGGGGGTCGCCATGACGCCGGCGTTGCCGATGACGACGTCCACCGGCCCCGTCCACCCCTCGGTGAAGGCGCGGACGGAGCTGCGGTCGGCGAGGTCGAGCGGGCGGACCTCGACCGAGGCACCGGGGACGTCGGCGCGGAGTCGCTCGGCTGTCTGCTGCCCTTGCTCGGGCCTCCGGACGGCGAGGACGACCGAGGCCCCGGCGCCGACGAGGGCAGCCGAGGTCGCCGCGCCGATCCCGGCGGCACCGCCGGTCACGATCACCCGCAGCCCGGAGAGGTCGATGCCCTCCAGGACCTCCGCGGCGGCGGTGGTGGCGTCGAACGGTGTCATGAAGCGGGACATCCAGGAAGTCTACGCAACACGTGTTGGCCAGACGGCCGACGGAAGTCCGACGTCACTCTCCCGCTTCACCCTGGCGCCTTCGAGAATGCCCAGGCGCGTGCTCGGACCGGAAGCGGCACCCTCACTGAGACGGGCCCGGAACCACCTCGGCGATGTGGGCAGCTTCGCTCCGTGTCGTCGGAATCGCTTCCTTCGGTGTCGGGACGTCGCGGGTGCGCGACACGGCCCGCGTGACTTGGGGTTCGGGTGCATAATGGTGGTGTCTTCGGACCCGGTAGTGGGGCTTGCCGGACCCAACCTCGACAGTTGTCGACAACAGTCCCTATCTCAGCTGGTCGCGCTTCTGCGCGCCTGAGGTAGGGAGTGTCATGACAGCACCAATCGGTTCCGGACCGGTCGTCGTCGGCGTCCTGCCCGGCCTCGCTCCGGGGGTCATCGAGGTTGCGTCGTCTATCGCGCGGCGCTTCGGTACGACGCTGGTGTGCGTCAGCGTGGATGCATCGCTCTTCGATGCCGGTACGCGCTCGGACGGGTCGGTGATGGTGGAACCGATCGACCCTGACACCGCTGACACGACACCGCAGGGCTTGTCGGACAGTGACAAGGCGGCAGTACGTGCTGCCGCAACGACCTACGGCGTCGACGTCACGTTCGTCCCGGGTGTCGGGGATCCGAGCCGGGCACTGTCGCAGGTGGCCGAAGACCGCGACGCGGCGATGCTGGTCGTCGGGGCCAGGACGGGAGCGGGTCGAATCGCGGAGTTCTTCACGGGGTCGGTCGCGGTACGGCTGACCCATCAGCAGCACCGTTCAGTGCTCGTAGTGCCCGTTGATCCGGTCGGGTTCGACGCCCCACTGCCGTGGGACACCCCGTGACCGGCCAGCTTGTTCTGCTCCGCCACGGACAGAGCACTGCGAACGCTGCCGGTACCTTCACCGGCTTGCGAGACGTCGCGCTGACCGAACAGGGCAGCGCCGAAGCGAATCGGACTGGGTTGCTACTTCTGCATGCCGGCATCCGACCGGACCTCGTGCTCACGTCGACGCTCGAGCGGGCGCTCCACACGGCGGAGCTCGTCACCGACGTCCTCGGACGTGATGCGCCGATCGAGTCGACGTGGCGGTTGAACGAGCGGAACTACGGCGCCCTCACCGGCATGTCCAAGCAGAATGCGCAAGCGGCGTTGGGGGCGGAGCAGTTCTTCGCTGTTCGTCGGACCCGCACGGGACGGCCACCACGCATGTCGATCCGCGCGTGGCTGGCGCTCCGGCGGACGCCGGCGCTTCGTGGACTGCCGTGGGCGGCACTTCGTCGAACCGAAACACTCTCCGACGTCATCCGCCGGGTCCAACCCGTCCTGTCGCACAGCATCACCCCGGCACTCCGCGACGGGCAGACAGTGCTCGTCGTCGCGCACGGCAACTCACTGCGGGCACTGTGTGCCTGCATGGACGGCCTAACTGACGGTGAGCTCGCGGACCTGAACCTCCCCACGGGCGAACCCCTGATCTACCGGTTCGACGGCGACGGTGGGTTCTGTCCGCGGGGTGGGGAGTACCTGCATCCGGCAGCACGAGCAGCAGCGGCAGCGGTCGCTGCGGAAGGTGGAACATGACCTCCCGAACGGACACGCACCTGCCCGATGGGCAGCTCCCGCCCGACCCAGACATCGACGCCAACGACCCGGAACGTATCGACCGGCCAGTGCATCTGCGGTGGCGGTACCTCGGTGTCGTCGCACTCGGCGGCGCCATCGGTACCGCCGCACGCGACGGACTCAGCACCGCGTTCCCCGCTCAGCAGGAGGTGTCCTGGGCGATCTTCTGGATCAACATCGCCGGCGCGCTCCTACTGGGTGTGCTGCTGGAACACCTCGCGCATCGCGGACCTGACGAGGGTCGCCGCCGGACACTGCGCCTGCTTCTGGGAACCGGTGTCCTCGGCGGGTTCACCACCTACAGCACCCTCGCGACCAGCACCGCGGTGTTGTTCCTCGCTGGCCGCGGGTTGGCCGGCACCGGGTACGCGCTCCTGACGGTCCTCGCCGGCGCGATCGCCACCGGTAGCGGCCTCGCGATCGCGGGTTTGGTCCGACCGAACGGGGCCACATCATGAGCGCCCTGGCCTTCCTCAGCGTCGCGGTCGCTGGCGGTGTCGGCGCGGCCGCACGGTTCTTCGTGGATGGTGCGATCAACCGGGGTCGGCAGTTCCGGCTCCCGGTCGGGACGCTGACGATCAACATCACCGGCTCGTTCCTGCTGGGCTTGATCACCGGCGCCGCCGGTCACCTCGGCGCCACCCCCGTCGCGGTGCTCGGAACAGGGCTCATGGGTGGCTACACCACGTTCAGCACCGCCAGCTTCGAGACCGTCCGCCTCGCACGCACTGGCCGCACCACCGCGGCTGCCGTGAACGGGCTCGGGATGCTCGTCGTCTCCGTCGCCGCAGCCGCCGGGGGCGTCACCCTCGGCACCCTCACTTGACCATCCGACTGGGAGACGAACAGCTCATGCACTTCGACATCACGATCGAGATCCCCCGCGGCAGCGGCAACAAGTACGAGGTCGACCACGCCACCGGACGGATCCGCCTGGACCGGGCGGTGTTCACCAGCATGGTGTTCCCGCAGGACTACGGCTCGATCGACGACACTCTCGGCGATGACGGCGACCCCCTCGACGCGCTCGTGCTGCTGCCCCGGCCCACGTTCCCCGGCGTCGTCATCGACGTCCGCCCGGTCGGGATGCTCCGCATGGTCGACGAGAACGGCGGCGATGACAAGATCCTCACCGTCCCCGCCGGAGACGTCCGCTTCGACCACGTCCAGGACATCTCCGACGTCGCCGAGCCGGTCCTGGCGGAGATCGAGCACTTCTTCGCCCACTACAAGGAGATCGAGCACGGCAAGCACGTCACCACCAACGGGTGGGCGAACCGTGTCGACGCCGAAGCCATCATCCGCGCCGCACAGGAACGGTTCACCCCGCACCCCTGACCGGCACCCGCGCACCCGACACCATCCAGTGCGCGCCCTGAACCGCCGTGGGGAGGCAACTGGCGCCCAGTGATCGCCAGGAGGTCGTCCCTCCGCCTCCCCGCGGCCCACACCCGCACGACCAACCCGAAAGGCGACAACCGCCGTGAACGACTACATCAGCAACGTCCACCACACCACCCACCATCAGGGCGAGTACGTGACCCACACCAGCCGCCCCGTCACCATCAGCAGCCTGCACGGCTCCCGGATCCTCGACTCCCGCGGCTACCCGACGATCCAGGTGCGTCTCGAGCTCGAGGACGGCACCGTCGTCACCGGTGACGCCCCCGCAGGCGCATCCACTGGCGCGCATGAGGCTGTCGAGCTTCGCGACGGCGGCAGCAGCTACGGCGGCCGCGACGTGAGCCAGGCACTGCACCTCATCACGACGGACGTCGCACCGATGATCACCGGCCAGTCGTGGACCTCGATCGGGCAGGCCGACGCCGCCCTCGCTGCCCTCGACGGCACCCCGAACCACCGCCGGCTCGGCGCGAACAGTGTCGTCGCGACCTCGATCGCGATGGCACGCGCTCTCGCCGCCGCAGCGGAGCTGCCGCTCTGGCGTTGGATCGCAGACGTCACCGGCAGCACGCCCCGCCTGCCCGTCCCGCACTTCAACGTGCTCAACGGCGGAGCGCACGCAGCGAACGCGCTCGACTTCCAGGAGTTCATGATCGCCCCGGTGAACGCCGAGACCATGACCGACGCGGTTCGGATCGGATCGGACGTCTACCACGCGCTGGCGGCACTGGTCCGGGAACGGTTCGGCAGTCTCGGTCTCGGGGACGAAGGCGGCTTCGCCCCGTCGATCGCCGCGCCCGAGGAGGCCCTCGACCTCCTCGTCGCCGCGATCAGTGCCGCCGGTTACGAGCCCGGCGTGGACACCGTCGCGATCGCACTCGACCCGGCGGCGAACGAGTTCGCGCTCGGTGACGGTAGCTACCGGGTCGTGGACCGCCGGCTCGACCGCGCAGGCATGGTCGACTACTACCGCGACCTCATCAGCCGGTATCCGATCCGGAGCATCGAAGACGGCTTCTCCGAAGATGACCACGGCGGCTGGAAGGCGATGTCGTTCGCGCTCGGCGACATGCTCCAGATCGTCGGCGATGATCTCTACGTCACCGATCCGCAGCGCATCCGCGACGGTGGGAAGGACGGGCTCTCGAACGCGGCGCTCATCAAGCCGAACCAGATCGGCACCGTCTCCCAGACCCTCGACGCGATCGGCGTCGCACGCTCGCTCGGGATGCGGAGCATGGTGTCGCACCGGTCCGGCGAGACCACCGACACGTTCATCGCGGACCTCGTCGTCGGCACCGGAACCGGACAGATCAAGTCCGGCGCACCCGCCCGCGGAGAACGCGTCGCCAAGTACAACCGGCTCACCGAGATCGCGGAGAACAATCCGGAGCTGCCCTACGGGCTGCGCTGACCCCGACCGGTCACCTCGTGGGCGACGCGCAGGAAAGCAGAACCAGCTGGCTGAGGCTCTCCCGACCAGATCGCCCGCAACGGCCGGGCAAGTGGCGGCCCAGCGAGCGGGACCCGCACCAGCGACCCGTCGTTGATGTCGGCGGCGACCGTGCGAAGGCTCATCACCGCCGGTGCAATTCCAGCCTGCGCGTTCGCCCGGATGATGCTCGTGGTCTCCAGCACCGCGGCCGGAACCGACATGCTCAAACCGGCCTCCCTGAGCCATGCGGCGAGGGTCGCGCGAGTTCCGGAACCTTCTTCCCGCAGGAGCAGAGCCGTCGCCGCCAGGACCTCCGCAGTGATCCCGGTCGACCGAGCCCAGGGATGTTCCGGCGCAACGACGACCGCGAGCTCATCGTCCGCGATCACCTGCGCGGACACACCTGCCGCCGTCACCGGGGTCTCCGTGAACCCGAGGTTCGCGCCACCCGACTGCACGAGGTCCGTCACCGCGGCGGAGTTGCCCGCGATCAGGCGCACCCGCACGTCGGGTTCGCGGCGGCGGAATTCGAGCAGCCAGCCCGGCAGCAGCAGCTCCGCGATCGTCTGTGACGCTGCGACGACGAGCGAACCCGTGGGAGTCCGCAGCGCAGCCACTCCTGCTTCGAGGTGGCGAGACGCGTCGAGGACCGGTCCGGCCAGCCCGACGACGAGCCTGCCGGTCTCGGTCAGCACCGACCCCGTGGTCGAGCGGTGCACCAACAAGTGACCGACCATGCGCTCGGCGACCCGGATCCGAGCAGACACTGCCTGTTGCGTGACGCCGAGCGCTCCAGCGGCAGCGGAGAGGGAGCCGGTCTCGGCGACGCGTGCGAGCACGTCGAGTGTGTCGAGGTCGAGGGTTCGGTCCGTGAGTCGCCGTAGTGCCACAATCATTGATTGTGCCCTGCCAAGAGGTTCCGGGTACCGCCAGAGGCAGGATTCGCGCAGGCTTGGCCCATGACAACGCTCCGCACGGACCCTGCACCCGCGAACGGTAGCCAGCTGCCCCAACGGCCGCAGACGGCGTTGTTCCGTGACCTGGAGCGGCCAGGCCTGATCGTGTCGAATCTCACACCGAACTGGTTCGCGTCGATCATGGGCACGGGGATCGTCGCTGTCGCAGCTGCGTCACTGCCGCTGCAGTTCCCCGGGCTGCGCCTCGCGGCGACGGTCGTGTGGGCGATCGCCGCGGTGCTCCTCGTCGCCCTCACGACCGCGACGGTGCTGCACTGGATCCGCTACCGGAGCACTGCAGCCGGGCACCAGCTCAACCCGGTGATCTCGCACTTCTACGGCGCGCCACCGATGGCGTTCCTCACCGTCGGCGCCGGGACACTCCTGCTCGGCAAGGACTGGGTCGGCCTGCCCGCCGCCGTCACCATCGACTGGGTCCTGTGGACCATCGGCACCATCGGAGGACTGCTCACGGCAGTGCTCGTGCCGTACCTGGCGTTCACCCGCCACGAGAACAAGCCCGACTCCGCGTTCGGCGGCTGGCTGATGCCGATCGTCCCGCCGATGGTGTCCGCCTCCACCGGTGCGCTCCTGCTGCCGTACGCCCCCGCCGGGCAGGCGCGGGAGACGCTGCTGTGGTCCTGCTACGGCTTCTTCGGCCTCAGCCTCATCACGTCGCTGGTCGTGATCACGCTGATCTGGAACCGTCTCGCGCAGCACAAGGTCGGGGCCGCCGGCATGGTCCCGACTCTGTGGATCGTCCTCGGGCCGGTCGGACAGTCGATCACCGCGGTGAACCTCCTCGCATCGAACGCCCCCACCGTTGTCGATGCGAGTACCGCGCATGCCCTGCTGGTCGTGGCGCTGGTGTACGGGTTCGCGATGCTCGGCTTCGCGCTGCTGTGGACCGTCATCGCCCTCGCGATCACCATCCGCACTGCCCGCGAACACTTGCCGTTCGGCCTGACTTGGTGGTCCTTCACGTTCCCCGTCGGGACCTGCGTCACCGGCCTGAACGGGCTCGCCCTGCACTCAGGCCTGACCGTCGTTGCCGTCCTCGCCGTCATCTACTACGCCGGCCTCGTCGCCGCATGGATCACCGTTGCCCTTCGCACCTTTCACGGATCCGTCATCCGTGGCACCCTGCTGGCACCGCCACAGCCGGCATGAGTACCCCCGAGGAACTCGCTGACGTTCGATCGCTGAACGGTCTCGCGGAGACGTGGCGGACCGCGCCCGACGGCAGCCGACGGTTCGTCCCGAGCTTCGACCCACGATCCGGCGGCAGATTCAGCCGTGTCCTGGTCCTGATGCAGTCGCCTGGCCCCCAGACCATCGCCGCAGCGCACGCAGCGATCTGCAGCGAGGACAACCCGGGCCCGACCGCGGCCGCGTTCCGAGCAGCCCGTATCGAGTCCGGACTCGCACGCGGCGAGTACGTCCGCTGGAACCTTGTCCCATGGGAACTGCCCGACCGCGTGCGACTCGAGGACATCGACGAGGGGCGGCATGCCCTCGCCACACTGCTCGCGGCCCTCCCCGCTCTCACTGCGATCGTCACGTACGGGGCCGTTGCCCTCGACGGCGTCATGCGACACTTCACCCTGGACGAGCACCCCCGACTCCTTCCGGTAATCGCAGGACCACATCCGTCTCCCGCCAACGGCCGCCACCGATCGGAACAACACCTCCGTTCCGTGCAAGCACTCCGGCTCGCCGCGCGAGCGCGGCAGACGTAACAAATACGAACGATTCCGCTACAACTATCCGTACCGGCGCTCAGTCCGGGTGCGAGGCGCCGTGTCTTGTAGCGGAACCCAGTCCCAGAATCTACGTGCCGCCACTACCCCTCCTGGTCGAGTTTCGCTACGTTCTCTTCATGGGTCACCTTCTCGGGTATGCGCGCGTGTCCACCACAGACCAGGACGCGTCGCTGCAGATCGACGCGCTCAACGCCGCTGGCTGCTACCGCGTGTTCGTCGACACCATGTCCGGGTCGCTCCAACACCGGCCCGAGCTCGACAAGCTCCTCGACCAGCTCCGCCCCGGCGACACTCTCGTCGTCTGGCGACTCGACCGGCTCGGCCGGTCCATCCGGCACCTCATCGATCAGCTGCACGCTCTCGCCGAGCGCGGCATCGGGTTCCGGTCCCTGCAGGAGACCATCGACACCACCTCGCCCGGCGGCCGGCTCGTGTTCCACGTCTTCGCCGCATTGGCGGAGTTCGAACGGGACCTCATCAAGGAACGCACCAACGCCGGCCTCGCCGCCGCTCGAGCCCGCGGCCGCACCGGCGGCCGACCATCTCGGCTCTCCGCGGACCAGGTGCGCACCGCACGCCGGCTCTACGAACAGCAGGACATGACCGTCGCGCAGATCGGCGACGTGCTCGGCGTTAGCCGCACCACCATCTACCGTGCACTCGCGAAGCACGCCGAGCCCGTCGCGGCGCGACGAACCAAGCCTTCCCCAACGATGTAGCTGGCTATGGACGCGAGCGAGCGGTGGGGCATCCTTCGACTGCACGTCGAGGACGCCATCCCGCTCGCCACCCTGGCCCGCACCACGGGCGTCGCTGAGCGCACCCTGCAACGCTGGTTGGCCCGCTACCGAACCGGCGGATACCCGGCTCTCGCCGACGGCACCCGCACCGATCACGGCGCCCGACGGACGGCACCGGAACTGGTGCGCCTGATTGAGGGGCTCGCACTCACCAAGCCACGACCTTCGATCGCCACGATTCACCGCCAGGTCGACAATTACTGCACCAAACGAGGTCTCTCAGCGCCGTCGTACTCCGTTGTGCGGTCGATCGTGAACGGGCTTGATCCCGGGATGGTGACGCTCGCGCTTGAGGGGCCCGCGTCATATCGGGACAAGCACGAACTGCTGCTCCGACGTCGTGCGGATCGCCCCAACGCGATCTGGCAGGCGGACCACACGATGCTCGATCTGCTCATCGTCGGACCCGACGGCAAGCCCGAACGGCCGTGGTTGACGGTGATCCTCGACGACTACTCCCGCGCGGTCTGCGGGTACATGGTGTTCCTCGGCGCCCCATCCGCCGCGAACACCGCGCTCGCGCTCCGGCAAGCGATCTGGCACAAGCCGGAACCGGACTGGCCTGTCTGCGGGATCCCAGACGTGCTCTACACAGACCACGGGTCCGACTTCACCAGCCACCGAATCGGCGACACCGCCGCCGTGCTGCACCTCCGCATCATCCACTCGCAGGTCGCTCGCCCCCAGGGCCGCGGGAAGATCGAGCGGTTCTTCGGCACCATCAACACCGAGCTGCTCCCAACGCTCCCCGGCCACCTCGCACCCGGATCCTCGGCGCCGGCGCCGACGCCGGCGCTGGATCTCGCCGGTGTCGACAGTGCCATCAACACGTTCATCCGCCGCTACAACGCCCGCATCCACCGCGAGCTCCGGAAGAGCCCACTGGAAGCGTGGATCGCAGACGGGTGGCTGCCACGAATGCCGGACTCCCTCGAGCAGCTCGACGGGTTCCTGCTCACCGTCCCGACCACGCGTGTCGTGCAACGAGACGGCATCCACTTCGAAGGGCTCCGCTACACCGCAACCACTCTCGCACCCTTCGTGGGCAGCACCGTCAGCGTCCGGTACGACCCCCGCGACGTCACCGAGATCCGTGTCTTTCACCGCGACGCGTTCCTGTGCACCGCGATCAGTACCGCGCATCAGACCGAGACCATCAGTCTCAAGCAGATCCAGGCCGCCCGGAACGCGCAACGAAGAGCCCTGCGCGGGCAGATCCGCGAACGCATCGCGATCGTCCGCCCCACACCCGATGATCACACCCCACCAGCACCCGCACCGGCACCGGATCAACCGCGACTGATGACCTACGAGGAGGACCGGTCATGACGAGCCAGTTCATCATCACGAAGGAACACCGTCGGTTCGCGGAGTTCGCCGACGCCGTCCGGAAGCAGAACACCATCGGCGTCTGCTTCGGCCCCGCTGGCGTCGGCAAGACCCTCTCCGCACGCCGCTACGCCCACTGGGACAGCATCGGCCCGTTCATCGCCAGATGGGCCGCACGCAGCGAAGACGACACGAAGATCTACGCCGCCGCCCACCGAGCCCGCACCGTCTTCTACACGCCCGAGGTCTCCGCCACGATGCGCGCCCTGCAGGACGACCTCCGGCACGACATGCTCCGCACCGAACGCTGCATCGAGGAACACCTCCTGCTCCAGGGTCGCCACTTCGACCACGCACACGGCCCCAACCCGTCCCTGCTCGAGCTGATCATCATCGACGAGTCCGAACGCCTCACCGGCAACGCGATCGAGTGGCTCCGCGACCAGTACGACCGCACCGGCATAGCGATGATCCTCATCGGCATGCCCGGCATCGAGAAGCAGTTCAGCCACTACCCGCAGCTCTACAGCCGCCTCGGTTTCGCCCACCAGTACCGTCCGCTCGGCCACGACGAGCTGCTCTTCGTCCTCGAACGTCAATGGCGCAAGCTCGGCAAGACGCTCGACCCCGACGACTTCACCGACGCGCAAGCCATCGCCGCCGTCGAACGCATCACCCGCGGCAACTTCCGGCTCCTTGAGCGCCTCCTCCCTCAGATCCAACGCGTCCTGAAGATCAACGAGCTCGACGTCATCACCAACGACGTCGTCGAGGCCGCCCGCAGCACCCTCGTCATCGGCACCACCTGACCCGACACCGATCGCAGCGAAAACGACGACACAGAGCGAGGCTGCTCACACGGCGAGCTGCGCAGGTGCAACGGCCGAAGCGGGACCCGCGAAGGGCGTCACAGATCGGGTGGCGGTCGCTTCGGACAGGCAGCTCCCGCGAGAGGTTCAACGGGATTGGTCCGATTGGTCCCGAACGGATCACGGGATTCGACCTCCCACGTGGAGCCGTTGTGCTCTCCGCGACGGGCGATCACGACGGCGGGTTCCTGGCCAAGCAGACGGTCAGCGCCGTGATCCGGGTGCCCGCATCTGAGCCGCTTCCGATCGAGACCGGCCCTGACGCGAGTGGATGCCTCGGTAGACCTCGGCCTGATCCGTTCTGGCGGTGGGGTGCCGCCGACGTGCGCTTCCGACAGGTCTGGGGGTCGTGCCTCGCTACTGGCACCCTTCCGGATGGGGATGCCGTGGTGTACGTCTCCGGTGTCCGCGAACTTCAGCGCTGAAGGCCGCAGCGCGACCCCGACCTCTGCTCAGTCCTCGACCTCGGTGAACAGCCCCGTGACGCCGCCGCCGGCCGACCCGACGAAGGCCGGGAAGAACGCAGCACCCTCGGGTGAGGCGGTGGCCGCGGACGCGTCCTCGTAGCCGGCGAAGTACAGCGCGAGCGTCCGGTGTGCCGGCCGGGGCGTCCCGTCCTCCTTCGGCCAGACCCGCCCGGACTCGAGCCGCTGCAGCCCCGGCAGCGCCCGCGCCTCCTCGAGGAGGGCCGGCAGCTGCGCGTCGAACGCCTCCGGGTTCTCGAGCTCGGCCACGATGAGTTCGATCTTCGTCGTCATGCGTCCAGTCCACTCCCCGCTCAAGACGGTGTCCGATCGGTGCGCGGACCGGCCGTACGCAGACAGCGGGAGCACGATGGTGTGGCACCACATCTGCTCAGCTCGTGTCGGCTCCGGCCGACGGACGGAAGGACGCCACTCGTGGCCGACAGCTCCAACTCCACCCACGCCGACGACGTCGCCAAGCTCGCGAAGCTGCTCGGCGACTTCGACATCGCGATGCTCACGACCGTGAACGAGACGGGCGCCCTGGTGGGCCACCCGCTCAGCCTGCAGGAGGCGGAGTTCGACGGTGACCTCTGGTTCATCGTCAGCCTCGGCTCGACGGCGGTCGAGCACCTGCGCCGCAAGGACACCGTCGGGGTCACCCTCAGCGCCCGCGACTCGTGGGTCTCCCTCGCGGGGACCGCCACGGTGGTCGAGGACCCCGCCAAGCTCGAGCAGCTGTGGAACAGCCGCGTCGAGGCGTGGTTCCCGGACGGCCCGAGCGACCCGACGGTCGGCCTCGTCAAGTTCACCGCCGACAGCGCCGAGTACTGGGACAGCCCCGGCGGCAAGGTGGCCTCTGCCCTGTCGTTCATCAAGTCGAAGGTGACCGGCGACACGTTCGACGCCGAGAACGAGAAGATCCAGCTCTAGGCTCCGCCACGACGGACGGGAGGCCCGGCGCACGTCGTGCACCAGGCCTCCCGTCCGTCAGG
>JASCOJ010000034.1 GCA_029959645.1 Microbacteriaceae bacterium PS02332 | reverse complement strand
GCACCGGTCTCGCAGACCGGTGCCGGGCCTCCTGTGCGGGCCGGGGACCGACCGCCGTCAGGCGGTGATGGTGCCGGGCAGGGTGTCGGGCGTGCGCGCGTGCGCCTCGGCGAGGACCTTCCTGGCTTCGTCCGTCTTGTCCGGCACGTTCCAGAGCAGGACACCGGCGACGGTGTCGTCGTCAGCGAGGTAGTAGACGACCCCGCGCTCGTGCGGCTCCGCCCAGTCCTCGACCGTGCGGAGTGCGGAGGAGACGACGCCGACCGCCTCGTACCCGAGGTCGAAGACGTTCGAGTAGAACATCGGCGTGTGCGTGTAGGGCTCGCCGGCACCGGCCAGGTTGCGGCCGGCCTGGCGTCCCTGTGCCTTCGCGTTGTCGACGTGCTCGACCCGACGGGTGCCGAGGATCCGGTCGGGGTACTCGGCGACGTCCCCGGCGGCCAGGACCGACGGGTCGTCGGTGGAGAGCGTCTCCGAGACGACGACGCCGTCGTCGACCCGCAGGCCGGCGTCGACGGCGAGCTGCGTCGCGGGCTCGATGCCGAGACCGGCGACCACCACGTCGGCGTGCAGCGTGGAGCCGTCGTCGAGCGTGAGCGTCACGCCGTCCGCTGCCTCCTCGCCGGAGTCGACCCGGCGTCCGGTGCGGACCTCGATGCCCGCGGCGGCGAACCGCTGCTGGAAGGCGCTCGCGAGGCCCTCGGGGAACATGTTCCCGCCGAGCACCTCGTCCGGGGTGACGAGCGTGACGCGGGCGCCGTTCTGCACGAGGCCGGCCGCGAGTTCGGTGCCGATGTAGCCGCCGCCGACGACGACCACGGAGGCCCCCGCGTCGGCGTGACGCCGGAGCGTGCGGTAGTCGGCGGCGCTCCGGAAGGCGAGCACGCGGTCCGACGGCACGAGGCCGGGGAGGTCCCGCGGGTGCCCGCCGGTGGCGATGAGCAGGTGCTCGTACCCGACGGTCTTGCCGTCCGAGGTGGTGACCGACTTGCCGTCCCGGTCGATCGCCGTGACCCGGGTCCCGAGCGCGAACGTCGCGCCGGTCTCCTCGGTGTGCAGGTCGACCTTCTCGTCCCAGCTGAAGTCCGGGTCGGTCCAGAGCTTCTTCGACAGGGCGGGACGGGCGTACGGGCGGTCGACGTCCTCGCTGATGATCCCGATCGAGCCGTCCGTGTCGAGTTCACGGATGCCGCGGGCAGCGGAGTCGGCGACCATCCCGCCGCCGACGATGAGGTAGCGGTGGGCGGTCATGGTCTCCTCGTCAGATGGTGGCGACCGAGCCGGAGTCGACCCGGTAGTTCGAACCGTTCACGAAGCTGGCCAGGTCGGAGCAGAGGAAGGCGACGACGTTCGCGACCTCCTCCGGCTCGCCACGGCGCTTCAGCTCCATGTACGGGCGCTCCTCGTCGAGGAAGCTCTCGATCGCCTCGTCGAACGACGACCCGTTCTGCTTCGCCCGCTTGTCCATCATCGCGTCGGTCATCGGGGTGTGGATGAACGCCGGCGAGACGGTGTTCACGAGCAGCCCCTCCTGCGCGTAGGAGCGGGAGAGGCCCTTCGCGAACGAGAGCACCCCCGCCTTCGCCGCGCAGTACGGCAGTTCGTCGTCGTACGGCTGCGACGCGTCCTCGGACACGAGGTAGACGATCCGACCCCAGCCGCCGTTGCGCAGGTCGCCGATGAACTCCCGTGTGATGCGCACCGGGCCCATGAGGTCGACGTCGAGCGTGTCCTGCCAGCCCTGCTCGTCGATCTCGTGGAACATCCCCTGCGCGCCGGTGACGCCGGACGACTGCACGAGGATGTCGATCTCGCCAACGGCCTCGCGGACCTGGTCGTGCAGGGCTGCGAGGCTGTCGGCGCTGCGGACGTCCGCCGCGAACGCGTGCAGCTTCCCGTGCGGGGCCTCGAGCTGGTCCGCACTGGTGTCGAGACGCCCCTGGTCGATGTCGGTGACGACCACGGTCGCACCCTCCGCGAGGAGGATGCGAGCCGTGTTCCAGCCGATGCCGGAGTCACCGCCGAAGACGAGCGCGACCTTGCCGGTGATGCCGAGGTCCACGGGGGATCCGGACTTACTCGTGCTCGGAGGCTTCGGCGACCTCGCTGGTCACCGCGTCCGCCAGCGAGGTGCGCGGCGCGCGGTTCTCGGCGGAGACCATCCAGGCGAGCTGCTCGAGGCGCTCGATGAAGCCGTGCAGCAGGTCGGCGGTCGTCGGGTCTTCCTCGTCGACCTCGTCGTGCACGTCGCGCATGGTGCCGGTGGTCTGGTAGAGCCGCAGCGTGATGAGGTCGATCGCGTCGTGCGTCGCGACCTCGCCGTCCGGGAAGGCGTCGAGGTGGGTCCCCGCGGCGACCGTCGAGGAGCGACCGTCCGGGACGGCGTAGAGCGCACGCATGCGCTCCGCCATGTCGTCGGCGAACTCACGGGCGGCGTCGACGATCTCGTCGAGCTGCAGGTGCAGGTCGCGGAAGTTGTGGCCGAGGATGTTCCAGTGCGCCTGCTTGCCCTGCAGGTGCAGGTCGATGAGGTCCACGAGGACCTTCTGGAGGTTGCTGGCGAGCTTGTCCGATGCGTGCATGATCGGTTCCTTTCGCGTCGGTGACCGTTCCGGTCTACGCGCTGGCCCGCGATGCGTTCCCAGAGGCTGCGGAGGGAGTCGTCCCCCTGCCTGGCCTCCGGGGCGACCGCAGGCCTCCTGGACCCTTCCGGATCAGTGCGGCGCGGGCGCGGGGTCGACGTGGTCGACGGCCTCGCGCATCCGTTCGAGGAAGACCGCGACGGCGCGCGCATCGTCCGCGGACAACCCCTCGGCGATGCTCATCATCCGTCGGTGCATGACGCCGAGCGTCGCCCGGACCTCGTCGTCGGTCTCGGTGGTCGGCGTGATCACGAGGGCGCGGCGGTCGGTCGGGTGCGGGTCACGCCGCACGTGGTCGCTCTTCACGAGGCGGTCGATGAGGATCGTCGTCGACGCCGACGAGATCTTCAGGTAGGCGGCGAGGTCCTTCGGGCTCACGGAGCGTCCGGCGCGCTGGGACTGCAGCAGGAACCGCACGGCGAGCAGGTCGGTCTCGCCCATGCCCATCGAGTCGCGGGTGCGGCGGCGCATCGCCGTCTCGGACGCGCGGTAGCGGCGGAGGGCGTTCAGCACGGCGACGCCGCGCTGCGTCGCGTCGTCGTCGGGGAACCAGTACCCGGACGCCTCCGTGATCTCCTGCGTGGACATGCGGACGATCGTAACCCCGATCGCTAGACGTCCTAGAGACCCCGTCCGCGGGGCGCACGGTCCGCCACGTGACGGACGGGAGGCCCGCCACCGTCCGGTGTCGGGCCTCCAGTCCTGCTCTGCCTGCGTCAGGCGGCCTGCGCCTCCGAGGCGGCGTCGGCGAGGGCGCGCAGCGCGCCCTGGAGCTGGCCGACGACCTCCTCGTCCTCACGCGGGTGGGTCTCGGCGAAGCGGACGACCGACTGCGGGATCGCGACCTTCACGTCCCCGAGCACCGCGGCACCGGCGATGCCGGCCGACTTGCGGGCGTCGTCGTGCGCCCACACGCCGCCGTACTGGCCGAAGGCCGACCCGATGACGGCGAGCGGCTTGCCGGAGATCGGCGAGGAGCCGAACGGACGCGAGGCCCAGTCGAGCGCGTTCTTCAGCACGGCCGGCATCGTGCCGTTGTACTCGGGGGTGACGAGCAGCAGGCCGTCGGCGTCGGCGATCGCCTGGCGGAACGCGACGGCGGCGGCGGGCGGGGTGTCGCCGTCGATGTCCTCGTTGTAGAAGGGCAGGTCGACGATGCCGTCGAAGACCGACAGCGTGACGCCCTCCGGGGCGTGGTCCACCGCGGCCTCGGCGAGCTGGCGGTTGGTGGAGCCGGTGCGGAGGCTGCCGACGAGGGTGAGGATGGTCGTCATGGGGGTCCTTCGTTCGGGGACGGGGCGTGCTCGGGCCGTGCCGCGGGCCGACCGGGGCCAGCGCACCACGACAGCGGGACCTCGCACCGGTCGTCAACGCCGCCGTCGGCGGACCTGTTCCGGGGCGACGACCGCGGGCGTGTCGAACGGTCCGTGCGGGAAGCGCGGCTGCGGCGGGGACTGCGGACGGGTCCGGGAGGCGTCGGTAGGGTCGGCCAGGTGACCGCGAAGAGGACTCCGACCGACACGCCCCGCACGACCGACCCCGACTGGTGGCGTCAGGCCGTCGTCTACCAGGTGTACCCGCGGAGCTTCGCGGACACCACGGGGGACGGCCTCGGCGACATCGCCGGCGTCACGAGCCGCGTGCCGTACCTCGCGTCGCTCGGTGTCGACGCGGTCTGGCTCTCGCCGTTCTACCCGTCCGCGCTCGCCGACGGCGGGTACGACGTCGCCGACTACCGCGACGTCGACCCGAAGCTCGGCACGCTCGACGACGTCGACGCGCTCATCCGTGCGGCGCACGAGCACGACATCCGCATCATCGTCGACGTCGTGCCGAACCACACCTCCGACCAGCACGCCTGGTTCCGGGCGGCGCTCGCCGCGGAGCCGGGGTCGCCGGAGCGTGCCCGCTACGTGTTCCGCGACGGGGCCGGCGAGTCCGGGGAGCTCCCGCCGAGCAACTGGGTCTCGAACTTCGGCGGCAGCGCCTGGACCCGGGTGCCGGACGGCCAGTGGTACCTGCACCTGTTCGCGCCCGAGCAGCCGGACCTCGACTGGACCAACCCCGAGGTGCACGCCGAGTTCGAGCACACCCTGCGCTTCTGGTCCGACCGCGGTGTCGACGGGTTCCGCGTGGACGTCGCCCACGGGCTCGCGAAGGACCTGTCGGTGCCCTACCGCGACTCGAACGAGAAGGCACTGCCGCTCGACGGCTCCGACCCGCTCTACGACCGCGACGAGGTGCACGAGATCTTCGCCGGGTGGCGTCGGGTGCTCGACGAGTACGACCCGCCCCGTGCCGCCGTGGCCGAGGCGTGGGCGCCCGCGCCGCGCCGCGTGCTCTACGCACGGCCGACCGAGCTCGGTCAGGCTTTCAACTTCGACCTGCTCGAGGCGCCCTTCGAGGCCGACGCCTTCCGGACGATCATCGAACGGAACCTCGCGTCCGCCGAGCAGTCCGGGGCCTCGACCACGTGGGTGCTCTCGAACCACGACGTCGTCCGGCACCCGACCCGGTACGGCCTGCCCGACGACGCCGACACCGACGCCTGGCTGATGACCGACGGGCAGGACCCGGTGCTCGACCGCGAGCGGGGCCTCCGTCGGGCGCGCGCGGCGACGCTGCTCGTCCTCGCGCTGCCCGGTTCGTCCTACGTCTACCAGGGCGAGGAGCTCGGCCTGCACGAGGCCCCCGCGATCCCGCACGAGCAGCTGCAGGACCCGAAGTGGATCCGCACCGGCCACACCGTGAAGGGCCGCGACGGCTGCCGCGTCCCGATCCCGTGGACCCGCTCGGGACCGTCCTTCGGGTTCGGTGCCGGTGCGCCGCACCTGCCGCAGCCCGACGACTTCGGGGCCTCCTCGGTCGAGGCCGAGGACGGCGTCCCGGGTTCCACGCTGTCGCTCTACCGGGACGCGCTCGCCGCCCGCCGGCGCCTGCAGCAGGGCGAGGACCTGACGTGGACCCCGGACGTCCCGGCGGACGTCATCGCCTTCGCCCGGCACGACGGGTGGCGCTCGGTGACGAACGCCGGCACCACCCCGGTGCCGATGCCCGCGGGGACCGTCGTGCTCGCCTCCGGGCCGCTCGAGGACGGCGTGCTGCCGGCCGAGACCACCGTCTGGCTCGCGTAGGAGTCTCCCTCCACAGGCACCCGTCCCGCGGTGTCGGTCCACGGACCGGTGCCGCGGGCCGGTGGGGACATGCCGTGCTCGCGAGCATCGGAGCATGACAGACGACACGATCCACGCCCGATCCACACCGCGACAGCACCTCCGCCGGCGGCGGCACCGGTTCCGGCGTGCCGCGCTCGCCGTCGCGGTCAGTGCCGCCGCTTCCACGTCCGTGACGCAGGCGCTCACGGTCCCGCCCGCGTCCGCCGGCGAACTGCCCTTCCCGTGGACCACGGGGTTCGCGACGGCCGCCGGCGGGACCCTCGGCGGCGACGCCCGCATCCTCGACGGCCGCCTGCGTCTGACCGACGCGGACGTCAACGCGGCCGGCGCCTGGGCCATGGACGACGTCTTCCCGTCCTCGCTGGGGTTGGACATCGAGTTCGACTACGCCATGTACACGCCCTACGAACGGGGCGCGGACGGGTTGCTGCTCTACCTCGCCGACGGCGCCGTCGCGCCGGGCGTCGGCGCCTACGGCGCAGGGCTCGGCTACGCGTGCCGCTACCGGGAGACCGAGGGCGACGGGCCGTGCTCCCTCGACGGGCTGCCCGGCGCGTTCGCCGGCGTCGCGATCGACCAGTACGGCAACTTCTCGCTGCCCATCAACGGGAGCGGGCCGGGTCGGACGCCGGACTCGGTGGCGATCCGCGGTTCCGGGAACGGCCTCACCGGGTACCGCTTCGTCGACAACGCGGTCGTCCCGGGCGGGGTGGCGACCGGGAGCGCCGCGACCCGCACGGTGCGCGTGACCCTGCAGCCGGAGGACGGCGGTCTGACGCTGACGGTGCGGATGCAGACCGCGGGCGGGATGACGACCGTGCTCGACCGGGTGCCGATCCACGGCGACGGTCAGGCTCCCCTGCCGCCCACGCTCCGGCTCGGGTTCACGGGAGCGACCGGGTCACACCGCAGCGTGCACGAGATCGACGACCTGACGGTGGCGCAGCCGGCCGACCTGCGGGTCGAGCACGACATGCCACCGGTCATCGCCGGCGATCACGTCCGGTACACGGTGACGGCGACGAACGTCGGGCGCAACGCCTCGGACCCGAGCGCCCTGACCGTCGACGTCCCGGATGCCCTGCACGACGTGACGTGGACCTGCGCCGGCGTGGACGCCTCGTCGACCTGTGCGACCGCGGCCGGCAGCGGGGACGTGTCGACGGCACTGGGTCTGCCCCGCGACGGCACGGTGACGGTCACGGTCGAGGGCACGCTCGACCCGGGGACGACGGGGCAGATCGCGAGCGAGGCGACCATCGCGGCCGCGCCCGGCCTGTCGGACACCGTGCCGACGGACAACGTCTCGCGCGCCTCGGCCCCGGTCACCGCGATCGCACAGGTCGAGACCGGGAAGTCCGTCTCGCCGGACGCCGTCGCACCCGGCGACGAGGTCGAGTACACCGTGACCGCGCGCAATCGCGGGCCGTCCTCCGCAGCCGCGGTCGGGGCGGTGGACGAACTCCCCGGGCAGCTGGCCTTCGTCGGGTCGGACGACGACTGCGCGGCGGACGGGCAGCACGTGACGTGCCGTTCGACGGACTCGATCGCGCCGGGTGCCGAGCGGGCGTTCCGGTTCCGTGCGCGGCTCGACCCGGAGTACCGGGGCGACGGCTCGGACATCCTGAACGTGGCGACCGCGACGTCACCCACCGACCCGGACGGCGGGGACGAGTCGCCGGCGGTGCCGATCGTGGTCGTGGACCCGGGGGAGGGCGACAGCGACGGCGACCCGGACGGCGGCGGCGAGTCCGACCCCGATGGTGACCCCGACGGCGGTGGTGACGCCGACGAGGGCGGTGGTGACGACTCGGACTCCGATGCCGACGGCAGCGCCGACGGTGGCGACGACGGCGACCAGGGCGCCGGTACCGACGGGGCGGCCGGCGTCGACGCCGAGGGTGGTGATTCCGACGGCGGGGGGAGCGGCGCAGACCACGGCAGCGCCGACAGCAGTGCCGACGGTGGTGACCCCGCCGGTGGCGACGACGCTGATGCGGACGGGAGTGCCGCGGGCACCGATGGCGACGACGACGGCAGTGCTGACGGTGATGGCTCCGCCGGTGACGAGGACGCTGGTGCCGATGGCGGTGACGCCGACGGCGGTGGGGATGTCACCGGTGGCGTCGCCGACGATGACCCCGACAGCAGTGCCGACAGCAGTGCCGACAGCAGTGCCGACGGTGACCAGGACAGCAGTGCCGACGGTGGTGGCTCGGCCGGCAACGCCGACGTCGAGGCCGGCGGTGGTGCCGACGGCGGCGGGAGCGACACCGGTGGCGTCGCCGACGATGACCCCGATGGCAGTGCCGACAGCAGTGCCGAAGGTGGAGACCCGGACAGCAGCGCCGACGGTGGTGACTCGGTCGGCAACGACCACGTTGCCACCGACGGTGATGCCGACGGTGGTGGCAGTGACACCGGTGGCGGCGCCGACGATGACCCGGACGGCAGTGCCGACAGCGGCGCCGACGGTGACCACGCTGGCAGTGCCGACGGCGCCGGGAGTGACTCCGACAGCGGCGCCGACGGTGACCACGCGGGCAGTGCCGACACCGGTGAGCCCGACGGCAGTGCCGACGGTGGTGGCCCCGTCGGCGATGACGATGCGGGTGCCGACGGCGGAGACGCCGACGGCAGCGGTGGTCGTGCCGACGGCGACGATGACGGCGACGACGAGACGGGTGCCGACGGCAGTGCCGACGGGGGCGGTGACACTGATGGTGGCGGCGCCGGCGGTGACCGCGACGGCGGCGGCGAGCCAGCGGACGGCGGTGGCGGGACGGCGCGGCCGTCGTCATCACCCGCGCCCGTGAGCGCGACAGGTGGCACGACGCCGCGGGACGGCGCGCGGCCGGCCCGAGGCGCCCTCGCCTACACCGGTACCAGCGGCCTCGCCGCCGGGGTCGCTGCAGCGGTCGCGCTGGTCGGCGCGGGCGCCGGCCTCTGCTTCGCCCGGAGGCGGCGTCGCACGACGCGCACCCAGGAGGACACCGGCGAACGCTGAGCCGCCGGCTCCGCCAGACGACGGGCGGGGGCACGCACCACTCGGCTCGTGCCCCCGCCCGGTACCGGTCGGCGGGAGCCCGGACGGGAGGACGGAGCGGACGGGGTTCGAGCATCCTCAGCGCGGTGACGAGCACCCGGACGGCTCCCCGGAGCGACGGCGGTAGGATCGGAACACGATCCGACAGCCCGAGAGAGGTCCCGTGTCCCACACCGTGGACGACGCCGAGCAGCGCGCGCGGTACTGGCCGGTCCCCGTCCTCCGAGCGGTGCCGGCCGCCGTCATCGCCCTCGTCATCACGTTCTCGTCGAACCACGCGGCCACGTTCGGACTGCTCCTGTTCGGCGTGTTCGCCGTCGTCGAGGGCGCGGTGCTCGCCTTCGGGGCCGCTCGTCTCGGTTCCGATCCCCGATCCCGTCGCACGGCGACGGTGCAGGCCGCCGTCTCCGTCGTGGCGGGCGTGGCGGGCATCGTGTTGAGCCGGTCCGGCCTCCCGGCGTTCATCACCGTCGTCGTGGCCTTCGCCGTGCTGACCGGTGCACTCGAACTCGCCCAGGGACTCCGAGCTCGGAACCGCTCGCCGTTCGCCCGCGACTGGATCACCGTGGGCGGGCTCACCCTCCTGCTGGCGATCGCCTTCCTCGTGACCCCGCCGGACTACTCCCAGCAGCTCGGCGGCGTCGAGAAGGTCACGGGCACGCTGGACGCCTCGATCGTCCTCGTCGGGCTGTTCGGCGCCTACCTCGCCATCACCGCGGTCTTCCACCTGATCGCCGGCTTCTCGCACAAGTGGGGGACCGCTGCTCCGGCAGTGTCCCCGGACGGAGCACCACACGCATGACCACCCCCAGCCGTCGTGACCGCCTGCGCCCGGTCGAACTGCTCGGCATCTCCGCGGTGATCGCCGTGGTGACCGGGCTCGTGGTGCTCATGTCCACCCGCGAGTTCATGCTCTCGGTCATCTTCTTCGGCGTGGGCTTCATCGTGGTGGTGGTCGTGCTGGCGATGCTCCAGCTCGCGTCCACCAGCGACCAGGACGACAACGACATGCTCGGCGGCAACCGCTCGAGCGGAGGAGACGACGACGGCTTCCACTGAGCCCACCGGCACGCGGACGGCACCACCGCGGCGCCCCGCCCCGACCCGGCACCGTGACCAGGGCGATCCGGCGCTGCCCGCGCGGTACCGGCACCGGTACCTGATCCTCGCGATCTGCTGCATGAGCCTGTTCATCGTCTCGATGGACGCCACCGTGGTCAACGTCGCGCTGCCGTCCATCGGCCGTGAGCTCGGCAGCTCGATCTCGGGCCTGCAGTGGACCATCGACGCCTACACGCTGGTGCTCGCCAGCCTGCTCCTGCTGTCCGGGTCGACCGCCGACCGGATCGGCCGCCGGACGACGTTCCAGATCGGGCTGGGCCTGTTCACCGTCGGGTCCCTGCTCTGTTCGACAGCCCCGAGCGTCGGCTGGCTCGTCGTCTTCCGCATGGTGCAGGCCGTCGGCGGATCGATGATGAACCCGGTGGCGATGAGCATCATCACCGCGACCTTCGACGACGCGAAGGAGCGGGCGCGTGCCGTCGGCGTCTGGGGCGCCGTGGTCGGCGTCTCGATGGGTCTCGGACCGCTCGTCGGCGGTGCCCTCACGGACACGGTCGGCTGGCGGGCGATCTTCTGGATCAACATCCCGGTCGGCATCGCCGCCGTCGTCCTCACCTTCCTGTTCGTCCCGGAGTCCCGGTCCCCGAAGCCCCGCCGGCTCGACCCGCTCGGGCAGGTGCTCGTCATCGTGCTGCTCGCGACGCTCGTGGGCGGCCTGATCGAGGGCCCGCGTCTCGGGTGGTCGTCCCCGGCGACCCTCGGGCTGTTCGTCGCCGCCGCGGCCGCGGTGGTCGTCTTCGTCGCGGTCGAACGCCGGCGCACCGAACCACTCGTCGACGTCCGCTTCTTCCGCAGCATCCCGTTCTCGTCCGCGGTGGTGACGGCGGTCGCCGCGTTCGGCGCGAACGGAGCGTTCCTGTTCCTCAGCGCGCTGTACCTGCAGGAGGTCCGGGGCATGTCGCCGTTCGAGGCCGGCCTGTGGACGCTGCCCGCCGCCCTCGCCACCATGCTCGTGTCGCCGCTCTCCGGCCGACTCGTCGGCTCGGTCGGCACGCGGACCCCGCTCGTCCTCGCGGGGATCGGGATCGCCGCGGGCGGTGCCGTCCTCACGACCATCGACGCGCACACGCCGATGGGGGTGCTCGTCGTCGCCTTCGTCCTGTTCGGCTTCGGGTTCGGCATGGTGAACGCACCGATCACGAACACCGCCGTCTCCGGCATGCCACGAGCGCAGTCCGGGTCAGCGGCGGCCGTCGCCTCCACGAGCCGGCAGACCGGGGTGTCCCTCGGTGTCGCCCTCGCCGGCACGGTCACGGGTGCGAGTGCGGTCGCCACGGTCGGCGCCGGGTTCGGCGTCGCGACGCACCCGATGTGGTGGATCGTGGTGGGCATCGGGCTCGGCATCGTCGGTGCCGGGGTGCTGTCGAACACCGCCCGGGCCCGCCGCTCGGTGGAGGGCATCGCCGACCTGCTCCGGGGCTGAGCCGCACGACCGGGGCGCTGCCCACCGCTCCCGCGGCGCTGCCCGCCGCCCCAGCGGCGCTGCCCACCGCTCCTGCCGCGCTGCCCACCGCTCCCGCGGCGCCGGTGACCGGTCAGGTGGTGGCGTCGGCGAGCCCGTCGGCCTGTCGGCGCGCGGCGACGATGTCCCGAGCCAGGGCCAGGGTCGGCCGGTTCGGCGCGGGGTCCCGGCGCATCGCGAGCCCGATCCGCAGCGGTGCGACCGTGTCCTCGAGGTCCAGGACCACGCCGTCGTGCCGCACGCCCGGGTCGGGGACGACGCCCACGCCGATCCCGGCGGATGCGTACCGGACCACGGCGGGCATGTCGTTCATCTCCGCGACGATGCGGCGTCGGATGCCGAGCCGTTCGAGGACGCCGTCGAGGATCATGCGGTTCCCGAAGCCGTGCGCGGTGTCCACGAACGGTTCGTCCGCCAGCTCGGCCAGGGACACCGAGGTGCGACCGGCGAACGGGTGGTCGGGTGCGAGGAACACCCGGAAGGGGAGTTCACGGAGCGGCTCCACGACGATGCCGCCGGGCGTGGCCGGGAGGCCCGAGTACGCGAGGTCGAGCCGCCCGGTGACGAGGTCCTGGACCAGGCCGGTGGTGCCCGTCGGCGAGGTCATGAGCTCGACCGCGACGAGCGGGTGTCGCTGCCGGAACGTCCGCAGCACCGCCGTCAGGTCGACGACGTCCATGCTCGTGAAGATCCCCAGCCGTACCCGGCCGCGGAGGTCGGCGTCGTCCGCGGTCGCGAGGTCCCGCATCCGGTCGAGGGACTCGAGTACCGCACGGGCGTGGGGGAGGAGGTCCTCGCCGGCGGTCGTCAGCACCAGGTGGCGGCCGGTGCGGTCGAACAACCGGACGCCGAGGCTGCGCTCGAGGGAGGCGATGCCCGCGGACACCGTCGACTGCGCGGCCCAGAGCCGTTCGGCCGCCCGGGTGACGCTGCCCTCAGTGGCGACGGTGACGAACTGCTCGAGCAGGCGGGTCTCCATCGACTCATCATCGACCAGATCGATACCGATGATCAAGAACATCCGTTTGACCCGATGACGGGTGCGGAGGACCATCGGGACATGACCACCACCGCCAGTACCCCCACCGTCGACGAGCGGCCGAGCGCGACCGCGCCGGCACCGCGCGGGCGCCGGGCCCACACCCGCCGTCGGCACGGGTTCGGCTTCTGGGCGGTGGCCTTCGCGTTCACGGCCGTGATGGCGTTCGCCACCGTGCCCGCGCCCCTGTACGTGATCTACCAGCAGCGCGACGGCTTCCCGACGTTCACCACGACGATCGTCTTCGCCGCGTACGGCGTCGGGGTCGTCGGGTCGCTGTGGCTCGCCGGGCACCTCAGCGACGTGCACGGCCGTCGGCCGCTCATCCTCGTGTCGATCGCCCTCGAGCTCGTCGCCGCGGTGGTCTTCCTCGTCTGGAACGACGTCGCGGGGTTGCTCGTCGCGCGGCTCGTCACGGGCCTCGGCGTCGGCACCCTCACCGCGACGGCGACCGCCCACCTCGGCGAGCTCCGCGTGCGGGCCACGGGCGACGAAGGATCGGCGAAGACCGCGAGCGTGGCCGCCGGGGTGGTCAACCTCGGTGGGCTGTCGCTCGGCGCCCTCATCGGGGGAGCGCTCGCCGAGTTCGTCGGCCAGCCGCTCATGGTGCCGTACGAGGTGTTCCTCGTGGCGCTCGTGATCGCGTTCGTCCTGGTGCTGGCGGTCCCGGAGACGGTCGACCGTCCGAGCGAGCCGGTCCCGTACCACCCGCAGCGCCTCCAGGCCCCGGCGGGCAAGGCCGGTGCGTTCTGGACCGCGGGCACCGCTGCGTTCGCGGCGCTCGCCGTCCAGGGCCTCTTCACCTCGGTCGCCCCCACGTTCCTCGGCACGACGTTCCACGTGACGGACCGGCTGGCGGCCGGCGCGACGACCTTCGGCGTCTTCGCCGCGAGCGCCCTTTCGCAGGTCGTGTTCGCCCGGCTCGCCCAGCGCACGCAGATCCGGCTCGGCATGGTGCTGCTCGTCGGTGGCCTGGCCGTGCTGGCCGTCTCCGCCGTGGTGCTCCAGGTCGGCGGGTTCATCGGGGGCGGTGTCGTCGCCGGAGCCGGGGTGGGCCTGCTGTTCCGCGCCAGCATCGGCAGCGCCGGCGCACTCGTGGGGCCGTCCCAGCGTGGCGGGGTCCTCGCGGCCACCTTCCTCATCGCCTACGCCGGCCTGACCGTGCCGGTGGTGGCGGTCGGTGCCGCACTCCTGGTGGTGCCGACGCTCCCGGTGCTCATCGGGTACGTCGTCGTCGTCGCCGTGCTGGCCGTGGTCGCGGGCACCCGGCTGGCCGCCCGCGCCTGACCCGCGGCGGCCCCGCCTGACCCGCGACGGGTCCGCCTCACCGCGGCGGGTCCGGCGGCCGTGACGTCGCCGAACGCTCGATGCCCCCGCTCCGCCATACTGAAGGCATGCCCAGGAGACGACAGCGGTCGACGGTGACCGCGCTGGTCGTCGCAGCGGCCGCGGTCGTCATCGGCGGCTTCTTCGTCACGGACCACCTCGACGGCGGGGCCGAGCCGGTGCGCCCGGTGGTGGCCTCCGCGACGACCTCGACCGACAGCGGTGTCGTCGTCATCGACCGCAGCGGTCCCGACCTGCCCGGCGCGGACCTGCTCGACCGGTGCTCGTCGGACCCGCGTGCCGCCGTGCAGCGGTACGACACCGAGGCGCTCGGCAGCGTCGTCCTGCAGTGCGGCACGAGCGCGCAGGGCTACGACCACATCCGCGTCCGCCACACCGCCGACTGGCAGGACGTCCTCCGCGGCCACACCGACCGGGACTGGGACGACGCGATGCTCACCGCCGTGCAGGCCGTGCTCACCGACCCGCAGCCGGGGTTCCCGGTCGACGTCGGCGACGGCAAGGTCTGTTACGCGGCACCGGTCCGCTTCGACGACGGCAGCACCCCGAGCCCGGACGGGTACGCCACCGTCATCGTCTCGGCGACGACCATGCGCGTCATCACCGCCTACCCCTCCGACGACACCGCCTGCTGACGGGGAACACCCACGCGGGGGTTCAGGCGTGCACGTCGTGTTCGTGCCGCCGGTGCGATGCGGGCTCGAGCTGGAACGTCGAGTGCTCGACCGGCACGTCGAAGTGCTCGGCCACGCACCGCTGCAGTTCGTCGAGGATCCGCGGCGCGTGCGACGTCGTGAAGCAGTGGTCGTCGACCACCACGTGGGCGGTGAGGTTCGGCACCCCGGTCGCGACGAGGGTGGCGTGCAGGTCGTGCACCGCGATGACGTGGTCGAGCTCGAGCATGTGACCACGGACGGCGTCGAGGTCGAGGCCGCGGGGCGTCGCCTCGAGCAGCACGTCGGCGGTCTCACGGAGCAACCGGACCGCGCGCGGGATGATGAGCACACCGATCAGGAGGGCCGCGACCGAGTCCGCGCGCTCCCAGCCCGTCAGGGCGAGGACGACGGCCGCGACGATGACCGCAACCGAGCCGAGCGTGTCGTTGAGCACCTCGAGCCGCGCCGCCCGCGACGTGAAGCCGACGCCCGACGCGCGCAGCAGCACGGCGTAGGCGACGAGGTTGCCGACGAGCCCCACGACGCCGAACACGAGGAGCGGGCCGGCCGCGACGTCCTCCGGCACGAACAACCGCTGTACGGCCGAGATCACGACGTACACGCCGACCGCGAGCAGGATCGCCGCCTGCGCGGTCGCCCCGAGCACCTCGGCGCGCTGGTACCCCCAGGTGCGCCGTGCGGTGGGCGTCCGGCGGGCGAGTCGGGTCGCGACGAGGCCGATGCCGAGCCCCCCGGTGTCGACGACCATGTGCCCGGCGTCGACGAGGAGCGCGAGCGACCCGGTCAGGACGGCACCGACGACCTCGGCCAGCAGGATGCCCGCCGAGATGCAGAACGCCACGAGCAGCGCCCGCTCGGACGCGTGCCCGTGCGTGTGCCCGTGGTCGTGTCCCATGCCGCCATCGTAGGAGCCCGGTCCGACGCCGTGCCAGGATCGGGAGCGTGAGCCGGTCGCCCTACGAGCTGAGCACCCCGCCCGGGGTGCTCGCGGGCCTGCACCCGCGCCTCCGCGCCTACTTCGGCCCCGTCCCGCCGGGACACGTCGGCCGGGGCGAGGGCGTGTTCTCCGTCGTCGGCACGCCTCGCCGCTGGGTCTGGCCGGTCCTCGCCGTCTTCGCGTGGGACGCCGTCATGTTCCCGGTCTGGGAGCACGACGTCGCGTTCACGGTCGAGAACCGGCCGGTGCGCGTCGGCCGCGGCGCGCGCACCGGACGGGAGGCCCGGCCTCCTTCCGGCGACGCAGGTCACGTGGCCGTCCGCGCGCGCCGCACCTTCCACTTCGCCTCCGGCGACCGCACGATGATCGACGCCATCACCGCCGAGCCGGAGGGCCTCGTCGACCACCTCGGCCGCCGCGGCCGGCTCAGCGCGCTGCTCGCGGTGGCGGTCCTGACGACGGGACCGGACGCCGGGGCCCTCCGCCTGGTCTCCACGCGCGTGACCGTGCGCGCCCTGGGTCGGGGGTGGAGCCTCCCGTCCGTCGTCGCGCCGCGGGTGACGCTCACGGAACGATTCGATGACGATGCCGACGTGCAGCGCGTGTCCCTGGTGCTCAGCGCGCCGCTGGTCGGCACGCTGTACCGGTACGAGGGGGCGTTCCGGTACGCCGTCGTGCCCGATGACGGAGGACCGGGACCGGGAGGACAGCATGCCGGAGGGCAGCATGGGTGAACAGCGGCGACGCGTGGTCGTGGCGGGGGCGAGCGGCTTCGTCGGCCGGTACCTGCAGGACGCGTTCCGGGCCGAGGGGTACCAGGTCGCGACGATCGGCCGCACGGGCGACGCGGTCTGGGGCAACACCCTCCGGATCCGCGAACTCGTCGACGGCGCCGACCTCGTCGTGAACATGGCGGGCAAGAGCGTGAACTGCCGGTACTGGCGACGCAACCGGGCGGAGATCGTGCGCTCCCGCGTCGACACCACCCTCGAGCTCGCCGAGGCGATCCGCTCGGCCGAGCACCCGCCGCCGCTGTGGGTGAACGCCTCGACCGCGACGATCTACCGGCACGCCGACGACCGGCCGCAGGACGAGGAGACCGGTGAACTCGGCGAGGGCTTCTCGGTCGGCGTCGCCCGCGCGTGGGAGGACGCCCTGTTCGCCGGCGACCTGCCCGGCACCCGACGCGTGGCGTTGCGGATGGCCATCGTCCTCGGGGACGGCAGCGCCCTCGTGCCGCTGCTCCGGCTCGCGCAGGCCGGCCTCGGCGGCCCGCAGGTCGACGGGCCCTGGTTCGCGACCCGAGCGCGTCTCGCGGCCGGGACGTACCACGCCGACCGGCACACCCGCGGGCGGCAGAAGTTCAGCTGGGTGCACATCGAGGACGTGCTGGGGTCGATCCGGTTCATCCGGGACACCGACGACCTCGACGGCCCGGTGAACGTCTCGAGCCCGAACCCGTCGGACAACCGCACCGTGATGGCCACGATCCGGGACGCCGTCGGGCGCCGGTTCGGCCTGACGACCCGGCGGTGGATGCTCGAGCTCGGGTCGTTCGCGATCCAGACCGAGACCGAGCTCGTGCTGAAGAGCCGATGGGTGGTGCCGACCCGGCTGACGCAGGCCGGCTACGAGTTCCGGTACCCGCACCTGCGCGGTGCCCTCGCGACGATCATCGCGGAACGTCGGCAGCACCGGGGCTGACGGCCGCGGTGGCGGCGACGGCACCGCCGCCCACCCGCGCGGGACGCGACGACCAGAGCACCGCAGCCACCACGACGGCACCGGCCACGGCCTCCACCGCGTCCGGCACCTCGCCGAACGCCACCCACGACGCGAGGACCCCGACGACCGGGACGAGCATCGAGAACGGCGCCACGGTGCTCGACGGGTACTTGCCCATGAGGCGTGACCATATGCCGTACCCGACCAGGCTCGCGCCGACGACGATGTAGAGCACGCCGAGGTCCGCCGGCAGCGCCGCCAGGGTGAACGCGGTGCCGAGCGCCTGCCCGATCCGGTCCGGACCCTCGACGACGAGGGACAGCACCGCCATCGGCACCGGCGGCACGACGGCCCACCACAGCGTCAGGTGCAGCGGGTTCACCGGCCCCGTCCGCCGCGTCGCCACGTTCCCGAACGCCCACCCGAGCGCACCGCAGAGCACGAGGACCACCGGCAGCAGCGCCGCGGTCTGCGCCCGGTGCACGGCGATGACCCCGAGCGCGGCGACCGCCACGGTCACGCCGAGGACCTGCCGTCCGGTCAGGCGTTCCCGGAGCAGCGCACCCGCCAGCACGACCGTGAACGGCGCCGCCGCCTGGACCACGAGCGAGGCGAGACCGGACGGCATCCCGGCGGCCATCCCCAGGTAGAGGAACGCGAACTGCAGCACGCCGAGCGTCGCGCCGACGAGCAGGATCCACCGGAACGGGACCTTCGGCCGCGGCACGAGGAACACCGTCGGCACCGCCAGGAGGGTGAACCGCACGGCGGCCAGGAGGAACGGCGGGTAGTGCTCGAGCGCGATCGCCGTCGCCGGGAAGTTGAGGCCCCACACGACGGCGACGACGAGGGCGAGGAGACGGTCGCGGATGAGCACACGCCGATCGTCCCGCACCCGACGCGGTAGCACCAGCGGAGGTTCCGACATCGACGCTGTAGGGTCCCTGCATGGTCGACTTCGACGTGGCCCTGCTGTCCGTCCTCCGGGAACTCGCCGAGCGCGGCAGCGTCACGGCCGTCGCCGCCGCCACCCACCGCACCCCGAGCGCGGTCTCGCAGCAGCTGCGCACGCTCCAGCGCCAGGCCGGGGTGCCGCTCGTGGAGCGCGTCGGCCGCGGGGTGCGGCTGACCGAGTCCGGGCGGGTCCTCGCCGGGCTCGCCGGCGGGGTCGCCACCGCGCTCGCCGCGGTCGACGCCGCCTGGGACGACCACCTCGGCGGTGCCGGCGGCACCGTCGACCTGGCGGTGTTCCCCTCGGCGGCCGAGCTGCTCCTGCCCGGCCTGCTCACCCGGATGCGAGCGCACCCGGAGATCGACCTCGTGCTCTCCGACGTCGACGTCGACCAGGAGGGCTTCGCACCCCTCACCGCGGACCACGACGTCGTGGTCGGGCACCGACCGGACGGGGCGCTCCCGGCCGACCGGGCCGCGGTGGAGACCGTCCCCCTGCTCCGCGAGCCGCTCGACGTCGCCCTGCCGCTCGACCACCCGCTCGCGGACCGGGACCGCATCGGCATCGAGGACGTGGTCGGCGAGACCTGGATCGGTGTCCCCGCGGCCTACCCGATCGACCGCGTGCTCATTGCGATCGCCGATGCCTCGGACGCGCCGCCGGAGGTCGCGTACCGGACGATCCACCTGCCGGTGATCGAGGCCCTCGTCGCCGCCGGGCACGGTATCGCCCTGGTGCCGCGCTACACGTCACGGACGCGGGCCCCGGGCCGGTTCCGGATGGCGACCCTCGCGGACGTGCGCGCGGGGCGGCGCATCGAGGCGCTCGCCCGCCCCGACCGTGCGGTCCGGCCCGCGGTGCGCACGGTCCTGGAGGCCCTCGTCGCCGAGGCGACGGCCGTCACCACCTGAGGCGGTGCCGCATCCGCGCCGGCGGACTCAGCGCACCTGGAACGGGGTGCCGAGCGGCAGCCGCTCGGCGAGTGCCGTGATGTCGGCGTTCCGCATCCGGACGCAGCCGTGCGAGGCGTCCGTGCCGATGCTCGAGGCGTCGTCGGTGCCGTGCAGGCCGATCTGGCCCGGGCCGCCGCCGAAGGAGTTGAGCACGTCCGAGAACGCGGTCGTGCCGTACGCGTACGGGCCGTAGCCGTCGTTGGTCGGTGCGAGCAACTCGGTCAGGGCGAACCGGCCGGTCGGCGTCGGGGTGCCGCCCGTGCCCGTCGCGACCGGGTAGGAGTCCACCACCCTGCCGGCCTGGTACAGGTCGAGCGTGTTCGTGGACTCGGTGACGACGATCGCGAACGGTGTCGTGGAGGTCTTCACGGAGGCGGCCGGCACCCAGCCGGTGCTCCCGTTCGGGCGTCGCGCGAGCTGGACCTGCACCCAGCCGTCACGCTGGTCGGTGACCCGGAACACCAGGGGCGCGCCGGAGGCCTGCGGGTTCGCCAGCTGTTCGGTGGCCTTCCCGCCGGGGGTGCTGCTGACCGGGACCGTGCGGCCCGTCGCCGCCGCCACGGTCGTGGAGGCAGGCGCGTCGACGGCGTCCTCGGCCCGCGGTGACGCAGCCGGTGTCGGTGTGCGGGTGGCGGTCGGAGCGGCCGGTGCGCTGACGGCCGCGGCGCGTGTCGGAGCCGGGGCGCCGGTCGACATCCCGCTGGTCAGCGCGACGGCGACGACCCCCGCGCACACGACGGCCACGGCGGCGGCGACCAGGGGCGCGCGCCGCCGTGGCTCGGTCGGGAGGAACGGCAAGGTCAGCCCGTGAAGGTCGCCCGACCGGTGACCGGGGTCGCGACCGGGGCGACGGCGGACGGGTCGGCCGTCACCGTGATGCCCACTGCGGCACGCTGGCCCGAGGAGGCGCCCACGAGGACCAGCGACCGGTCACCCGCGGTGGTGGCGGCGGGGAGGACGACGGTGCCGGCGACGTTCCCGTCGGCGTCCGCGAGGAGCGTGCCGGGGAGCTCGACGGCGGACTGCCCCTGCGCGAGGCCGACCGAGACGGTCTCACCGGGCGCGAAGCCGGAGCCGGTGAGCCGGAAGCCCGTGGTCGTGGCCTGGGCGACGGTCAGCGAACGGGCCGCGAGTGCGACCGCGGCGGTCGGCTGCGGCGTGAAGTACGACGTGGTGTCGTCGATGCGCAGGCTGGCGATGCCGGTGTCGGACGGCGCGACGGCGGCTCGCACCACGCGGGCGCTCGGAGCGGCCGCGGCCGCCTCGGTCGGCAGGAAGCGCTCGAGCGAGTCGCTGGTCGGCGCGGTCGGCGTCGCCGTCGGGGCACCGGTCGGCGTGGCCGTCGGGCCAGCGGTCGGCGTGGCCGTCGGGGTGGCGGTGGGCTCGGGCTCCGCGGTGTCGGACTGCGCACCGGCGAGGCCGACGACGTAACCGAACACGACGCGGTCGTCGCCCGCGAGGTCGGTCGCGAGGTCCGCGGTGGACTCCGAGCCGTCGTCCTCGTACGCCCACGTGGTGTCGTCCCCGGTGAGGCCGGCCTCGGCGTAGGCCGTGGTGACGACGGTCTTCGGGTCGGACGCGTCCGCGACGAGGAGGCCGACGACGGTGCTCTCGCCCGCTGCCGAGCGGGCACCCTCGACGACGGCGGGCAACTCGGTGGGCGTCACGGTGTCGGTGAAGCCGTGCAGCAGGTACACCGCGGTGTCCGGCTTGGCGCTGATGCCGTCGGCGCCGAAGGTCGCGACGTCGTCGAGCGAGTCGGCGTCCTCGGCCTGGCCGGCCGTGGCGTCGAGCCCGAACCAGGACCAGCCCGCCGGGATGACGGGACGCTCGGCGTCGAGGTCGATGCGCGTGAAGTCGGCGGCGCTGTCCGCCCAGGTGACGTGCGGGGTGGCGGCGACGACGGTGTCGTCCGCGGCGTTCGAGACGGTGGGGACGAGCGCGGCGGTGACGCCGAGCACGGAGACGCCGACGGCGGCCGCGGTGATGCGGGAGCGGAGCACGGTGATGAGGTCCATCCGGTCAGGGGGAACGGGATGCAGCCGCTGCGACGCCCCCGTCCTGAGTGGTACTCAGTGTCGTCACCGTAGCAGTCAGCTGAGGGACCGGGAAGCCTCAGACGTCGAGGTGGTCCACGAGCTCGTCCGCCAGCCCCGTGTAGGTCGCCGGCGTCAGGTTCGTCAACCGGGCCTTCGCGCCGTCCGAGATGTCGAGCCCGTTCACGAACGCGACCAGCTCGGCACGCCCGATGCGCTTGCCGCGGGTGAGCTCCTTGAGCATCGCGTACGGGTCCTCGATGTCGGACTGCCCGGCGGTGACCTCGGCGCGGATCACCGTCTGGATCGCCTCGGCGAGCACCTCCCAGTTGCGGTCGAGGTCCTCGGCGAGCCGGGTCTCGTTCACCGCGATCTCACCGAGCCCGCGGCGCAGGTTGTCGAGCGCGAGCAACGAGTGGCCGAACGCGACGCCGATGTTCCGCTGCGTGGTGGAGTCGGTGAGGTCCCGCTGCAGGCGCGACGTCACGAGGGTCTCGGACAGCGTCGAGAACAGCGCCGACGAGATCTCGAGGTTCGCCTCGGCGTTCTCGAACCGGATCGGGTTGATCTTGTGCGGCATCGTCGACGAGCCGGTGGCGCCCGCGACCGGGATCTGCGTGAAGTACCCCATCGAGATGTAGGTCCACACGTCGGTCGCGAGGTTGTGGAGGATCCGGTTGACGTGCCGCATGCGGTCGTACAGCTCGGCCTGCCAGTCGTGCGACTCGATCTGCGTCGTCAGCGGGTTCCAGGTCAGGCCGAGGCCCTCGACGAACTCGCGGGACAGCGCCGGCCAGTCGGCCTCGGGGTCCGCGGCGAGGTGGGCCGAGAACGTGCCGGTCGCGCCGGAGAACTTGCCGAGGTACTCGCCGCGCTCGATCTGCGACAGGACGCGCTCGACCCGGTAGACCACGACCGCGATCTCCTTGCCGAGCGTGCTCGGGGTCGCGGGCTGTCCGTGCGTGTGCGACAGCATCGGCACCGCGCGCAGGCTCGTCGCGAGCTCGCGGAGGCGTTCGACGACCGCGCGGGCGGACGGCATCCAGACCTGCTCGACGGCGTCCCGCACGGTGAGTGCGTACGACAGGTTGTTGACGTCCTCGCTCGTCGCGGCGAAGTGCGTCAGCTCGGCGATCGCGTCGAGCCCGAGGTCGCTGAGGCGTCGGCGGACGAGGTACTCGACGGCCTTGACGTCGTGCCGGGTCGTCGCCTCGATCTCCGCGAGCTCGGCGATCTGGGTCTGGCCGAAGTCGTCGACGATCGCGCGCAGGGCGGCCTTGTCGTCGACGGACAGCGGCGAGGTCGTGAACATCGCGTGGTCCGTGAGGAACACGAGCCACTCCACCTCGACCCGGATGCGGGCGCGGTTGAGCCCCGCCTCGGAGAGGTGCTCGCCCACCGTGTGCACGATCGGGTAGTAGCGCCCGTCGAGGGGGCTGATCGGCTGCGGGGGAAGGGGGGTCATGGGGCTCCCTGACGAACGGCCGGCTCGAGCTGGTGGAAGAGCGCTCCGCAGGCCCGTTCCACCGTGCTGAGCACCCGGTCGAACTCGTGTCGGTCCGCGTAGTACGGGTCCGGCACGTCGGCCTGCTGAGGCCAGGCGTCGTCGTACCGCAACAGGAGCGTCACCTTGGCGGCGTCGTCCATGGTCGGGGCCCACGAGCGCAGGATGCGTTCGTGGGAGCGGTCGAGTGCGACCACCAGGTCGAGGTCCGGGAACCGGTCCGGGTCGAACTGACGGGCGCGATGCCTGCTGCCATCGTATCCGCGCGCTGCGAGCGCGGCGATCGTCCGCTCGTCGGCGGGTTCCCCGACGTGCCAGTCGCCGGTGCCGGCGGACTCGACGACGAAGCGGTCGGCCATGCCGGCGTCGGCGGCCTGCTGCGCGAAGACGATCGCGGCCATCGGGGAGCGGCAGATGTTGCCGCTGCAGACGAAGGACACGCGGAACGGCGACGTGGCTCCGGCGTCCAGGGTCATGTGCTCATCATGGCGCAGGGGATCGGCTGTCCGCGAGACCGGTGCGGCCTCCGCGTCCGGTCTGGAGGCCCGGCGTGCGCCCGTCACACGGGTGCGGCGGACGACGGGTCCGGTCCTCAGGCGCGGCCGCGGCCGCCGAGCACCGGCCGCACGACGAGCCCGATCAGCCAGCCGAGGACAGCCAGGACGAACGCCCCGACGACGCCCCACCCGAACGACCGGACGTCGAGCCCGAAGCCGAGTCCGGTCGAGATGCCCGCGACGATGAGCAGCAGGACCGCGTTGACGACGAGCGACACGAGCCCGAGCGTCAGGACGTACAGGGGGAAGGCCACGACCCGGATCACCGTGCCGATGACGGCGTTCACGAGCCCGAAGACGAACGCGACGAGCAGGTAGGTCAGGACCGTCTCGACCGTGCCACCGCTGCCGAAGGCATGGACGGCGACCCCGGAGACGAGGAGGGTGGTCAACCAGAGGGCGACCGCGTTGATCACGAGCCGGACGAGGAAGCGCATGCCACCATCCTGCCTCCGGCACATCGGTGCTCGCCGGTACCCTGAGGGGGTGACCGACCAGCCCGTGCACATCCGGCCCGAGATAGCCGTCCTCCCCGCCTACAAGCAGGGACGGCAGGCGGCGCCCGACGCCTACAAGCTCTCGAGCAACGAGAACCCCTTCCCGCCGCTGCCCGGCGTCGTCGAGGCGGTGCAGGCCCACACCGCGTACAACCGGTACCCGGACGCCAGCGCCCTCGCGGTGCGTGCGGTGCTGGCGGAGCGGTTCGGCACGACCGTCGACGAGGTGCACGTGGCCCCGGGCAGCGTCGCGATCCTGCACGAGCTGGCGAAGGCGACCTGCGCCCCGGGCGACGAGGTCGTCTACGCCTGGCGGTCCTTCGAGGCCTACCCCGGCGTCGTCACGGTGGCCGGTGCGACGAGCGTGCAGGTGCCGAACCGTGCCGACGGCGGGCACGACCTCGACGCCATGGCCGACGCGGTGGGGGAGCGGACGCGCATGGTCATCGTCTGCTCGCCGAACAACCCGACCGGCGCGGTCGTGACCGGTGCCGAGTTCGCCGCCTTCATGGCCCGCGTGCCGGCGACCGTGCTCGTCGTCCTCGACGAGGCGTACGCCGAGTTCGTCACCGACCCCGACGCCGTCCGGGGCCCCGCCCTGCTCGAGCGGTACCCGAACCTCGTCGTGCTCCGGACGTTCTCGAAGGCGTACGGCCTCGCGGGCCTCCGGGTCGGGTACGCACTCGGACCGGCATACGTCCTCGACGCGGTGCGCGCGTGCGCCATCCCGCTGTCCGTGACCGCGCAGGGCCAGGCGGCCGCGCTGGCCAGCCTGGAGCACGAGGCCGAGCTGCTCGACCGGGTCGCCCAGCTCGCCGAGCGCCGCGACCGCATCCGCGCGGGGCTGCTCGAGCAGGGCTGGTCGGTGCCGGAGGCGCAGGGCAACTTCGTCTGGCTCCCGACGGGCGAGGACACGGCGGTCGCGGCCGAGGCCTTCGAGCGCGCCGGCATCATCGTCCGGGCCTTCGCGCCGGAGGGCATCCGCATCTCGATCGGCGAGCACGAGGCTGTCGACATGCTCCTCGAAACCGCCCGTTCACTTGTCGGGGGTCGCACATCGGCGGCCCCGACCGTCCCGCTACGCTGACCCGCATGTCCTTCCACGCCGCGGCTCCCGCGACGACCACCGTCCGGCTCCTCGACACCGAGGGGCGGTTCGTGGAGACCGACGAGAACGCGGAGTTCGCGTCCGTCGCGCAGGCCCTCCCCGACGAGACGTTGCTCGCCATGCACCGCCAGATGGTGCTCACCCGCCGCTTCGACCACGCCGCCGCGAACCTGCAGCGCACCGGCCAGCTCGGCCTGTGGGCCCCGAGCCACGGGCAGGAGGCGGCGCAGGTCGGTTCGGCCTTCGCCCTCCGCCCGCAGGACCACGTCTTCCCCTCGTACCGCGAGCACGCCGTCGTGCTGCAGCGCGGTGTCGAGCCGATGGAGATCGTGTCGCTGTTCCGCGGCCAGGCCCACGGCAACTGGGACCCGGACGCCCGCGGCAACACGCACGTCTACACGCTCGTCATCGGCGCACAGACCCTGCACGCCACCGGGTACGCGATGGGCCAGGCGCTCGACGGCGTCGTCGGCACCGGCGACCCCGAGGTCGACGAGTGCTCGATCGTCTACTTCGGCGACGGTGCCACGAGCCAGGGCGACGTGAACGAGGCGTACGTCTTCGCCGCGTCCCACAAGGCCCCGGTCGTCTTCTTCCTGCAGAACAACCACTGGGCGATCTCCGTGCCGGTGTCGGTGCAGTCGCCGACGCCGCTCGTCGACCGCCCCCGCGGCTTCGGCATCCCGAGCGTCAAGGTCGACGGCAACGACGTCCTCGCCTCCTACGCGGTGAGCGCGGTCGCGACCGAGCACGCCCGCAGCGGGCAGGGCCCGGCGTTCGTCGAGGCCGAGACCTACCGGATCGGCGCGCACACGAGCTCCGACGACCCGACGCGCTACCGCGGCGACGACGAACTCGCCTCGTGGGTCGCCCGCGACCCGATCACCCGATCCGAGGCGTACCTCCGCAGCCGCGGCGCGACCGACGCGCAGTTCGCCGAGTTCGACGCCGAGGGCGAGCAGATCGCCGCCGACATCCGCACCCGGACCTCCGCGCTCGTGGCACCGCCGATGGCCGCCATGTTCGAGAACGTCTACCGCGAACCGCACCCGCGCATCGACGAGCAGCTCGCCTGGCTCACCGACTACGAGGCCGGCCAGGACGCAGGAGCCCACGCATGAGCACCACCGACCAGCTCGTCGACTACACGCTGCGCTCGCACCCGGGCGCCGGCGAGGCCCCGGCCGACCCGACGCCCACCCTCCCGATGGCCAAGGCGCTCAACGCCGGTCTCGCCGCGGCGATGGAGGCGGACGACAAGGTCCTGCTCATGGGCGAGGACATCGGCCGGCTCGGCGGCGTCTTCCGCATCACCGAGGGGCTGCAGGAGCGCTTCGGTGCCGACCGCGTGCGGGACACCCCGCTCGCCGAGTCCGGCATCGTGGGCACCGCGATCGGTCTCGCCCTGCGCGGGTACCGTCCGGTCATCGAGATCCAGTTCGACGGCTTCGTCTGGCCAGCGTTCAACCAGATCACCTCGCAGCTGGCGAAGATGGCGAACCGGCTGCCGGCGCACATGTCGCTGCCGATCGTCATCCGGATCCCCTACGGCGGCCACATCGGTGCGATCGAGCACCACCAGGAGAGCCCCGAGGCGTACTTCGCGCACACCCCGGGCCTCCGCGTCGTGAGCCCGAGCACCCCGAACGACGCCTACTGGATGATCCAGGAGGCGATCGCGTCGAAGGACCCGGTCGTGTTCATGGAGCCGAAGTCGCGCTACTGGCCGAAGGGCCAGGTCGACCTCGTCGACGGCCACGTGCCGATGCACACGACGCGAGTCGCCCGCACCGGCACCGAGGTCACCCTCGTCGGCCACGGCGCGATGGTCGCGACGCTCATGCAGGCCGCGGACATCGCCGAGGCGGAGGGCACGAGCTGCGAGGTCGTCGATCTCCGCTCGATCTCCCCGATCGACTGGGAGCCGCTGCTCGCCTCGGTGCGCAAGACCGGTCGACTCGTGGTGGCGCAGGAGGACTCGCAGTTCGTCAGCGTCGGCAGCGAGATCGCCGCGACCGTCGCCGAGCGCGCGTTCTACACACTGCAGGCACCGCCGCTGCGGGTCTCCGGGTTCGACATCCCGTTCCCGCAGTCGAAGCTCGAGCACCACCACCTCCCGGACGCCGACCGTGTCCTCGAGGCCGTGGACCGCGCCCTCGCCTACTGACCCGTACGCCCCGCACGACCAACCCCTCGAAGGAGCCGACGTGTCCGTCGCCGAATTCCCCCTGCCCGACGTGGGGGAGGGCCTGACCGAAGCCGAGATCGTCCAGTGGCGTGTCGCCCCCGGTGACGAGATCGCGGTCGACCAGGTGCTCGTCGAGATCGAGACCGCCAAGTCGCTCGTCGAGCTGCCCTCGCCGTTCGCCGGCACCGTGACGGGCCTGCTCGTCGCCGAGGGGGAAACCGTCGAGGTCGGCAAGCCGATCATCCGCGTCGAGTCCGCCGGCGGCCAGCCGGAGCCCACGCCGGCCGGTTCCGACGCGTCGCGGAGCGCCGCGGCGGCCGCGCCGCTGGCGCCCGGCGCGGCCCCGG
>JASCOJ010000033.1 GCA_029959645.1 Microbacteriaceae bacterium PS02332 | reverse complement strand
GGCGGGCGGCGGCCGGGCCTCCCGACACGGGCTCGGGCCCGACGAGCCCGGCCTGCCCGGCCTGCTCAGCGTGCTCGGCGGCCGCCCGCGCCGCGACCCGGTGCCGTCGCGCGAGCACCCGCGGGTCGACGAGCACGTCCACCGGGACCGGCACGTGCGGCCCGTACTCCGCCACCAGGACGGCCTCGCCGAGTCCGAGCTCGCTCTGCGCCCGGTCGAGGGTGCTCGACACGTGCAGCTTCTTCTCGTAGATCTCCATCTCGAGCGAGTGCACCCCGTCGGTGATGGTCTGCAACCGGTCGCGCAGGGTGCGCTCCTCGGTCCGGATGACCTGGAGCTCGGTGTTCCGCTTCGCGCGGTCGGCCTCCTCCGTCGCGAGCTGCACCCGCGCCTCGGCGAGCGACCGGTCCACCGCGCCGAGCACGACCGGCAGGTCCGCGAGGACACCCTCCGCCGACGCGATCTGTGCCCGACGGATGACGGCCAGCCGAGCGGCCTCCTCAGCGGCGGCACGTTCGGCCTCGAGCTGGCGCTCCAGCTGGTCGGCGCGCCGGCGTTCGGAGCGGACCCGCTCCCGCACCGTCTCGAGCTGGATGCGCTGTTCGATCTCCGTCGCCCGGGCGGCCTCGACGGCGTCCTGGAGCGCGGCTCGCGCGGAGGCGTCCACTGTCGGCGCGGGCTCCCCCGCGAAGGTGCGTCGGGCCTCCTCGGCGTCGGCGAGCACGGCGTCGGCCGCCTCGACCGCTCCGTCCGTCTCGGCGAGGGCCGCGCGTAACCGCTCGACCTCCGCCGCGGCGTTCTCCGCCCGCGCCCGGGTCGAGGCGCTCGACCGGTCGTACTCCGCCTGCGCGGCGGTGTGCGCGCGCAGCGTCCGGTCGGCCGCGTCCGTCGCGCGGCGCGCGTCCTCGACGGCGGTGCGGGCGGCCTGGAGGCGCGCAGCCGCCTCCTCGGCGTCCGTCGCGACCGCGGCTCGTCGCGCCACAGCCGCGTCGCGGTCGGCGGTGAGCTCGATGCGGGACGTCGTGCGAGCGCCGCCACCGGTCACCCGGACGGCCCGGACGAGGTCGCCGGACCGCGTCACGACCGTCGACCGCGGGGCGGCGGCGAGCACGGCCTCCAGGTCGACGTCGTCGGTCAGCGCGACGAGGGTGTCGGCGAGCACGGCGGTGAGCGCGGGCGGTCCCGTGACCAGGTCGGTCGCGCGACGGACCCCGGACGGGAGCGCGTCGGGCAGCGCGGACCCGACGCCGGGTTCGTCGGCCACGACGACGTCGATGCGACCGATGTCCTGCTCCCGCGCGTACGCGACGGCGTCGCGGGCGACGTGCCGGTCGGCGGCGAGCACCGCGTCGGCGAGCCCGTCGAGCGCGGTCGCGATGGCGGCCTCGGCGCCCGGCTCGACCGTCAGGCGGTCGGCGAGTCGACCGACGACCCCGTCCCGGCCCGCGTCGATGAGCGCCTGCGAGCCGTCGCGCACGTCGATGGACATGCCGAGCGCGGCGATGCGGGCGTCCAGTGCGTCGCGCTCCCGCTCGAGGACGTGCAGGCGGTCACGGCTGGTGTCACGGTCGTGCTGCGCGGCCTCGAGACCGGCACGGGCGGTCGTGAGCGCCGACTCCAACGCGCCGGTGTCCACGGCGGCGCCCGGGTCGGCGCCGAGGCCCTCGAGCACGGCGGCGGCCTGCTCGGCGCGCGCGACGGCCTCGGCGAGGGCCCGCTCCCGGCGCTCCCGGTCGGCGACGGCAGCACCGCGCCGCGACCGGGCGACGTCGACCGTGCTCGCGAGGCGCTGTCCTTCGAGGTCGTGCTGCGCGACCGCGGCGGCCTGGGCGGCGATCTGCTCGTCGAGGGCGTCGAGCGCGGCGCGGGCGTCCCGGACCGTCTCGGCGGCGACCACCATGCCGCCCTGCATCGCCTGCGCCCGGTCCTCGAGGCGGTCGGCCTCGGCACGGACACCGGCGACGCGCTCGGGTGTGACCGTCGGCCCCTGCTGCGGCGCCTCGGCCTGCTGCGCGAGGAACATCAGCCGCTGGTTCGCGAGCATCGAGAGCCCACGGAGCCGCTCCTGCACGCTCTCCAGCCGGTGCACCACGGTCCGGGCGCGGTCGACGTCGTCACCGACCATGCTCTGCTCGACGTGCTGCTGGCGTTGCCGGGTCTGCTCGAGGCGCTCCTGGAGGACGACCCGCTCGGACTTCCGACCCGTCTCGACCTCGAGGTGCTCGTGCAGCTCGCGACGGAGCCGCACGACGTCGTCGGCGAGGATGCGGGCCTTGGCGTCCCGCGCGACGGCCGCGACCGACTGGGCCTTGCGCGCGACCTCGGCCTGCCGACCGAGTGGCTTGAGCTGCCGGCGGATCTCCCCGGCCAGGTCGGACAGGCGCGTCAGGTTCGTCTGCATCGCGTCGAGCTTGCGGAGCGTCTTCTCCTTGCGTCGACGGTGCTTGAGGATGCCGGCGGCCTCCTCGATGAAGCCGCGGCGGTCCTCCGGGGTCGCGTGGAGCACCTTGTCGAGCTGCCCCTGGCCGACGATGACGTGCATCTCCCGCCCGAGTCCGGTGTCGCTCAGGAGCTCCTGCACGTCGAGCAGTCGGCAGGTGTCGCCGTTGATCGCGTACTCGCTGCCGCCGTTCCGGAACAGCGTGCGGGAGATCGTCACCTCGGAGTAGTCGATGGGCAGCAGGCCGTCGGCGTTGTCGATGGTCAGCGTGACCTGCGCGCGACCGAGTGGACCGCGCGTCGAGGTGCCGGCGAAGATGACGTCCTCCATCTTGCCGCCGCGGAGCGTCTTCGCGCCCTGCTCCCCCATCACCCAGGCGAGGGCGTCGACCACGTTCGACTTGCCCGAGCCGTTCGGGCCCACGATGCACGTGACGCCGGGCTCGAACGCGAAGGTCGTCGGCTGCGCGAAGGACTTGAACCCCTTGAGGGTCAGGCTCTTCAGGTACATGCGGTCTCCGGTGGGCTGCTCGCGCGCGCTGCGTGTCCGCAGGCTAACGCAGGCGGACCCGTGGGGCGGGCTGGCACACGGGGCAGCGGTGGCTCGACCGGTTCATGAAGGCCTCCCGCACGATCGTCGTGCCACAGCGGGGGCACGGCTTGCCCTGCTGCCCGTAGACGGCGAGGCGCTGCGAGAAGTACCCGGACTGCCCGTTCACGTTGACGTACTGCGCGTCGAAGCTCGTGCCGCCGTCCTCGAGGGCACGCCGGAGGACGGCGCGGACCTCGGCCAGCAGCAGGCGGAGCGTCGCGCGCGGCAACCGGTCGGCGGGACGGTCGAAGTGGAGCTTCGCGGCCCAGAGCGACTCGTCGGCGTAGATGTTCCCGATGCCGCTGACCACGCCCTGGTCGAGCAGGACCCGCTTGATGCCGCTCGAGCGCTTCCGGGCCGCGGCAATGAAGCGGTCGTCGTCGAAGGCCGGGTCGAGCGGGTCCCTGGCGATGTGCGAGACCTGGAACGGCACGAGGCGGCGCCACCCCGCGTCCGGGTGCTCGACGTCGACGTGCCCGGCGGAGCCGGCGGGAGCGCCGTCGATCGTCGGCACCATCCGGTCGATCGCCATGGAGCCGAACGTGCGCTGGTCGACGAACTCGAGCTCGACCGGGGGTTCGGGGGCGCCGTCGCGGTCGGTGCCCGCGGGCTGCACCTCGATGCGGATGCGGCGGTGCCTGGCGGCCTCGCGGCCCCTGCCCAGCAGGACCTGACCGCTCATCCCGAGGTGGGTGACGAGGGCTTCGTGGTGCGGGGACGCGTCGGCGTCAGCGTCACTCAACGGGAACCACAGGAACTTGCCCCGTCGCACTGCGGCCCGGATCGTCCGGCCGGTCAGCCGCTCGGCGAAGTCCTCGCCGGGGCCGTCGTGGCGAGTCAGGGCGCGCTCGTCGAGGACCGCGACGGCGAGGACCCGGGCACCGCTGACGGCGGGTTCGAGGCCGGCGCGGACGACCTCGACCTCGGGGAGTTCCGGCACCGGCGTCAGGCTCCGGGGGCGCGCCCGGACAGGTGCGTCCAGGCCTGGAGCGCAGCGGACATCTCCGCCGTCTTCTTGCTCGACCCCATCCCGACGGCGACGTCCTCGCCCTGGAGGACGACGGTCGCGTGGAAGGTCTTGTCGTGGTCCGGCCCGGCCTCGGTGATCCGGTACGCCGGGCTGCCGAGGGTCAGGGACGCGGCGAGCTCCTGGAGGCTCGTCTTCGGGTCCATCGCGGCACCGAAGCGCGCGGGGTCGACCAGCAACGGCGCGACGAGGCGCAGCACGAGGTCGGTCGCGTCGTCCGGACCGGCGGTCAGGTAGGTGGCGCCGATGACGGCTTCGACGGTGTCCGCGAGGATCGACGATTTGTCGCGCCCGCCGGTCTGCTCCTCGCCCTTGCCGAGCCGGAGGTAGGCGCCGAGCCCGATGTGTCGGGCGATCTCCGCCAGCGCGACCGTCGACACGAGGCTCGCACGACGCTTCGCCAGCTCACCCTCGTCGAGGCCCGGGTAGTCGCGGTAGAGCTTGACCGTGACGGCCTGGCCGAGGATCGAGTCCCCGAGGAACTCGAGGCGTTCGTTGTGCCCGACGCCGCCGTGCTCGTACGCGTACGAGCGGGGCGTCTGGGCGAGCGGCAGGAGCGCCGGGGCCCCCGGGACTGCGAGGAGCGCGCGCAGACGGACGACGTCCGGCCCCACGGGGCGGGACCCCGCGGTGCCGGACGTCGTCGTCATGCTGACGGTCCGATCAGACGTCGGCGACCTTGCGGCCCTTGTACTCCATGTACAGGGGCGTGCCGGCCGAGTCCTCGACGACCTTCGCACGGTGCGGGAGGCTGTAGGTGACCTGACCGTTCTCGATCGTCTTCACGAGCTGGACGGGTGCGGCCTTCCACTGCGAACGACGGGCGTGCGTGTTGGCACGGGATTGCTTGCGCTTCGGGACGGCCATGGTGGTTCTCTTTCGCTTGGTCGGTGGTCAGTCGTGGACGGAGGAGGTCAGTCGGCCTGGTCGGCCGGCGGTCGATCGCCGTCTTCGGTGGTCTTGGTGGTGTCGTCGTCAGCTGCGAGCTGCAGTCCGCTCAGGGCAGCCCACCGCGGGTCGACGGCTTCGGGAACGGCACGTTCACCGACGTCCGCCAGCCGCTCACCCGTCACCGGGTCGAGGCCAGGGCAGTCCGGCCGGCAGACCGGCTGGAACGGCAGCGACAGCACCACCGCGTCCCGGACGACCGGCTCCACGTCGACGTGATCGTCGTGGACCTGGAAGTCGAATTCCTCCGAGGCATCATACGCGAACAGCTCGGCGAAGTCGACTTCGACCGGCTCGCTGATGTCGATGAGGCAGCGTGAGCACTCCCCCGTCGCCTCGGCGGACGCGTGTCCCGACACCAGGATGCCCTCGTGCAGCGCCTCGAACCGGAGGTCGATCTGCATCTGCGCGCCGGTCCGCACGGCGATGACACCGGCGCCGAGCGTGTCCGGGACAGCGATGTCGAGCGACTGCTCGCGCATGTCGCCCGTGCGCAGCGCGAGGTCGCGCACGCGCAGGGCGTAGGGGCTGTTCACGGGGGCAGACACGATCAGCCAGCCTAGCGCGCTCACGGCCGCACGTCGAGCGCGGCGCTGCCGTGTCGGCCCCTACGCGCCGTCGGCGAGCGCCCGGGCGACCGCCGCGGGGACGTACGGGGTGACGTCGCCCCCCAGCGCGGACACCTGTCGGATGAGGGAGCTCGACACGTGGGCGCGCGACGCGTCGGGCAGCAGGAAGACCGTCTCGACGCCGGCGAGGTGGCGGTTCATGATCGCCATCGGGGTCTCGTAGGCGACGTCCTCGCCGGAGCGGACGCCCTTGACCAGGATCTTCGAGCCCACCTGACGGCAGTAGTCGACGAGCAGCCCCGCGGTCCACTCCCCGACCCTGACCGTGCCCACGACACCGACCTCGGCCAGCGACTCCTCGATGAGCCGGACCCGGCGCGCGGCGTCGAACAGCGCCGGCTTCTTGTCCGGGTTGTGCACGACGAGGACGTGCACCTCCTCGAACAGCTCGGCGGCACGGGCGATGACGTCGAGGTGCCCGAGCGTCACGGGGTCGAAGGAGCCGGGCACCACCGCGATCTGCGTCATGGCAGCGAGCGTACCGGTGGTCAGTTCTTCCCGAGGAAGGCGGCGTCCGACTCGTCGAGGCGCCGGGCGAGGGCGTCGCGGAGGGCCGGGCTGCCGCTGAGGTCCGGGTCGTGCTCGAGCACCCGCTCCGCCTCGCCCCGGGCGTCGACGATGACGTCGGCGTCGCGGACCACCCGCAACAGGGTGAGCGACGAGCGGCCGCCCGACTGCCGTTCCCCGAGCACGTCGCCTTCGCGGCGGAGCTCCAGGTCGACCCGGGCCAGCTCGAACCCGTCGTCGGAGGCCGCGACGGCGTCGACGCGTTCGCGCGAGACCGTCTCGGCCTCGGCACCGGTCACGAGCAGGCACACCCCCGGGTACTGCCCACGACCGATGCGCCCGCGGAGCTGGTGCAGCTGCGAGACGCCGAAGCGGTCGGCGTCGAGCACCGCCATCATCGACGCGTTCGGAACGTCGACCCCGACCTCGATGACGGTGGTCGCGACGAGCACGTCGAGGTCGCCGGCCGCGAACGCCGTCATCACCCGGTCCTTCTCGTCGGCGGTCATCCGGCCGTGCAGCTCCGCGATCCGGCGGCCGGCGAGCACCGGCATCGCGCGCATCCGGGCGGCCGTCGCGAGGACGGTCGCCGGCTTCCGTGCCGGTGCGTCGCCCTCGGCGGTCTCGTCCTCGGGGGCCGGGGTGCCGTCGTCCTCGGTCGCGACGTCGTCGATCGCCGGGCAGACCACGAACGCCTGCCGCCCCGTGGCGAGTTCCTCGGCCATCCGGGTCCAGATCCGCGACTCCCAGCCCGGGTGCTCGGCGAGCCCGACCGTGAAGGTCTCGACACCGGCGCGTCCGGACGGCATCCCGGTGATCGTCGAGACGTCGAGGTCGCCGAACACCGTCATCGCGACGGTGCGCGGGATCGGCGTCGCGGTCAGCACGAGGACGTGCGGCGGCGTCGCGCCCTTCGTGCGGAGCGCCTCGCGCTGTTCGACACCGAAGCGGTGCTGCTCGTCGACCACGACGAGCCCGAGCTCGGCGAAGTCCACGCGGTCGCCGAGCAGGGCGTGCGTCCCGACGACGAGCCGCGAGCCGCCCGACGCCGCCGCGAGCAGGGCCCGGCGGCGCTCGTCGGTCGACTGCGACCCGGTGAGGATGACCGGCCGGAGTTCGGCGGCGAGGTCCGGTCCGAGGAACTTCACGATCGAGCGCAGGTGCTGCGCCGCGAGGACCTCCGTCGGGGCGATCAGGGCGGACTGGCCGCCGGACTCGGCCACCGTGAGCATCGCGCGGATCGCCACCAGGGTCTTGCCGGAACCGACCTCACCCTGCACGAGCCGGTGCATCGGCCAGGACCGCGTCAGGTCCTCCGCGATCTCGGCGCCCACCGCGCGCTGGTCGTCGGTGAGGGTGAACGGCAGGGTCGCGTCGAAGCGCTCGAGGACGCCGCCCGGGGACGGTGTGCGCGGCACGGAGGCGGTGGCCCGGGCCGCGATCCGCCGCTGCACGAGCGCGGTCTGCAGCACGAACGCCTCGCGGTACCGGAGTGCCTCCTGCGCGCGCTTGAAGTCGGCGACCTTCTCGGGACGGTGCAGGAGCTCGAGTGCGCGGCGGAAGGGCACGAGGTCGAGCCGCGTGCGCACCGACGCCGGGACCGGGTCGGGCACGTCGGGCAGGGTGTCGAGGACGATCCCCATCGCCTTCGCGATCTGCCACGAGGTCAGCGACGCCGTCGCCGGGTAGATCGGGATCGGCTGTCGCGACCACCGCATCGCCTCGGCGGACTCCGGGTCGGCGGTGGCCCGCGGGTCGTCCTGGTCGAAGAGCTCGTAGTCGGGGTGAGCCAGCTGTCGGGCTCCGCGGTAGTCGCCGACCTTGCCCGAGAAGATGCCGCGGGCGCCGGGCACGAGGTCCTTCGTCCGCCAGCCCTGGTTGAAGAACGTGAGGGTGAGCAGCCCCTTGCCGTCCCCGATCTTCGCCTCGAGGATGGACCCCCGCCGGGCCCGCATCGTGCGCTCGCGGACCTCGACCACCTCGGCGACGATCGTCACCGGTTCGCCGATCGCCAGCGAGTCGAGCGCGGTGAGGGCGCCACGCTCGGCGTACCGACGTGGCGCGTGTTCCAGGAAGTCGCCGACGGTGCGGTGCCCGAAGGCCTTCTCGATCGCGCTCGCCGTCCGGCCGCCGATGACGTTCGCCAGGCGGACGTCGAGCGGTGCCGGCCCCCACTGCACGTCGGCCCCGTCCGGAGCGGGCGCGGACGCGGCATCGGGGCTGGAGGTGACCACGCAGCAACGGTACCGGTCGCGACCGACGCGCTGCGGGCCTCCCGGGCGACCTGTGACGACTCCGTGTCGGCCGCGCGCTGCCGCTACCGTGACGGTATGACGCGCATCATCGCCGGCGCCGCCGGTTCCACGACGCTCCGGGTCCCCAAGTCCGGGACCCGTCCGACGAGCGACCGCGTGCGTGAGGCCCTGTTCTCCTCGCTCGAGGCGCGCGGTCTGGTGGACGACACGTCCGTCGCGGACCTCTACGCCGGCACCGGGGCCCTGGGGCTCGAGGCGGCGTCGCGGGGCGCCGTCGAGGTGTCGCTCGTCGACCGCGCCGCACCGGCCGCCGCGGCCTGCCGCGAGAACGCGAAGGCCGTGCAGAAGCGGGTGCCCGGGCTCCGCGTCGACGTGCACGCGCAGCCCGCGCTCGGGTACCTCCGGACCACCGCGAAGACCTTCGACCTGGTGTTCATCGATCCGCCGTACGACGTCGCCGAGTCCGAGATCACCGACGTGCTCGACGCCCTGGTGTCCCGACTGACGCCCGACGCGGTCGTCGTCGTCGAGCGGAGCAGTCGGTCACCGGAACCGTCGTGGCCGGACCGACTGCGTGCGTTCAGCAAGCGTGCATGGGGCGAGACCGTCGCGTGGGAGGCCGTGCTCGCGGACGACTGACCGCGGCGGCCCGTCAGCCGGCGACACCGTCCCAGTCCGCGTACGGGTCCCAGCCCGTCGTCGGCACCGCCGTCCCGCCGCGGACGAGGTCGTCGCCGCCCCGCGGCAGCACGACGCCGATCCGCCGGAAGCCGCCCGGGAGCGCGACGCCCGCCGGGAAGGTGGCCAGGAGGCCGTGGTCCTCGCCGCCGTGCAGCGCCGGGCCGTCGAGCACGACGCCGTGCCTGCTCCCGTCCGGCGCGGTCCCGTCCGGCGCGGTCCCGTCCGGCGCAGGCCCGTCCGCCGCGGTCGTGTCCGGAGCCGGAGCCGGCGCCGCCCGGTCGTCCAGGCCGAGGGTGACCCCGCTGGCCCGCGCGAGCCGCCCGGCGTCGATCGCGAGTCCGTCGGACAGGTCGAGCATCGCCGTCGCTCCCGCCGCCGCCGCGCGCGGCCCGTCGGCGACCGGCGGGACCGGGCGACGCTGCCGTGCCACGTCCGGGTCCGTGTCGGCGCCGCTCTGCACGACCCGTGCGGCGTCGGGCTCCCCCTGCTCGTCGACGCCGTCGCGGAACAACCGTGCGAGCCCACGGGCAGCCGGACCGAGCTCGCCGGAGACCGCGAGCACGTCGCCGGGCCGCGCACCGGAGCGGAGGACCGGGGCCAGTCCCCGCAGGTCGCCGAACGCCGTGACGGCCAGCGTGAACGCCGAGGAGGTCGAGAGGTCGCCGCCGACCACCCCGCAGCCCGGGGCGAGGGCGGCGGCCGCGAGCCGGAACCCGTCGGCGACGCCCTCGAGCACCGCGACGGGGGTGTCCTGCGGTGCGGCGATGGCGACGACCAGCCCGGTCGGGTCCGCGCCCATCGCCGCGACGTCGGAGAGGTTGGTCACCGCGGCCTTCCACCCGACGTCCTCGGGCGACGACCACGCCCAGCGGAAGTCCGGGCCGTGCACCATCATGTCCGTGGTCACCACGAAGCGGCCGTCCGGGGCTGCCACCACCGCACAGTCGTCGCCGGGCCCGACCTCGGGGGTCCCCGGCGGCAGGCGACGTGTGACACGGTCGAGCACCTCCAGCTCGCCGAGCTCCCCCACGGTCGGTCCGGACCACGGGTCGGGCGGCCCGTCGCCGGAGGTCGGAGCGGTGCCGGGCTCGTACGTCGCGTCCACACGAGAACGGTAACCTGAGCCCCGATGGACACCGCACGCCGCCGCACCCGCCTGGTCGTGACCGCGCTGGCCGCGGCCGCCCTCGGACTCGGCCTGACCGGTTGCACGAACGCCGTCGCGATGCAGCCGGCCCCGTCCGCGAACGCCGCCGCGTGCGCCGCCGCCCAGGTCCGGCTCCCGGACACGGTGTCCTCGACGCTGACGCTGCGGAACACGACGGCGCAGGCCACCGCCGCGTGGGGGTCGCCCTCGGCGGTGCTGTACCATTGCGGCGTCCCGGTCCCGACGGTGTCCGACCTGCCGTGCTTCGCGAAGGGCTCGGTCGACTGGATCCGCGACGACCGCGGCGGCCAGATCGTCTACACCACCTTCGGCCGGTCGCCCGCCGTCCAGGTCGTCATCGACACCACGAAGGCGACGGACTCGGTGCTGCAGGACATCGGTCCCGCGGTCGAGACGCTGCCGCGGGACGGCCACCGCTGCCTCGACCCCGCCGACGTCGACGGCTGACCGCCGGACGGGTGTCCGGTCGGTGGCTGACCAGCGACCAGCCGGTCGGCGGACGGCCGGTCGGCGGACGGCTCGTCAGCGCACCGCTCGTCAGCGGACGGCCGTGCGCCCCAGCTCGATGAGCTCCGCCACGAGGTCCGGGTAGGCCAGACCCGACGCCGCCCAGCAGCGCGGGTACATCGAGAACGGGGTGAACCCGGGCATGGTGTTGACCTCGTTCACGACGAACCCGTCGTCGGTGAGGAAGCAGTCCACGCGCGCCAGTCCGGAGCCGCCGATCGCCTCGAACGCCCGCGCGCCGATCGACCGGATCGCGTCCGTCTCGGCGTCGGTCAGGGGCGCCGGGCAGAGGAGCTGCTCGTCGCCGCCGAGGTACTTCGCGGCGAAGTCGTAGAAACCGTCCTCGGCGACGACGATCTCGCCCGGCAGGCTCGTCCGCGGCACGCCGTCGCGGCCCTCGAGCACGGCGACCTCGACCTCACGCCCGACCACCCGCGGCTCGACGATCACCTTGCTGTCGTGCTCGAACGCCAGGTCCATGGCGGCGCCGAGCTCGCTCGGCTCGTCAACCCGGGAGACGCCCATGCTCGACCCGGCCCGGGCGGGCTTGACGAAGAGCGGCCAGCCGTGCGCGGCGACGGTCTCCGCCACGTCCACCGGGTCGGCCTGCCACTGGCGGCGGAGCACCGTGGTCCACGGCGCGACACGGAGCCCGGCGTGCTCGAGCACGGCCTTCGCGACGTGCTTGTCCATCGCCAGGGCGCTCGCGAGCACGCCGTCGCCGACGTACGGCAGCCCGGCGGTCTCGAGCAGGCCCTGCACGGTGCCGTCCTCGCCGAAGGGGCCGTGGAGGATGGGGAAGACGACGTCGACCTCGCCGAGCGACTCGACGCGTCCGTCCGGGTGGTCGACGAGCAGCTCACGGGAGTCGGCCGACACCGGGAAGCGCACGCGCGTGCCGTTGTCGGGCACGGTCGGCAGGTCCTGCCCGCGGAGCGCCCACGCGGACGGGTCGTCCGGCTGCAGTGTGAACGCGCCGTCCTTCGTGATGCCGACCGGCACGAGGTCGTAGCGGGTGCGGTCGACGACGTCCATGATGCCGCCGGCGGTGACGCAGCTGATCTCGTGCTCGCTCGACCGGCCGCCGAACAGCACGGCGACCGTGACGGGGCCGACGGGCGCCGTCCCGGACAGGGCGTCGTCGGTCGAGGTGGCGGGAGTGGCGCCGGGCGCAGTCGTGCTCATGGACGCTCCAGTCCTGTCGTGGTCGGACCGGTCACTCGCCCTGGGGCTCGTCGGTCTCCGTGAGGTGCGGCGCGATGTTGCGCGGATCGAGCCTACCGGCGAGCACCTCGCCGACCTGGCCGACGATGGGCATGTCGACACCGTTGGCCGCCGCGAGCGCGAGGATCGGCGCGACCGAGGCCAGGCCCTCGGCGGTCTGGTTCATCTGCCGGACGACCTCGTCGAAGCGGTACCCCTGGCCGAGCAGACGGCCCGCGGTGTTGTTCCGGGAGAGCGGCGACTGGCACGTGGCGATGAGGTCGCCGAGACCCGCGAGCCCGGACAGGGTCGACGGCTGTGCGCCGAGGGACACCGCGAAGTCGGTCATCTCGGCGAGCCCGCGCGTGATGATCGACGCCTTCGTGTTCTCGCCGTACCCGACCCCGTCGACGATGCCGATCGCGACCGCGATGAGGTTCTTGAGGACCCCGCCGAACTCGGTGCCGATGACGTCGGTGTTGATGAACGACCGGAAGTACGGGTTCGTCGCGACGGCGGCCACCGCGGTGGCGGTGTCGATGCTCGACGACGAGACGACGGCGGCGGTCGGCTGCCGGCGGGCGATCTCGAGCGCGAGGTTCGGGCCGCTCGCGACGGCGATGCGGTCCTGGTCGATGCCGAGGCCCTCGAGGAGCACCTCGCTCATCCGCAGGCCCGTGGCCTTCTCGACGCCCTTCATCAGGCTGACCACGGGGACGTCGGCGGGCAGGAGCTCACGGATCGCGGCGAGGTTCGACCGCAGGGTCTGCGACGGCACCGAGACGTACACCTGCTCGGCGCCGGCGAGCACCGCGGCGAGTGACGTCGACGCGGTCAGGGTGCGGGGCAGGTTGATGCCGGGCAGGTAGTCCGAGTTCCGCTTCGTCTCGGTGATCTCCCGGGCCACCTCGGGCCGTCGGGCCCAGACGACCGTCTCGGCGCCGCCCTCGGCGAGCACCTTCGCGAAGGTGGTCCCCCAGCTCCCGGCACCGATCACGGCGACGCGGGGCTTGTCCGTCGACTGCATGACCACGCGGATGGCGGCGGTGTCGACGGCCCCGCGTGCGGCGACGGAGGGGTCCGGGTGGTCGTCGTGCGGTCGGAGGCCGGACGTGTCGGCCCGGTCGGCTGCGTCAGTCAAACTTCCCGGTCTCCTTCTGCTTCGCCGCGGCCGGGTCCCAGCGGGTGACCGGGGCCTGCTCACCGCGGAGTCCCTCGAGCAGCTCGGTGATCCGGTCCATCAGCAACGCGGTCACCTCGGTGAGGGCCTGCTGGTCGACGGGCTTCCCTCGCCACCGGGACAGGTCGATCGGCTCGCCGTAGACGACGTCGACCTTCGCGGGCGGGAACAGCCGGAGCTTCTTGCCGTAGCGCGCCATGATCCGCTGCGTGCCCCAGTGGGCCATCGGGATGAGCGGCAGGTCGTTCTCGAGGGCGATCCGCGCCGCACCCGTCTTGCCGCGCATCGGCCACAGGTCGGGGTCGCGGGTGAGCGTGCCCTCGGGGTAGACGATGACCACGCCGCCGTTCGACACGAGCCCCTTCGCCCCACGGAGCGGGTCGTTGAGGCGCGTCCGGCCGTTGCGCTCAACGGGGATCTGGCCCATGCCGCTCATGAGCTTGCCGAACACCGGGACGCGGAAGAGCGACGCCTTCGCGAGGAACCGCGGAGACCGCCGGTGCAGCCACACGGTGGTGCCGACGACGAGCGGGTCGATGTTCGTGTAGTGGTTCGGGGCGAGGACGAACGCCCCGTCCGCCGGCAGCCGGTTCGGGCCGTGCCATCGGTAGCCCGAGGCGAACCGGATCGTCGGGATCACGACGGAGCCGGTGATCCGGAACGCCCGGTTCAGCTCGCCGCGTCGCCAGTGACGACCGGGGACCGGGAGGCCCGTGCGGACCTCCCCGGGGCCGCCCACCCGGGGCAGTTCCAGCGCGTCGGGACCGGACGTTGGTCGCGCCGAGGCGACGCCGTCCCCGGCGTCGCCTCGGTCGTGCTGTTCCGTCACGTCAGCCGGCGAAGTCGAAGTCCGCGCCGAGCTTGCGGAGCTTCGGGATGAAGTGCTCGTACCCGCGGCTGATGATGCCGACGTTCGTGATGTGCGACTCGCCCTCGGCGGTCAGCGCCGCGATGAGGTGGCTGAACCCGCCGCGGAGGTCCGGGACGCGGACGTTCGCGCCGTGCAGCTTCGTCGGGCCGGTGATGACCGCGGCCTGCTCGAAGGGACGACGGGCGACGCGACGGTCGTGACCGGGGAGGCCCTCCTTGTGCACGACGATGTCGGCACCCATCTCGTTGAGCGCGTCCGTGAAGCCGAAGCGGTTCTCGTACACGGTCTCGTGCACGACGCTCTGGCCCTCGGCTTGCGTGAGCGCCACGACGAGCGGCTGCTGCCAGTCGGTCATGAAGCCGGGGTGCACGTCGGTCTCGATGACGACGGGCTTGAGGACGTCGAGCTCGCGGTAGAACCGGATGCCGTCGTCCTGGATGTCGAACCCGCCGCCGACCTTGCGGAAGACGTTGAGGAACGTCATGAGTTCCTGCTGCTTGGCGCCCTCGACGAAGATGTCGCCGTTGGTGGCCAGCGCGGCGGACGCCCAGCTGGCGGCCTCGTTGCGGTCGTTGATCGCGCGGTGCGTGTAGCCGCGCATCGACTTGACGCCCTCGATGAAGATCGTGCGGTTCGGCTCGACCGTGACGATCGCACCCATCTTCTGCAGGATCGCGATGAGGTCCATGATCTCGGGCTCGATCGCGGCGTTGCGGAGCTCGGTGGTGCCCTCGGCGAGGACCGACGAGAGCAGGACCTGCTCGGTCGCGCCGACGCTCGGGTAGGGCAGTTCGATGTTCGCGCCCTTGAGGCCGTTCGGGGCCGTGATGTGGATGCCCGAGACCTGCTTGTCGACGACGGCACCCATGGCGCGCAGCGCGTCGAGGTGGAAGTCGATCGGGCGGTCACCGATGCGGCAGCCGCCGAGGTCGGGGATGAACGCCTCGCCGAGCTTGTGGAGCAGCGGACCGCAGAACAGGATCGGGATGCGGCTCGAACCGGCGTGCGCGTCGATCTCGGCGAAGTGCGCCGACTCCACGCGGGACGGGTCGAGGATGAGCTCGCCGCGGGCCGGGTCGGTCACGCGGACGCCGTGCACCTCGAGCAGGCCGCGGACGACCTTGACGTCGGAGATGTCCGGGACGTCCCGGAGGATCGACGGGGTGTCACCGAGGAGCGCGGCGACCATGGCCTTGGTCGCCAGGTTCTTCGCACCGCGGACCTCGATGCGTCCCACGAGCGGCTTCCCGCCACGGATGACGATCTCGTCCGACTTGAGCCCGACGCGCGCCCCTGCGGCTGCTGCGTCCTGTACGAGAGAGTTCACTACTTCACCGGCAATGTCTTCGGCCGCCAACGGGAGCGGCGGGATTCGAACTCCGTGATCGAGGTCTCGTCACGGAGGGTGAGCCCGATGTCGTCGAGCCCTTCCATCAACCGCCAACGAGTGTAAGCGTCGATCTCGAAAGCCACGTCCACGTCGCCGATCGACACGCGCTGTGTCGCCAGGTCCACCGTCGCCTCGATGCCCGGCTGGGTCTCGATCGCCGCCCACATCCGCTCGATCTCGGGCTCGGACACGATCGCGGTGACCAGTCCCTGCTTGCCGGCGTTGCCCTTGAAGATGTCCGCGAAACGGGGTGAGACCACCACGCGGAAGCCGAAGTCGCGCAGCGCCCACACCGCGTGCTCGCGGCTCGACCCGGTGCCGAAGTCGGGTCCGGCGACCAGGACCTTCGCCCCCTGGTAGGCGGGCTGGTTGAGCACGAAGTCGGGGTCCTGGCGCCACCCCGAGAACAGGGCGTCCTCGAACCCGGTCTTCGTGACCCGCTTGAGGTAGACGGCGGGGATGATCTGGTCGGTGTCGACGTTGGACCGCTTGAGCGGTGCCGCGATTCCGGTGACGGTGCCGATCTTCTCCATCAGTGGTTCCCTCCTGCGGTCACCGGCTGGGCCAGGCGAGCGTCGTCCTCGTCCAGGTCCCACGGGCTCGAGAGCGTTCCGCGGACAGCGGTCGCCGCGGCGACCAGCGGCGAGACCAGGTGCGTCCTGCCGCCCTTGCCCTGCCGACCCTCGAAGTTGCGGTTCGAGGTGGAGGCGCAGCGCTCCCCCGGCGCGAGCTGGTCGGGGTTCATGCCGAGGCACATCGAGCAGCCGGCGAACCGCCACTCGGCGCCGAAGTCGACGAAGACCTTGTCGAGTCCCTCGGCCTCGGCCTCCAGGCGGACGCGGGCGGAGCCCGGCACGACCATGACCCGCACGCCCGGTGCCTTCTCGCGACCCTCGATCACCGACGCGAACGCACGGAGGTCCTCGATGCGGGAGTTCGTGCACGAGCCCATGAAGACCGCGTCGACGGCGATGTCCTTCATCGGGGTGCCGGCTTCGATGTCCATGTACTCGAGCGCCCGCGAGGCGGCGGCCTGGTCGTTCGGGTCCGCGAAGTCGGCCGGGGTCGGCACGACGTCGGACAGCGACACGCCCTGCCCGGGGTTGGTGCCCCAGGTCACGAACGGCTCGAGGGCGTCGGCGTCGATGAAGACCTCGGCGTCGAAGACCGCGTCGTCGTCGGTGGCGAGGGTGTCCCAGTAGGCCACCGCCTCGTCCCAGTCGGCCCCGGTCGGTGCGTGGTCGCGGCCCTGCACGTAGTCGTACGTGGTCTGGTCGGGCGCGACCATGCCGGCGCGGGCCCCGGCCTCGATCGACATGTTGCAGATCGTCATCCGGCCCTCCATCGAGAGCGCCCGGATCGCCGAGCCCCGGTACTCGAGCACGTAGCCCTGCCCGCCGCCGGTGCCGATCTGCGCGATCACGGCGAGGATGATGTCCTTCGCGGTGACGCCCGGTCGGAGCGTGCCCTCGACCGTGACCGCCATCGTCTTGAAGGGCTTCAGCGGCAGGGTCTGCGTCGCCAGGACGTGCTCGACCTCGCTCGTGCCGATGCCGAACGCCATCGCGCCGAACGCGCCGTGCGTCGAGGTGTGCGAGTCGCCGCACACGACGGTGATGCCCGGCATCGTCAGACCGAGCTGCGGCCCGACGACGTGCACGATCCCCTGCTCCTTGTCGCCCAGCGAGTGCAGGCGGACCCCGAACTCCTCGCAGTTGCGGCGGAGCGTCTCGATCTGGGTGCGGCTCGTCGGGTCGGCGATCGGCCGGTCGATGGCGAGCGTCGGGGTGTTGTGGTCCTCGGTCGCGATCGTGAGGTCGAGGCGCCGCACCGGGCGCCCGGCCTGCCGGAGGCCGTCGAACGCCTGCGGGCTCGTCACCTCGTGCACGAGGTGGAGGTCGATGTAGAGGAGGTCCGGGTTGCCGTCCTCACCCTTGACGACGACGTGGTCGTCCCACACCTTCTCGGCGAGCGTCCTGCCCATGCCCGTGCCTCCTCATCAGCGTTCCGACACCGCTGTCACGACGTCGTGCACGCAGCCTAGCAGGTTGGTATACCAAGCGGAGCGGCAGCCGGGAGGCCAGCCCCGCCCGGGCGACACCCGTCGCGGTGGGAAGATGGTCGGGTCATGACCACGCCTCCGCACTCGACCCGGACCGTCAACCTCGAGGGCGCGGCCCGCGCCGCCGTCGCCGGCGGCGTCCCGCTCGCCCTGCTCATCGGACTCGGCCTGCCGCAGTACGCCGCGTTCGGGATGTTCGCCGGGTTCACCGCGATCTTCGGCGCGACCGAGCCCTACCGCCAGCGCGCGGTCACCACCGGGGTCGCCGGCGCCCTGCAGGTCCTGTGCATGGCCGGCGGCATCACGGTCTCCCTGCTCGGCGGGGCGCTGTGGCTGCAGGCGGTGGGTCTGGTCGTCGTGCTCGTCGTCGCCGTCGCCACCCTGACCGCGCTCCGGACGATCCCCGCGCAGCCGATCTTCCCGGTGTTCGCGTTCGTCGTCTCGGCGCTCGTGCCCCTGCACGGGTCCGACCTGCCGCTCGTCGCGACGGTCATCGTCGGGTCGGTCGTCTGGGCCTGGCTCGTCGCGATGTCCGGCGCCGGGTTCCGGGCACTCCTGCACCCGCACGCACCCCATCGCTTCCGGCCGCTCGCCGACCGCAAGCACCGCTCGCTCGCGGTGCTCGGGACGCCCGCACTCCGGGAGACGATCGCGCTCAACGTCGTCGGCGCACTCGTCGCCGGTGGGGTCGCCGAGGTCCTGCCCGGCCTCGGGCACCCCTACTGGGCGGTCATCGCGGTGGTGTCGACGCTGCCGGCACTCCGGCAACGCCACACCGTCTCGCGGGCCGTCCAGCGTGTCGTCGGCACGGTCGGCGGCACGGTCGTCGCGGTCGGCATCCTCCTGCTCGACCCGTCCGCGTGGTGGATCGTCGTCATCGCCGTCGTCGGCCAGTTCATGGCCGAGATCTTCGTCGCCCGGAACTACGCGGTCTGCCTGCTGTTCCTCACGCCGCTCGCCCTCGCGGTGTCGTGGCTGAGCCTCCCGGAGGCACCGGGCCTGCTCGCCCTCGACCGCATCGGTCAGACCCTGCTCGGCGCCGTCGTGAGCGTCGCCCTCCTCGCGGTCGGCCGGGTCGTGGAGCGTCGCCGTGGGCGCGCCCTCGGCGCGACCAGCAGCATCCGCACCGTCTGACGGACGCGCGCAGCGCACGCGGGTCGCACCGGGCCTCCCGACCGGCAGACCATCCGCCACCGGTCCACAGGACCGGTACAGAGGCTCGCCTTCGTCCGTCAGGCCGGGCACCCTGGGTGCATGGACGACACGACCGACACCGCCGAGACGTACACACTCCTGCCGACGGCACCGCCGCTCGACGACTACCTGCGACTCCGGCGCGACTCCGGCCTGACGCCGGTGACGGCGGAGCAGGGTGCTCCGGCGATCGCCGGTGCGTGGTCGGCGTGCCACGTCGTCGACGCTGCGGGCACGCCGGTCGCGATGGGGCGTGTCATCGGCGACGGCGGTTGGTCGTTCCACCTGGTCGACGTCGCCACCGACCCCGCGCACCAGCGCCGCGGGCTCGGGCGGGCGGTCGTCGAGTGGCTCCTCGCGGACATCCGCGACCGTGCGCCGGCGGGCCCCTGGGTCTCGCTCATCGGGGACCCGCCCGGGCAGCGCCTCTACCGTTCGCTCGGGTTCGACGACGTCGCGCCGAGCCTCGGTATGGGGATGGTGCTCGGCGACGGGGACCGATCCGTGCCGGTCAGGACGGCGTGATGTTCCAGGAGTCGATCACGGGGCGCCCGTGCTCGTACCCGAGGGTGCTCACCGTGGCGGTGCCGAGCTTGAGCACCGCGCCGTCCTGCGGCGCGAGCCGGATCCACGCGGCTCCGAGTGCACGGAGCACGTGTCCGTGCGCCACGACGATCGCGTCGTGCCCCTCGGCGAGGACGGGACGGGCACGGTTGATGACCCGCTCGACGCGGACGCGCACCTCGGCGGCGTTCTCACCGGGCGTGTCACCGGCGGGCACCCCGTCGGTCCAGAGGTCCCACGGGCCGTGGCGCTTGACCTTGATCTGCGGCGTGGTCAGTCCCTCGTAGGCGCCGTAGTCCCACTCGTACAGGTCCTCGTCGAGCTCCGGGTCGAGGCCGATGATGCGTGCGGTCTCGCGGGCTCGGGCGAGCGGGCTGGACAGCTCCAGCGCGAACTCGCGGTCCGCGAGGAGGTGGGCGGCGCGCTGCGCCTGGCGTTCGCCGTTCTCCGTCAGCGGGATGTCGGTGCGGCCGGTGTGCTGCCCGCTCTTGGACCACTCCGTCTCTCCGTGGCGGACGAGGACGAGTTCGCCGGGGCGTTCCGAGGTCATGGGTTCCTTCCGAGCACGAGCTCCACGGTCTGGACGCTCGCCGTCGAGAACGTCGTGTACCCGTCCATCATGCCCGTCCCGCGCACGGCGACCACCGAGGAAGCCGTCGTCCCGCTCCGGCCGTGCGCCGCTCGCCCCACTTCCGCGGCTGAGGGGTGACGTCGGAACGACGAAGTCCCCCGCCCGGCGAACCGGACGAGGGACTGCGATGTGGTGACCCCAGCGGGATTCGAACCCGCGTTACCGCCGTGAGAGGGCAGCGTACTAGGCCGCTATACGATGGGGCCGCGGCGATGTGTCGGTTCGGAGTGTGTCACTCGTGGTGACCCCAGCGGGATTCGAACCCGCGTTACCGCCGTGAGAGGGCGGCGTACTAGGCCACTGTACGATGGGGCCGTTCCGACAACTCGACAAGTATTGCACAGGGTGTGAGCGAGCACCAAAACGTGCCGCCGCTCCCCGGAGTGTCGTCCGGCTCCGCGAGCCCACGGTGGAGCGATGCCGGTGCGCATCGGCCTGTCCGGCTGGCAGGACGACTCCTGCCGCGGCGACTTCACCCCGGTGAGGACCGCCGCCCGCCCGCCGCGGGCGGCAGTCCCGGGAGACCTCCGGTCCGCGCTCGAGGGCCGTCGCTCCCCGGCCCACCTGCTGCGCCTCCGGAACGCCGGGCCGGCACCGTCCGGGACCACGTGGCGGCCGGACGCGACGTGTGGGTGGACTCCGCCGACGACGCCGAGCAGCACGCGCCCTGGACGCGTTCGCCCTCAGCGCGCTCGTCGCGCCGGACGCTGCCCTCCGCGGTCGGTGACCTCCTCGGCGGCCGTGTCCCGGGCGGAGACCCGTCGTCGCCATCGGTCGAGGAGCACGACCGCGACCACCGTCGCGAGCAGGGTCAGCGCCCACCCGAGCGCCGGGCGACCGGTGAGCTCGCAGAACACGGTGACCCCGAGGAACAGCACGCCGAAGCAGCCGACGAAGCCGATCGCCTCCTCGATCCGTGCGGTGGGCCGGAGCGGCGGGCGCTGTGCCATGCCGTCAGCCCTTCACGCCGCCGGCGGTGAGCCCCGCCACGATGCGTCGCTGGAACACGAGCACCAGGACGACGAGCGGGATGGTGACGATCGTGCCCGCGGCCATCACCGCCGTGTACGGCTCCTGGTGCGGTTGCGACCCGGCGAACGACGCGATGGCGACCGTGACCGGCTGGGTCGCGTCGCTCGAGAGCTGGGACGAGATGAGGTACTCGTTCCACGACGAGATGAAGGCCAGGATCGCGGTCGTGAACACCGCCGGTGCGGCCAGCGGCAGGATGATCCGACGGAACGCCTGCACCCGCGTGCACCCGTCGATGCGGGCGGCCTCCTCGAGGTCCCACGGCATCTCCCGGAAGAACGACGCGAGCGTGTACACCGTCAGCGGCAGGACGAACGAGATGCTCGGCAGGATGAGGGCCTGGTACGTCCCCATCCACCCGATGTCGGTGAAGAGCTGGAACAGCGGTGAGATGAGCGCGACGCCGGGGAACATCGACGCGGCGAGGATCGCACCCGCGACGAGGGACTTGCCGCGGAACTCGAGGCGGGCCAGCGCGTAGGCGGCGCTCGTCCCCACGAGCAGGGCGATGACCGTCACGACGCCGCCGATGAACACGCTGTTGAGCAGTGCGCGCCCGAGGTGGTTGCCGAGGGACGTGGAGAAGGCCGTCGCGTAGTTGTCGAGTGTCACGTGCGTGAACCACGGCGTCGCGTCGAAGGTGTAGCCGACGTCCCGGAAGCTCGTCACGATCATCCAGTAGAAGGGCAGGAGGCACCAGACGGCGATGACGAGCGCCTGCACCGCCGTCCGGACCGTCCTGCCGGTGTCACGTCGGATCCGGACATCGGTGCGGGTGTCGGCACGGTCGCCCGGTACGGACACCGCGCGGGGACGGTCTGCTGCGAGGGTCACTTGAGTTCACCCTTCTGCTGGGCTGCCTGCGTCTGCACGACGTTCGCCCCGAGGAACCGGACGAACAGGAACGCGACGACGAAGATCGTGATGAAGGTGATGGTCGACAGCGCCGATGCCGCGTTGAAGCCCTGCCGGATCTGGTCGACCACCAGGATCGACAGGGTCGTGGTGGCGTTCCCGGACCCACCGCCACCGCCCGTGAGGATCGCGGGCAGGTCGTAGAGGCGCAGCGCGTCGAGCACGCGGAAGAGGATCGCGACCATGAGGGCCGGCTTGAGCAGCGGCAGCGTGATGAGCATGAAGCGCTGGAGGGTCGAGGCGCCGTCCATCTTCCCCGCCTCGTACACCTCGTCCGGGATGAGCTGGAGGCCCGCCAGGATCAGCAGCGCCATGAACGGCGTCGTCTTCCACGTGTCGGCGATGATGATCGCCCACTTCGACGACCACTCCCCGCTCGTCCACAGGACCTGGTGCCCGATGACGTGGTTGAGCACGCCGTTCGCGTCGAAGATGAAGTACCAGAGCTTCGCGGTGACGGCCGTCGGGATGGCCCAGGGGACGAGGATCGCGGCCCGGACGAGCGCGCGGCCCCGGAAGTCGCGGTTCATGATGATCGCCATCCACACGCCGATCACCGTCTCGAGGGCGACCGTCACGACCGTGAAGAAGAACGTGTTGCCGAACGACACCCAGAACTGCGCACCGAGGCTGCCGGGCGGGCAGGACGCGCTCCCGCACTGCTGGCCGAGCCAGTGCGCGTAGTTCGCGAGTCCGGCGAAGCCACCCTCGACGAACAGACCGGTCGCCTTGTCCAGGCCCTGGTCGAGCTGGAACGACTGGACGACCGCGCTGACGACCGGGTACCCGATCACGATCGCCAGGAGCACGATCGTCGGTCCGATGAGGTACACGGACCAGCGGCCGTGCTCGGCGTTGAGCCCGCCCTTCCGCCGGCGAGGCGGCTCCGTGCCCGTCGGGGCCGGGATCGCTGCGGGGATCTCTGTTGCTGCTGACACGACGCGCCCCGTGCTCAGTTGCCGCTGCTGGTCGCCGAGGTGAGGGCGGCCTGCATGTCCTTCATCGCCTCGTCGACGCTCTTGGAGCCCTTGAGCGCGGCGTAGGTGTTGTCCTGGATGGCCTTGGTGACGGCCGGGTAGAACGGCGTGACGGGTCGCGGTTCGGCGCTCTTGATCGACTCGAGGAGCGTGGGCAGGTAGGGCAGCTTCGCCGTGAGCTCCTCGTCCGTGTAGAGGTCCCCGACCACCGGCGCGAGCGACCCCTGCGTCGCGAAGAACTTCTGCGTGTCGTTCGAGATGAGGAACTCGAGGAAGTCGTGTGCGGTCGCCTTGTGCTTCGAGTACACGCTGATCGCGGCGTTGTGTCCGCCGAGCGTCGATGCGCCCACGCCGTCCTTGCCCGGGATCGGTGCGACCCCGAACGTGTCCTTGACCGTGCTCGACCCGTCCGTCTTCGCGAGGTTGTACACGTAGGGCCAGTTGCGGAGGAACAGCAGCTTGCCGTCCTCGAACGCCGTGCGGCCCTGCTCCTCCTGGTAGGTGATGGCCTCCTTCGGGATGTTGCCGTCCTGGAACGCGTCGACCAGGTTCTGCAACCCGGCCTTCGCGTCGGCGGTGTCGACGTCCGCCTTGCCGCTCTCGCTGAGCACCGAGCCGCCCGAACCGTTGACCGCCTCCGAGGCGTTCACGGTCAGCCCCTCGTACTTCGCGAACTGCCCCGCGTAGCAGCCGATCCCGGCGTCCTTCGCGATGGAGCAGTCCGACATCATCTCGTCCCACGTGGTCGGGGGCGTCTTCACGAGGTCCTTGCGGTAATACAGCAGCGCGCCGTCCGAGGTCTGCGGGGCGGCGTAGAGCGTGTCGTTGTACGTCGCGGTCTTCACGGTCGCCGGCAGCAGCTTCGACGTGTCGATCGCCATGTCGCCGGTGAGCGGGGTCAGCCAGCGCTTGGCGGCGAACTCGGCGGTCCAGACCACGTCGACGTCCACCACGTCGTAGTTGTCGTCCTTCGCCTGGAAGTGCTGCACGAGGTCGTCGTGCTGCTGGTCCGCCTGGTCGGACTGCTCCTTGAAGGTGACCTTCTCGTCCTTGTGCGCCGCGTTCCACTTGGCGATCAGCGGTCGCACGACGTTCGAGTTGTCCTTGCCCTGGACGTACGTGATCGGGCCGCGGCTGTCCTGGCCGCTCTTCGCGTCGTCCGAGCCGGAACCCCCGCCCGCGCACCCCGCGAGCATCAGGCCGGCCACTGCGATCCCTGCGATCGAGGCCGTACGGCCCCGGGCACGTGTGTTCTTCACGGCGTTGTCTCCTCATCGAGATCACCAGGGGCGGGGGGGGGGGGGGGGGGGGGGGGGGGGGGGGGGGGGGGGGGCGGGGCGGGGGGGGGGGGGGGCGCGGCCCCCCCCCGCCGCACACCCGGGGGGGGGCCCCCCGGGGGGGGGCCCCCGCTGCCTGGAGCAGGCGACGCTGCCTGCTGAGCGAGGACGCTACCCCCGCACGAGGGGTCCGGCAACGCCGTGCCCAGGCCGTGACCGGAGCGTTACGTTCCCGGGGTGCCGGTGGGCGGGAGCGTCTCCTGCGCCAGGTGGGCCTGCTGCGCGCGATCGGCATCGGCGATGAAGCGCTCGGCGCCCTCGCGCGGCATCGACGACTGGCCGCCGCAGTAGGCGCACTGCAGGACGTACCGGCCGTGCCCGAAGGGGAACACCGGCAGGAAGAACAGCGTGAACCACGTCCGGAGTCGGTGCAGGCGCTGCGCTGCCGTCGACCCGCAGAGGGTGCACGCGAAGAAGAGGACGCCCACGAGCGCGGTCCTGGTGCGACTGCCGAAGATGATCATGGACGAACCGTACTGCGATCGGCGAGCCCACGGACGACGAAAGCCCCCGGGGATCCCGGGGGCTTTCGTGATGTCGCTGGCTGGGGTACCTGGACTCGAACCAAGAACGACGGTACCAGAAACCGCTGTGTTGCCAATTACACCATACCCCAAAGGCCTCGCGGCCCGTGCACCCCGTTGTCCGGGGCACGATCAACTACTGTACAGCATCCCGGAGGTCCTCGAGACCACCCACGAGGTCCCGGTGCACCGCCGCGGCGGTCGTCGCACCGTGACCGGCGGCGACGATGAGCTGCTCGGGGCCGGGCGGGGTGACGTCCCCGACGGCGTAGAGCCCGGGGACCCCGGTGCGTCCGAGCCGGTCGACCCGGACCATCCCGGAGTCGTCGCGGTCGAGATCGGAGTCCACCCAGTCGAGGTCCGCGTGCCACACCGGACGGACGAACGCGCCGGTCCGTGCCACGACGTCCCCGTCGACCAGCCGAACCCCGGTCATCCCCGACCGGTCACCCTCGAAGTCGGCGACCGCACGCTCGTCCACCCGGATCCCGGCGCCCTCGAGCCGAGCGCGCCCGGACGCGGTGAGCGCTGCGGCGCCGTTCGTGAACACGACCAGGTCGTCCGTCCACGCACCGATGAGCAGCGCACGGTCGACGACGTCGGCGGTCTCGCAGACGAAGGCGAGCGGCGTGCCCGCCTTGTCGTACCCGTCGCACTCGACACAGCTGTGGACGTCGGTGCCGTAGAACGCCCGGAGCGACGGCAGCGCCGGGAACGTCTCGCGCAGGCCCGTGGCGAGCACCACGGCTCGCGCCCTCGCCGCGACCTCGACGCCGCGCCACGCCCCGTGCACGTGCCAGGTGTCGTCCTCGCGCCACACACGGTCGACGACCGCCTGGGTGACGGTGGCCTCCGGGTACCCGGCGACCTCGTCACGACCGAGCCGACGGAGCTCCAGTGGGGAGATGCCGTCCCGCGTCATGAACCCGTGCGACCGCAGGGTCGCGGCGTTCCGCGGGCGGTTGGCGTCGAGGAGCAGCACGGTCCGCTTGGCCCGCACCAGGTTCAGGGCGGCGCTCAACCCGGCTGGGCCGGCCCCGATGACGACGACGTCGACCACGGTCGTCAGCGTGCCGCGAGGGCGCGCAGGCGGGCCAGCGTGGACTCCTTGCCGAGGATCTCCATCGACTCGAACAGCGGCGGGCTGATCCGTCGGCCGGACACGGCCACGCGCAGCGGGCCGAACGCGACCCGCGGCTTCATCCCGAGGCCGTCGATGAGCGCCGTACGGAGCGCTTCCTCGATGGCGGCGGTGGACCAGTCCTCGAGGTGCTCGAGCGCCTCGGTACCGGCCTGGAGGACCGGGGCCGGGTCGCCCTTGAGGCTCGCCAGCGCGTCGTCCTCCACCGTCAGGTCCTCGTCAGTGGTGAACAGGAAGCCGAGCATCGCCGGCGCCTCGCTGAGCAGCTGCATGCGCTCCTGCACGAGCGGAGCCGCCAGGGCCAGGACGCGCTCCTGCTCGGCCGTCGCCGGCTCGTCCAGGTACTCCGTCAGGTACGGCTGCAAGCGGTCGCGGAAGTCGGCCGGGTCGAGCAGGCGGATGTGGTCGCCGTTGATCGACTCGGCCTTCTTGTGGTCGAACCGCGCGGGGTTCGGGTTCACGTCGGTGACGTCGAACGCGGCGACCATCTCGTCGACGGAGAACACGTCGCGGTCAGGACCGATCGACCACCCGAGGAGTGCGAGGTAGTTGACGAGGCCCTCGGGCACCATGCCGTTCGATCGGTGGTGGAAGAGGTTCGACTCGGGGTCGCGCTTGGAGAGCTTCTTGTTCCCCTCCCCCATGACGTAGGGCAGGTGCCCGAACTGCGGGATCGCCTCGGCGAGGCCGACCTCGACCAGCGCCTCGTACAGGGCGATCTGCCGCGGCGTCGACGAGAGCAGGTCTTCGCCACGCAGCACGTGCGTGATCCCCATCAGGGCGTCGTCGACCGGGTTCGTGAAGGTGTACAGCGGCTTGCCGTTCGGGCGCACCACGACGAAGTCGGGGAAGGACCCCTGCGGGAACGTGATGTCGCCGCGCACGAGGTCGGCGAAGCCCAGGTCCCGGTCCGGCACCCGCAGCCGCAGGGCCGGCTGGCGGCCTTGGTCGCGGAAGGCCTGGCGCTCGGCGTCGGTGAGGTCGCGCTCGTGGTTGTCGTAGCCCTGCTTCGGGTCACGGCCGGCGGCGCGGTTGCGCGCCTCCATCTCCTCCGGCGTGACGTAGGACTCGTAAACGTGTCCGGACGCCCGCAGCTTCGCGATGACGTCGTCGTAGACGTCGGACCGCTCGGACTGCCGGTAGGGCCCGTGCGGCCCGCCGACCTCGACGCCCTCGTCCCAGTCGAGCCGGAGCCACCGCAGGGCCTCGATGATCTGTGCGTAGGACTCTTCGCTGTCCCGCGCGGCGTCGGTGTCCTCGATGCGGAAGACGAGCTTGCCGCCCGTGTGCCGGGCGTAGGCCCAGTTGAACAGAGCCGTCCGCACGAGACCCACGTGCGGGGTGCCCGTCGGGGACGGGCAGAAACGGACGCGGACGTCGGAACCGGTGGCGGTGCTGAATGGCGCTGTCATGACGCGACGATCCTACCGTGACCGCTCGAGCACCACCCCGTTGTCCACAGGCCCGGGAAATGCGAAGAACCCCTGACCAGGGGAGCATTGCTGCTCCCCCGATCAGGGGTTCATCTCAAAGTAAGTCCGGCGGCGTCCTACTCTCCCACAAGGTCCCCCTTGCAGTACCATCGGCGCTGAGAGGCTTAGCTTCCGGGTTCGGAATGTGACCGGGCGTTTCCCTCTCGCTATGACCACCGGAACA
>JASCOJ010000339.1 GCA_029959645.1 Microbacteriaceae bacterium PS02332 | reverse complement strand
CCGGAGACGCCCGGGGTCAGGCCGAGCGAGGTGAGCGCGTCGGTGAAGCCCTTGTCGAGCGCGACGGAGGTGTCGCCGCCGAGGACCTCGGGCACCGATGCCACCGGGCCGGGGATCTTCGAGGAGGAGGACGCGACGGTGTGGACCGACGGGGTCGCGTTCGCGGCGCTGACACCGAATGCGGCGCCGCCGAGCACGAGGGCACCGGTCGTGGCGAGGGTGATCGAGGTCT
>JASCOJ010000338.1 GCA_029959645.1 Microbacteriaceae bacterium PS02332 | reverse complement strand
ACCCGCAAGCGCTCACCAGCCGCACGTCGCTGGTTCTCCACCCCGTCTCCGGGGTGTGTTCGGTGCGCTTCCAGTAAGCGCACCAGCGCGACACAGCAAAGGACCTCAATCATGCGCAAGTCCCTCAAGACCTCGATCACCCTCGCCACGACCGGTGCCCTCGTGCTCGGCGGCGCCGCATTCGGTGTCAGCGCCGCGAACGCGACCCCGTCGGTCCACACCGTCGCGTCCTC
>JASCOJ010000337.1 GCA_029959645.1 Microbacteriaceae bacterium PS02332 | reverse complement strand
CCTCCTCGAAGATCCCCGGCCCGGTGGCATCGGTGCCCGAGGTCCTCGGCGGCGACACCTCCGTCGCGCTCGACAAGGGCTTCACCGACGCGCTCACCTCGCTCGGCCTGACCCCGGGCGTCTCCGGCAACGCCAAGCTCGCCGACGGCGCCGTGTCGTTCCCGATCACCTCCGGCTCGGTCACCTACTGGAGCCCGGACGGCAACTACCGCCCCTACGTCCAGGGCCTGCTGAACCACGACGACTCCGGCCTCA
>JASCOJ010000336.1 GCA_029959645.1 Microbacteriaceae bacterium PS02332 | reverse complement strand
AAATCTTTCCACAACCAGACCATGCGGCCGGAAGTCATATCCAGTATTAGACGTCGTTTCCAACGCTTATCCCAGAGTCAGGGGCAGGTTACTCACGTGTTACTCACCCGTTCGCCACTAATCACAGAAGCAAGCTCCTGATCATCGTTCGACTTGCATGTGTTAAGCACGCCGCCAGCGTTCGTCCTGAGCCAGGATCAAACTCTCCGTAAAAAATTACAACCAACACCCGAAAGCGTCAGCGAGTTGATTCTG
>JASCOJ010000335.1 GCA_029959645.1 Microbacteriaceae bacterium PS02332 | reverse complement strand
CCGGAATGTCCAGTGGTACCAGAGCGCCGACGGGAACGGCGAGAGCGGCGAGGAACGCGGCGACGGCTAGCCCGGACCCGCCGATCCGCCACAGAAGGGAGTCCGCGCCGAGCACGGATCGACGTTGCTGGCGGAGGAGCCGGCCGGTTTCCCGGAACGGCGAGAGGACCCCAACATGCACCGGTATCCCGCGGTCTCGTGCTGCCAGGGCGGCGTTGCCGCTGGCGGCCAGGATGGCGAGGACGAGGACGACGC
>JASCOJ010000334.1 GCA_029959645.1 Microbacteriaceae bacterium PS02332 | reverse complement strand
GGGGGGGGGGGGGGGGGGGGGGGGGGGGGGGGGGGGGGGGGGGGGGGGGGGGGGGGGGGGGGGGGGGGGGGGGGGGGGGGGGGGGGGGGGGGGGGGGGGGGGGGGGGGGGGGGGGGGGGGGGGGGGGTGGGGGGGGGGGGGGGGGGGGGGGGGGGGGGGGGGGGGGGGGGGGGGGGGGGGGGGGGGGGGGGGGGGGGGGGGGGGGGGGGGGGGGGGGGGGGGGGGGGGGGGGGGGGGGGGGGGGGGGGGGGGGGG
>JASCOJ010000333.1 GCA_029959645.1 Microbacteriaceae bacterium PS02332 | reverse complement strand
AGCAAGCTCCTGATCATCGTTCGACTTGCATGTGTTAAGCACGCCGCCAGCGTTCGTCCTGAGCCAGGATCAAACTCTCCGTAAAAAATTACAACCAACACCCGAAAGCGTCAGCGAGTTGATTCTGACTGTTGACTGTCTACTGACAATCTTCAATCCAAAAGGAATTGTCTCCGACCCGGCCAGCAAGCTGACCAGGCACGGGGTCAATAAATTGGCATTGACAATGTGCACGCTGTTGAGTTCTCAAGGACCAG
>JASCOJ010000332.1 GCA_029959645.1 Microbacteriaceae bacterium PS02332 | reverse complement strand
CCTCGATCTCGGCACGCACGGCGTCGCGCAGGGTGCGCCAGAGCTCGACGGGGCCCTCGAGGCCGAACCCCTCGCACGCGGCGACCCCGCGGTCGAACGCGGCCCAGATCATCGCCCGCGAATGGGTGAAGTGCCGTCGGGGTCCCCGCATCTCCCAGATGCCGTTGTCCGGCTGCTGCCACTGCTGTTCGACCTCCCCGAGGAGGGCCCGCTGCAGCGACCACGAGTCGGCGCTCTCCTCGACGCCGAGTTCGCGTGCGTCGTGCAGTGCGGCGAGC
>JASCOJ010000331.1 GCA_029959645.1 Microbacteriaceae bacterium PS02332 | reverse complement strand
AGCGAGGTCATGTCCACGCCGCCGTGGTCCCAGAAGCGCTTGTCCTCGCCGTCGAGGGCGGCGTTCTTGAGGTTGTCGCGGATCTGGTCGTACTTCAGCTCCTGGCGGTTCTGGTCGTAGACCGTCGCCAGGTGCACGGGCTGGCCGCCCGAGTAGGCGAGCACCTCGTTGCGCTGCGGCAGCGCGCCGAGCTCGATGTACTCGGGCAGCGACTCGAAGACGCCGATCGTCGAGGTCGTCGTGACGCCGGCCACGGCGATCGCCGGTGTGACGCCGAT
>JASCOJ010000330.1 GCA_029959645.1 Microbacteriaceae bacterium PS02332 | reverse complement strand
GCACCAGACGGCGTGCAGGTCGCTGCTCACGACGACGACCGGGAGGCCCGGTGCGCCCTGGTCGAGCAACGCGCGTCGGGCGGGCCGCGGCCAGAGTCCGTCGCGGTAGCCGTGGCCGACGAGGACACGGTCCGGCGTGCCGGCCCGGACCGCGGCGGCGAGTCGGTCGGCGGTCGCCTCGGCCGACGTGCAGGCGGTGACGTCGATGCGGCGTCGGACGAGGGCCCACTGGTCGAGGTGCACGTGGGCGTCGCGGAGGCCCGGACCGAGCCATACGCC
>JASCOJ010000032.1 GCA_029959645.1 Microbacteriaceae bacterium PS02332 | reverse complement strand
GCCACCAGCTGGTGGCGGGCCTCCCGTCCGCGCTCCGCATGTCGGGACGCGCCGGCGGCGTGCGGCCGGTGCGACCGTCAGAACCGCTCACCGGTCGGGTCCTGCGCGCTCAGGTCGGTGAGGTCGTCGCCGCCGACCGGCTCACCCGCCCAGTCGACGAGCCGCCACCCGTTGACGGTCGAGCCCTCGAGCTCGACGATGCCCGTGTTCTCGAGGTGGCGCGTGCGCCCGAGGTCGTCCGGCACGTTCTGCGCGGTGACGGCCGCCCAGATCCGGATCGCCGCACCGTGGCTGAAGGCCGCGGCGACGGCAGCGCCGGTCTCCTCGATCCGCCGGACCGCGTCGTCGTACCGGGCGAAGAACGCGTTCCCGTCCTCGGCGCCCGGCATCCGTTCGTCCCGGTCGCCCGAGGCCCAGGCGTAGGCCGCGGCGAGGTAGCGCTGGACCGACACCTGGTCGCGCCTGCCCTGCAGGTCGCCGGCCTCGATCTCGCGGAGACCCGGCAGCACCACGGGCTCGATGCCGAGCGCCCGGGCGAGCGGAGCGGCGGTGATCTGCGTCCGGACCAGTGACGACGTGGCGAGGTGCTCGATCCCCCGGTCGGCGAGCGCCGCGGGCAGCGCGTCGGCCTGTTCCTGCCCGAGGTCGGTCAGGCCCGGGCCGGGCACCGCGGCGTCGAGCACGCCGGTCACGTTCGCGGGGGTCTGTCCGTGTCGGACGAGCAGGAGTCGCATGGCCTCACCCTACGGACCGCCCGGTCGTGCAGCCCCACTGCTACGGTCTCGCCGTGGCGATCGAACCGGACACGAAGAACTGGACCTGGGTCATCGACAGGGCATGCCCCGACTGCGGGTTCGACGGCGCGGCGGTCTCGGTCCGCGACGTGCCCGGGATCATCGCGGCGAACACGGAGGCGTGGCCGGAGCAGTTGCGTCGGTCGGACGTCCGACAGCGCCCGGACGAGCAGACCTGGTCGCCGCTCGAGTACGGCGCGCACGTGCGGGACGTGCACCGGACGATGACCGGGCGCCTGGAGCTGATGCTCGCCGAGGACGACCCGCGCTTCCCGAACTGGGACCAGGACGCCACCGCCGAGGCCGACCGCTACGGCGAGCAGGACCCGGAGACGGTCGTGCAGGAGCTCCGCACCGCCGGCACCCGTGCGGTCGCGGCGTTCTCCGCCGTGCGGGACGACCAGCTCGACCGGACGGGCCGACGCTCGGACGGCAGCGTCTTCACGGTCACGACGCTCGCCGTGTACTACGCCCACGACCCGGTCCACCACCTGTGGGACGTGCGCCGGACCCGGTGACGCGACCTGAGCCTCCCGACCGGGCGGGGTCCACCGTCAGGCGAACGCGTCGAGCAGCGCCCGCGCGGTCGCCGCGTCCGTGACGAGCTCGTTGACGAGCCGGCCGCGGACCGCGCTGATGATGCTCGGCACCTTGACCGGGCCGACCGCGACGCCGACCGCGTGCGGGACGGCCGCGAGGACCTCGCGCGACGTGCGGACCATGCGGTCGCTGCCGGGGAACTCGATCGGGGCACCGTCCGGGTCGGTGAAGTTGAGGCAGACGTCGCCGGTGGCGCGGTCGAACACGGCGTCGTCGACCGGGAGGCCCCGGGCCATCGCGCCACGCGTCACGACGGGCGCGCCGATCCCGAGGACCGCCCCCTTCGCCCGGCCCCACAGGCCGACGACGTGCTGGAACGCCGGGTCCTCGTCGAGGGAGGCCCGGAGCGCCTCCGACGGGAGGGCCTGGGCGAACAGGAACGCCGGGATCGCTCCGGAACGCTCCGCGGCCGCCCGGGTGATCTCGTTCGTCTGGAACCACTGGTTCGGGTCGGCCTGGCCGCCGACCGTCGGGACGAGCTGGACGCCGGGCATCGGGGGCATCGCGCCGTGGGCGATCGCGTGCACCGTGCTGCCGGAGGACATCAGCACGGCGTCGCCGGGGACGAGCCCCATCGCCTCGACCGCCGCGGCCACCGGCTCGGCCAGGTCCACGCCGAGGGTCGCCGCATGGGTCACGGCGGCCACGTACACGGCCTGCAGCCCGAGCACGACCCGGAGGCGTTCGGCCAGGGCCACCGTCTCGTCCTGGAACGGGTCGACGACCTCGATCCGCACGAGGCCGACCCGCCGCGCCTCGGACACCAGCCGGCTGACGGTCGGGCGGGAGACCCCGAGCCGGGCGGCGATCTCGTTCTGGGTGGCGTCCTCGAGGTAGTACATCCGCGCCGCCTGGTAGACGGTGTCCAGGGGGAACCGTCCCCGGGTGCCGTCGGTGGCAGCGGCGCCGGACGGGCCAGCGCCGTCGGACGGGAGCGTGGCGGACATCGAGCGCGGGCCTCCCTGCGGTGTGCCGGCCGGGCGCCGGACGACACCGCGATCGTAGCGCCGCCCGCCCTACCGGATCGTGAAGCCGCCGTCCACGCGGAGGTCGGCACCGTTCACCATCCCGGCCGATCGGCCGACCAGGAACAGCACCGCGGCCGCGATCTCCGCCGGCGTGGCGAAGCGGCCGGTCGGGATCTCGTCCTGGTGGCGCACACCGGCCTCGTTCGCCCACGCGGACCGACCGAGGGCGGTGAGCACGACCGTCGGCGACACCGTGTTGACGGTCACGCCGCGGCGCCCCCACTCGAGGGCGAGCACGCGGGTGAGCCCGAGCACACCCGCCTTCGACGCGCAGTACGCGGCGTGCCCGTCGATGCCGACGTGCGCTGCCTGGGACGCGATGGTCACCACGCGGCCGTACCCGGCGGCGAGCATGTGCCGCCCGACCGCCTGCGTCACCCGGTGCGTCCCGGTGAGGTTGACGTCGAGGGTCCGCGCCCACGCGTCCGGCCCGAGGTACTCCGCCGGCGCGAGGGCGACGATGCCGGCGCAGTTCACGAGCACGTCGACCCGGCCGGCCGCGGCGACGACCCGCGCGACCGCCGCCTCGACCGAGTCCTGGTCGGTCACGTCGCAGGCGACCCCGAGGTGCCCGTCCCCCGGGAGGTCGTCAGCGGCGGCGACCGACGCGTCGGCGCGGACGTCGAGCACCGCGACCCGCGCACCGCGGGCGGCGAGTGCCCCGGCGATCGCGGCGCCGATGCCGGACGCACCGCCGGTGACGACGGCGACCCGCCCGGTCAGGTCGTTCGTCAGGTCGACGTCGACGGGACCCGGACGGAGCGCGGCGTCGAGGTCGGGGTCGGGGTCGGGGTGAGGCGGGTCGGGCACCAGGTGCTGCGAGTTCGTCATGGCTCGGCAACATACCCGATCTCAGATATCGGTACGGTCGTGGAGCACGCCCGTCGCTCGTTCCCCGAGGAGGACCACACCATGACCACGATCTGCGACGACCCCGACGCGTTCGCCGACGACCAACTCGCGGGCTGGCTCGCGCTGTACGCCGACCGGGTCCGTGGTGTGACCGGCGGGGTCGTGGCCCTGCCGACGACCGGGAAGGACCCGCAGGTGGCGGTCGTCATCGGTGGCGGCTCGGGCCACTACCCCGCGTTCAGCGGCCTGGTCGGACCGGGCCTCGCGACCGGCGCCGTCGTCGGCAACGTCTTCACCTCGCCGTCCGCGGCGCAGGTGTACTCGGTGGCGCGGGCCGCCGACCAGGGCCGGGGCGTCGTCCTGTCCTTCGGCAACTACGCGGGCGACACGATGAACTTCGGGCTCGCCGCCGAGCGCCTCCGCGCCGCCGGCATCGACACCCGGGTCGTCGTGGTCACCGACGACGTCGCCTCGGCGGACGAGGTCGAGCGGCGCCGGGGCATCGCGGGCGACTTCGCGGTGTTCAAGGCGATGGGAGCGGCGGCCGCCGCCGGGGCGTCCCTCGACGAGGTCGAACGCGTCGGTCGGCGCGCGAACGACCGCACCCGGACGATCGGGGTGGCCTTCTCGGGCTGCACCCTGCCCGGGGCCGACGCACCGCTCTTCACCGTGCCGGACGGCCACCTCGGGCTGGGACTCGGCATCCACGGCGAACCGGGCATCCGCGACGTCCCGCTGCTGCCCGCGGGGCCGCTCGCCGCGCTGCTCGTCGACCGCCTCCTCGCCGAGCGCCCGGACGGCACCGCGGACGACGGACGGGTCGCGGCGGTCCTCAACGGCCTCGGCGACACGAAGTACGAGGAACTCTTCCTGCTCTGGGGCCGGATCGCACCGCTCCTGGAACGGGCCGGCCTCACGGTCGTCGAGCCCGAGGTCGGTGAACTCGTGACGAGCCTCGACATGGGCGGCTGCTCGCTCACGCTGCAGTGGCTCGACGACGACCTCGAACGCCTGTGGCGCGCCGACGCCGCCACCCCCGCGTACCGCAAGTCCGCCGCCTCGGTCGCCGCCTTCGTGCCGGCCGCCGCCGGAGCCGAGACGGCGGCGGCGGCGACGGTCGTGCCGGACGCGAGCCGGGCCTCCCGGCAGGCCGCCGCCACCGCGCGCGCCGTCCTCGCCGCGACCGACGCGCTGCTCCGGGAGCAGGAGCACGACCTCGGACGCATCGACGCCGTCGCCGGCGACGGCGACCACGGTCGGGGCATGGTGAAGGGCATCGGCGCTGCTTGCCGCGCGGTCGACGCCGTCGACGACGACGCCGGGGTCGGGTTCCTGCTCGGCCGCGCCGGAGAGGCCTGGGCCGCCGAGGCCGGCGGGACCTCGGGCGTGCTCTGGGGCGCGGCACTCGAGGCGTTCGGCACCGCCCTCGGCGACGGAGCGGCGGTCGTGAGGCCGACCGACGTCGTCGCCGCGGTCCGGGCCTTCGCCGACGCGATCGTGCAGCTCGGGCGGGCGCAGCGCGGCGACAAGACGCTGCTCGACGCCCTGCTGCCGTTCGCCGACGCGCTCGACGACGGCGTGCGCTCCGGGCTCGCGCTGCCGGGCGCGTGGTCGGCGGCCGCCGAGGTGGCCCGTACCGAAGCGGCGGCCACCGCGGCCCTGACGCCGCAGGTCGGACGGGCACGACCCCTCGCCGCGAAGAGCGTCGGGACACCCGACGCCGGCGCCGTGTCGATGGGCATGGTCCTCACCCGGGTCGGGGAGGTCCTCGCCGTCCACTGCCCCACGACCACCACGACCACCACGACTGCAGTGACGACAGGAGTGCACGCATGACGTTCCGCATCGCGATCGGGTCCGACGACGCCGGCCACGACCTGAAGGAGGTGCTCGGGCAGGACCTCGCGGCGGACGCCCGGGGCGCCGAGGTCATCGACGGCGGCGTCGACGCCGACGGCCACACCGCCTACCCCCACGTCGCGGTCGCCGCCGCACGGCTCGTCGCCGACGGCTCGGCCGACCGGGCCCTGCTCGTCTGCGGCACCGGGCTCGGGGTCGCCATCAGCGCGAACAAGGTCCCCGGGATCCGGGCCGTGACCGCCCACGACTCCTTCAGCGTCGAGCGGTCGGTGCTGTCGAACGACGCCCAGGTGCTCTGCCTCGGGCAGCGCGTGATCGGCGTCGAGCTCGCCCGCCGGCTCGTGCGGGAGTGGCTCGGGTACGCGTTCGACCCGGCGTCGCCGAGCGCCGAGAAGGTCGCGGCGATCAACGCCGTCGAGGCAGCGGGCTGACGGGCGGAGGAGCACGGGACGTCGGCACGGGCACAGCGTTCTGTCGGTTGCCCGACGTACCGTGCTCCCACGCCCGCGAGGCTCCGACACCGACGCACCCAGCGCCGACCGCCCCCGCGCAGCAGCACCACGAGGGAACCGTCGCATGAAGAAGTCCGTCTGGCTGCCAGCCGTCATCGCCCCCGTCGTCGTCGCCGGTGCCATCGCGGCCCCGGCCCTCGCGAACGCCGCGGCCACGCCGATCGCGGGGACGAACCCGACGGCCGCCGACGTCATCGCGAGTGTCGCCCGGTCGAGCGATGCGCAGTACTCGGGCAAGCTCGCGCAGACGAGCGACCTGGGGCTGCCGGAGCTGCCCACCGGGTCCGGTGGTTCCTCGCTCGAGGGCGACGCCTCCGACGCCCTGAGCATGCTCACGTCCTCGCACACCGCCCGCGTCTACGTCGACGGCGCGGCGAAGCAGCGCGTGCAGGTCACGAAGCAGCTGGCCGAGCAGGACCTCGTGCGCAACGGCAGCGACGTCTGGACCTGGGACTCGACGAAGCGCGAGGCCACGCACGTGACCCTCCCGAGCTCCGACCGGCGGTCCGTGCAGGACGGCACGGCGACCCCGGCCGACATCGCCCGCCGCGCCATTGCCGCCGTCACGCCGAGCACGACGGTGTCGAAGCCGACCGCCACCTCGGTCGCCGGGCACGACGCCTGGCAGATCGTCCTCACGCCGAAGTCCGCCGACACCCTCGTCGGGTCGGTGCGCATCGCCGTCGACCAGCAGACCGGCCTGCCCCTGCGCGCGGTCGTCGCCGCGAAGGGCCAGCAGACGCCGGCGTTCCAGGTCGGCTTCACGAGCCTCGACTACGGCGCACCGGCCGCCCGCCTGTTCGACTTCACGCCGCCGTCCAACGCCGACGTCACCACGAAGGACCTCTCGCACACGGGTGGTACCGGACACGGTCACGGCGTGCACCGTGGTGCCGACGGCGCCAGCGTGACCGGCTCCGGTTGGGGCACCGTCGTCGAACTGCCCGCCGGCACCGCCGACCGGGGCCAGCTCGGCACGGACGGCTCGGGGCTGCTCGACCAGGTGACGACCGCGGTCGCCGGTGGCCGGGCGCTGCACACCTCGCTCGTGTCGGTCTACCTGACCGACGACGGCCGGGTGTTCGCCGGCGCGGTGCCCGTCGCGACCCTGGTCGCGGCCGCCGAGTGAGCGGTCCGGCACCAGCGGCGTCGACGACCCCGGCCACGGAGTCGTCCGTCGCCGACCGTCCCGCGATCGACCTGGCCATCCGCACGACCGGCCTGCAGAAGGTGTTCCGGAAGCAGCGCGCCGTCGCGGGGATCGACCTCGCCGTGCCCCGCGGGTCGGTGTTCGGGTTCCTCGGCCCCAACGGGTCCGGCAAGACCACGACCATCCGGATGCTCCTCGGGCTCTCGAGTGCGACGAGCGGCACCATCGAGGTGCTCGGTGCACCGATGCCCCGCGCGCTGCACAGCGTCCTCCCCCGCGTCGGTGCCCTGGTCGAGGGGCCGGCCTTCTACCCGTACCTGTCCGGCCGCGCGAACCTCGGCCGGCTCGACGCCGCCGACCCGACCTCGGACCCGCGCACCCGGAAGGACCGGGTCGCGCACGCGCTCGACCGGGTGGGGCTGTCCCACGCGGCCGACAAGAAGGCGCACGCGTACTCGCTCGGCATGAAGCAGCGCCTGGGGCTCGCGAACGCGTTGCTGTCCCCCCGCGAGCTCCTCGTGCTCGACGAGCCGACGAACGGCCTCGACCCGCAGGGCACCCGCGAGGTCCGCAACCTCATCCGCTCACTCGCCGACGACGGCACGACGGTGTTCGTGTCGAGCCACCTGCTCGCCGAGATCGAGCAGGTCTGCACGCACGCGGCCGTCATGCGCACGGGCGAGATCGTCGCCCAGGGCACCCTCGACGACCTCCGCTCCGCCGGGGCCCGCACGGTCACCGTCCGCACCCCCGACCTCGGCCAGGCGGGCGTCGTGCTCACCCGGCTCGGACTCGCACCGCGGCACGAGGGCGGCGCGGACATGCTCGTCGCCGACCTGACTGCCGACGTCCCCACCGAGACGATCACCGCGGAGCTCGTCCGCGCCGACGTCCGCGTGCGGGGCATCACCGTGGGCGGCGGGACCCTCGAGGACCTGTTCGTCGCCCTGACCGGGGAGGGATTCGATGTCGCCGGTTGACCCCGCCGTGCCCGCCCGCCCCGGAACGCCCGTCGCACGCCCGGGGGCGTCCGTCGCCCTCCGCCGATCGCGGCCCTTCGCCCTCCTCGGCTCCGAACTCGCACTCGTGTTCCGCCGTCGTCGCACGTGGGCGATGCTCGGCGCGCTCGCCCTCGTGCCGGTCCTCATCGCGGTCGCGGTGCGCCTGACGACCGACCGGGACGGCGGTGGTCCCGCCTTCCTCGGCGACATCACGAACAACGGCCTGTTCGTCTCGTTCACGGCGCTCACGGTGTCGATCCCGCTGTTCCTGCCGCTGACCGTCGGCGTGGTCGCCGGGGACACCGTGGCCGGTGAGGCGAGCCACGGCACCCTGCGGTACCTGCTCGTCGCGCCGACCGGCCGCGTGCGGTTCATCCTCGTCAAGTACGCCGGGGCGGTGGCGTTCTGCCTCGCGGCGACGGCGCTCGTGGTCCTCGTCGGTGCGGCGATCGGTGCGGCGCTGTTCCCGATCGGGCCGGTGACGCTGCTCTCCGGCACACAGGTCGGCGGGTGGTCCTACGCCGGTCGGGCGCTGCTCCTCGCGCTCTACGTGACGCTGTCGATGCTCGGCCTGGCCGCGATCGGACTGTTCGCGTCGACCCTGACGAACGTGCCCGTCGGTGCGATGGCCGCCACGGTCGTGCTCGCCGGGGTGTCCCAGGTGCTCGACCAGCTCCCCCAGCTCGACTGGCTGCACCCGTACCTGTTCTCGCACCTGTGGCTCGGGTTCGGCGACCTGCTGCGGGACCCGATCGCGTTCGACTCCTTCGGCAGCAACGCCGTCCTGCAGCTCGGCTACGTGGTGGTGTTCGGCGCACTGGCGTACAGCCGGTTCGCGAGCAAGGACATCCTCAGCTGAGGTCGGCGGCCTTCTCCTCGGCGTAGCGGTCCCGCAGGTCCCGCGCCTTCTCGGAGCGGTACCAGTCGAGCCGTGCCCCGGTCTCGACGGTCTGCATGCCGATGACGACCTTGCCGCGGGAGTGCATCTCGGCGAGGTCCTCGTACGCCTCGACGATGTACTCGAACGGGTAGAAACCGGAGATGAGCACCTGCACGCGGCGGTCCTCGACGGCCTTGAGGATCATCGCGAAGTCGTCGTGCACCGCCGGGTCGGAGCCGGGCGCACGGAGGAACCGCAGCTCGACGTCGCGCCGGTCCTCCGAGGACACGAACCGTTCCGCCGGGACCCCGAGGCGGGTCGCCAGCTCACGCGCCTCGGCATCGCCGTGGTTGTCGATGAAGGCGGTGACTGGCCGGCCGGCCGCGATCTCGGTGATCCGGGCCTCCTCACCGTCGCCGTACGCGACCGGCAGGATGCCGATCTGGCGCAGGTAGTCGTGGTTCCGGGGGCTGCCGAGCCCGATGACGGTGGCGCCGGCGTCCTTCGCGAGCTGGCACTGGATGTGGCCGACGCCACCGGCGGCGGCGCTGATCACGACCGTGTCGTCCGGGCCGAGGCGCAGGCGGCGCACGATCTCGACCGCGGTGCACCCGGCGAGGTACAGCCCGCCGGCGACCTCCCACCCGACGTGCGTCGGCTTGCGGAACACCGCGTCGCGCGGGACGGTCAGCCAGGAGGCGTGCGCCCCGCCCTCCGGTGCGTGCCCGGTGACCTCGTCGCCCACGCGGAGGTCCTTCACACCGGCGCCGCGGGCGCGGACGATGCCGGCGAAGTCGACACCCTGCCGCGCCGGGAACTGCAGCTGGATGTGGTCCTGCAGCGCACCCTCGCGGAGGAGCCGCTCGACGTGGTTCAACCCGGCCGCGATGACCTCGACGAGGACCTCGCCGGGGCCCGGCTCCGGGCGTTCCTGGGGCACGACCTCGACCACGTCGAAGTCGCCGTACCGTTCGAACTGCACTGCGCTACCGGTTCGCATGGGTCCTCCTCAGGACGTCGTGTCCCCGTCCTACTCGCGCGGGACGCGTGGGTCCCGCTCCGGCGGGGGACTCGCAGCCACGCACCGCCGGGAGGCCCGCAAGTGGCGACCGGCGGACGGGTCGCGACGGGCGGGCTGGTCGCGACGGGCGGGCGCCGGCCCGGAGGCCCGGTGGCCGGCGGCCGGTCTGCCCGCGGCCGGCGGCCGGCCTGGCCCGGTACCGGGCCATCAGCGCTCAGGCCGGTGCGGAGGGTCCGGCGGGTCCGGCGGCGGCCGCGACACGGGCGACCGCGGCGGCGTCGAGGTGCATCGCCGGTTGGTCGGCACCGGGGCGTGGGGCCCGCACGGGGGTCGACCACACGGACCCGTCCTCGGCGACGTCAACCACGAGCGCGCCCGTGCCGACGAACGCGGCCTCCTCGTCGTACGGGCCGGCCACGTCGGTGTCGTTGGCCACGCCGGGCGCGACGAGCACGGGCACACCGGCGAGGGACCCGGCGAAGTGGTGGTGGTAGTGGCCACCGAGGACGACCCGGACGTCGGAACCGCGGAGGACGTCGGCGAGCGCCGCGGGGTCCCGGAGCCGGAGTGCCTCGTGCAGGGACGTCGGCGCCGGCAGCGGCGGGTGGTGCAGCACGACGACGGTGCCGTGCGGTGCGACGTCCTCGGTGAGGGTCGTGCGGAGCCGGTCGAGCGTCTCGGCGGCGAGGTCCCCGTACCCGGCGCCGGGGACGCTCGTGTCGAGGGTGACGACGCGGCGCCCGGCCACCACCGACTGCCCCCACACCGGCACGGTCGGCGGCAGGTGCTCCATCGTGTGCATGAGCTCGGCGCCACCCTCGCCGAGCACGTGCCCGTTCGCGAGCACCTGGCGGAACCCGGCCCGCTGGTCGTGGTTGCCCGGCACCGCGACGAACGCCGCGCCGTGTCGGCGAGCCCAGCTGCCGACGCGGTCCCGCGCGGCGGCGTAGGACTCCGGCGAGCCGTCCTCGGAGACGTCGCCGGAGACCACCACGAGGCCGACGCCCTCGATCCCGTCGACGTGCTCGAGCAGGGCGTCGAGCGCGGCGGTCGTGTCCACCGTGCCCTGGTGCAGGGCGCCGTCGCCGGTCAGGTGCGTGTCGGAGAGGTGCAGGACGCGGAGCGTGCCGGGAGCGGGAGGCTGCATGGCGCACACGGTAGCGGCGACGGGTGCACGGCGGGTTAGCGTTGTCGGTGTGATCGACCTCCGTTCCGACACCGTCACCCGCCCGACCCCCGCGATGCGCCAGGCGATGGCGGCGGCCGAGGTCGGGGACGACGTCTTCGGGGAGGACCCGGAGACCACGCTCCTCGAGCAGGAGGTCGCCGCGCTGCTCGGGCACGAGGCCGGCCTGTTCACACCCTCCGGGTCGATGGCGAACCAGCTCGCCCTGCGGCTGCTCGTCGGTCCGGGCGAGGAACTGCTCGCCGACGTCCAGGCGCACGTCGTCCGCGCGGAGCTCGGGGCCGCCGCGGTGTTCTCCGGCATCACCACGCGCACCTGGCACTCCGAGCACGGTCGGCTCGTCGCGGACGCCGTGACCGCGATCGCCGAGCCGAACGCCGGCGCGTACTCGGTGTCGACCACCGCGATCGCGGTCGAGAACACGCACAACTTCGGCGGCGGCACCGTGCAGCCCGTCGACGAGGTCCGGGCCGTCCAGGCGTACGCGCAGGAGCAGGACCTCGGCATGCACCTCGACGGCGCCCGGCTGTGGAACGCGCACGTCGCGTCCGGGGTCCCGCTCGCCGAGCTGGCGTCGGGCTTCGACACCGTGTCCGTCTGCATGTCGAAGGGCCTCGGCGCCCCGGTCGGCTCCGTCCTGGTCAGCACGCGGGAGCGCGTCGCCGCCGCACGCACCTGGCGGAAGCGCTACGGCGGCGGCATGCGGCAGACCGGCATCCTCGCCGCGGGCGCCCGGTACGCCCTCCACGAGCAGCTCGACCGGCTCGCCGAGGACCACGCGAACGCCCGACTGCTCGCCGCGGCGCTCGACGTCGACCCCGCGACCGTCGACACGAACATCGTGTTCGCCGAGGTCGCCGACCCGGGCGCCTTCGTGGCCGCGGCGGCGGAGCAGGGCGTCCGGCTCATGCAGCTCGGCCGGACCCGCGTCCGGCTCGTGACGCACCTCGACGTGACCCGGGACGACGCCGAGCGCGCTTCCGAGATGCTGGCGACGCTTCCCCGCTGACGCCGGACCGCAGCCCGGACGGGGGCGGTCCCCGTGCCTCCCGTCCGCATCTGCGCTCGGTAGGGTCGCAGGCATGGCCGGAGCGAGCATCAGCGTGCGGGACTTCGTGATGCGCTTCGGCGACCGAACCGTCGTCGACCACCTGACCTTCGACGTCGCCCCGGGTGAGACCTTCGGGCTGCTCGGCAGCAACGGCTCCGGGAAGACGACGACCATCCGGGCACTGCTCGGCATCACCGCGCCGACCGGCGGCTCGCTCTCCATCGACGAGCGCCCGTACCGGCCCGCGACGGGCGGGATCGGGTACCTGCCCGAGGAGCGCGGGCTCTACCGCAAGGAGTCGGTCATCGACGTGATGACCTACTTCGCCGCGCTCCGGGGCACCCCGCGAGCTCCGGCGACGGCCTGGTCGATGGAGTACCTCGAGCGTGTCGGCCTGGCCGACAAGGCGAAGGCGCGGATCGACAAGCTCTCCGGGGGCCAGCAGCAGAAGGTGCAGCTCGGCATCACGATCATGGACCGACCCCGGCTGCTCATCCTCGACGAACCGACGAAGGGCCTCGACCCGGTGAACCGGCGGCTGCTGCTCGACCTGGTCGACGAACGGAAGGCCGACGGGGCGACGGTGGTGCTCGTCACGCACCACATGGACGAGGTCGAGCGACTGTGCGACCGGATCCTGCTCCTCAAGGACGGCACGGCGGCGGCGTACGGCACCATCCCCGAGGTGCAGGACGCCTTCGGCGGGGCCGTCGCGCAGGTCTCCCTGACCGGCACCGTCCCGCCGTCGCACCGGTACCAGCTGACCCGGCACGAGGGGCACGTCGCGTACCTCGTCCCGACCGCGGCCGCGGCTCCCGACGGCTCGGACATCCTCGCCGAGCTCGTCGGCGCAGGCGTGCACGTCACCGGCTTCGCGATGCGCCGGATCCCGCTCGACGAGATCTTCGTGCAGGTCTACGGGCACGACGCCGGTGCCGACGAGGCAGCCGCGCGCCGGGCAGCGGCCACCACACCGGACGTCGCGGTGCCGCCGCCCGCCGAGCGGATCGCCGGGGGTGTGCGGTGAGCCGGCTCGGCACCGTCGTGCGCTTCGAGTTCGTGCGCGCGGTGAAGAAGCCGGCGTTCTGGATCGGCACGCTCGCCCTGCCCCTCGTCGTCATCGTCGTGTCGCTGCTCGTCGGCGTGGGACAGGCCGCCGGCACCGACTCGGCGGTGTCGAGCTCGTCCGCCGCGAAGACCCCGTTCCACTACGTCGACCGGTCCGGTCGGGTGGACGCGACCGTCGCGGCCCGCTGGGGCGGGTCCCCGTCCACCGACCCCGCCGCCGACCGCGCAGCCGTCCGCGCCGGGCTGCTCGACGCGTTCATCGAGTTCCCGGAGAAGCCGTCGACGAGCCCGGTGACGGTGCTGGCGAAGGACCGGGGACTGTTCGAGAACTCCGGGTACTCGGCGCTCGCGGAACGCGTGCTCCGGCAGAGCGTCGCGGCGCACGTCGACGACGCCGAGGCGGTGCGGATCCTCCGGTCCTCGCCCACCGCGGACGTCACCGCCTACGCGGACGGCAGGGTCGCCCCGGGGTGGTTGTCCGTCGTGCCGCCGTTGCTCTACGTGGCGGCGTTCTTCGGTCTCGTGATCCTGCTCGCCGCCCGCATGGTGACGGTCGTGGTCGAGGAGAAGGAGAACCGCATCTCCGAGATGATCCTGACGACGGTGACGGCGGGCACGCTCATCCGCGGCAAGGTCGTCGCGATGCTGCTCGTCGGCCTCGTGCAGGTCGGGGTGTTCCTGGTGCCCGGGCTGCTCTCGCTCGTCGTCGTCCTGCCGCTGCTCGCCGGCCGGGTCGGGCACGTCGTCGTCGACCCGTGGCGGATGGTCGCGGGCGCACTGCTCCTGATCGGCGGCGTGCTGCTCGCCTCGGCGCTCTTCGTCGCGGTCGGGGCGGCGGTCCCGACGATCAAGGACGCGTCGGCCCTGCAGTCGGCGGCGATCTTCGCGGTGATCATCCCGCTGTACGCGGCGTTCTTCGTGATGACGTCCGCGTCGTCCCCGGTCGCCCAGTTCTTCACGTACTTCCCGACGTTCACGCCGATCACCGCGATGGTGCGGAACGCCGTCGGGTCGCTCTCCGTCCTCGAGACCGTCGTCTGCATCGTCGAGGTGTTCGCCGTCGCCGCCGTCCTGCTCTGGTTCGCCGAGTACCTGTTCCGGCACTCGGTCGCCCAGTACGGGTCGAAGGTCACGCTGCGACAGGTCCTCGCCTGGCGCCGCGGCCGCGCCTGACGGCAGCGGGCCGCGCCGGCCGCGCCGGGCGCGCGACGAGTGTGCCCCGCCGTCGACTCAGTCGCCGGGCAGGCCCAGCTTCGAACCACGCGGGTCCCGGTTGCGGGTCGGCGGCTCGGGCTCGGGCTCGACCGGGTCGAGCGCCTCGGCACGGCGGCGGGCGGCGTCCATCCGGCCGAGGGTGACGAGGTGCGCGAGCAGCTGACCGACCTGGATCACCGCCTGGACGGGCAGCCAGCACCACAGGACCCGGAGACGGTCTCCGCCACCGACGAGGAGCGCCGCAGCCCACGCCGCGAGGAGCGCCGGACCGACGAGGACCGTCCGGCCGACGAGCACCACCAACGGGTCCGTGGATCGTCGGACGGCCGCGAGCACGGCGTCGCGGTCCGCGGCGTCCAGAGCAGGCGGTCGCGGGCCGAACTGCGCCTGCACGCGGTCGGTGCGCCGCCAGTCCGGGTCGTCGCGCACCGCCGTCCGCCACTCAGCGGTGCGGGACTCCGGGAGCACCGCGCCGACGATGCCGCCCACGCCGACCGCCGCGGCGACCGCGATGAGCACCGTCCGGATCGCCCCTCCCGGGATCCACGGTGCGAGCAGCTGGGTCACGACGACCGCTGCCCCGACCGTGACGGCGGCGGAGAGGGCGATGCGCCGGCGACGGCGGAGGAGTCGCTGGTCGGCCACGGACGGACGTCGCTCGCGGACCACCCGCCACCCGGCCCGCAATGCGTTCTCGCTCACGGGCCCAGCATGCCCGGCGTCAGCCGAGCATGACCGGTGCCGCCGCCGGGCGGACGCGCTGCCGCATCCAGACGAAGAACCCGGCGAGCGTGAAGGCACCGTAGACGACGTACATCAGCCCGGAGGCGTAGTAGCCGGCGGAGAACAGCAGCGGCACCCCGACCAGGTCGACCGCGACCCAGACGAGCCAGAACTCGACCCAGCCCTTCGCCATCCCGTAGGTCGCGAGCAGCGACCCGACGAAGATCCACGCGTCGCTCCACACCGGCTCGTAGGAGCCGAGGGCGCGGAACACCGGGGTGAGGACGGCGGTGCCGCCGACGAGCGCGAGCACGAGGAACGCCCGGCTCCGCCAGGAGGCCCAGCGCGGCTCGACGACGGTCGTCACCGCGTCCGCGCGGTGCGTCCAGCGGTACCAGCCGTAGACGCTCACGAGGACGAACATCACCTGGCGTCCGGCCTGTCCGAGCAGGTTGACGGGGTTCGGGGTGTCGAACAGTGCGCCCATGAAGACCGTGAAGAGCAGCGCGTTGCCGGCGATGCCGACCGGCCAGGCCCAGACCCGTCGACGCATCCCGCCCAGGGCGCTCAGGAGTCCGAAGACGTTGCCGATCACCTCGCGCCAGAGCACGGTCTGGTCACCGATCACGATCTGCGCGTCGAACAGCCAGCGCACGATGCCCATGGGTCCTCCTCTTCCGGTCGATGCAACCGCATCTAGTGGGCCGCCATTCCAGGCGCAGAACTGAGAATTCGGGGTACAAACCGGTCCGCAGGAGGGGGGACGAAAATCACCCCCGAATTGGGGTCGATGCAAACTCATGTTCATCTTGTCCTCCACAATGCGGACCGCGTAGCGTCGGTCGCAGAACGAGTCCAGCCCGCTCGGGACGAACCACGCCCCCGGAGCCCGGCGACCGTCCTCGGCACCAGTCAGCCGCGCCCCCACGGACCACGGGGACGATGACACCGTCTCACCGGGGCTACCCGAACGCTCCGGATGCAGGATGCGCGGCAGTGCGCGCAGGAACGGACATCCCATGCACAAGATCGTCACCGGCTCCATCGCCGGCGCCGCCGGCATCGCCCTCCTCCTCGGTGGAGCAGGCAGCTTCGCGCTCTGGAACGCCAGCGCGAGCAGCGCCGCGTCCGCGGTCAGCTCGGGCAACCTCACCCTCAGCGCGAACAACGACGGGGTCTGGACCGACATCACGAACGGCAGGTCCGCCACCATCAACCCGGCGAACGTCCTCATGGTCCCGGGCAACACGTACCAGTTCACGCAGACCCTGAACATCGTCGCCACCGGACAGGACCTCAAGGCGAACCTCACGTACGCCGCCCAGAGCATCACCGGCGACTCGGCGCTGATCGCGGCCACGACGAAGACCCTCACGGTGTCGTCCCCCGACGTCGCCGTGCAGTCGACGGCCGACCCGAACACCTTCACCGTCTCGCCCTCGGCCGCGACGTCGACCGTCAAGGTGGTCTTCACCATCGCGCTGCCCTCCTCGGCCACCACGGGTCAGAACGGCACGGTGAACGTGGGCGCGCTCGCCTTCACACTGGCCCAGACGACGATCCCGTCCTGACCGACCTCCTCGAGACCCGGAGCGCGGCGGGCCCCTGATCCGCCCACCGCGCTCCGCACCACGACGACCAGGGAGACGTGATGACCAGGACCCGGACGACGACGGGGCGCCACCGCGCTGCCCCACGTCGTCGCTGGGTCTGGCCGACGGCACTCGCCCTGGCCGTCGCGGTCGTGACCGGCCTCCTCGGCTCGGGCGCCACGTACGCCCTGTGGAACGGCACGGCCAGCACGAAGGCATCCACCGTCAAGTCGGGCACCGCGACGATCACGGTGAGCCCGCTGACGGCGATGAACACGGTGCCGCTGGCCCCGGGCGCGAGCACGACCGGGACGTTCTCGGTGAAGAACACCGGCAGCACGGCCCTCGGCATGCGCGTGATGACCACCGCCGCGACCGTCGCCTACGCGGAGACGACCGACGCCGCCGTGCTCGGCGAGGTCACCCTGAAGCTGTCGCTCGTGGGCTCGGCGGCGGACTGCCACCCCGGCATCGGCGGGTACAGCGCGCGGGTCGCGTCCTTCGACACCGGCTCCGGCTACCTGACCCTGCCGACCGGCGGTGGCGGCGTCGGCTGCGTCGAGATGATGCTCGACGCCGATGCCCCGCAGGCCGTCTCGGGTGCCGTCGTCGACTTCACCCTCACCGTGACCGGGACGCAGGTGGCACCGTGACCGCGCGCCTCCGCCTCCTGCTCGCCGTCGTCCTCGTGGCGCTCTTCGTCGGCGGCGGGTCGACCGCCGCCTGGGCGCTCTGGACCGCCACCGGGACCGCGTCGTCGAGCGTCACCATCGGCAAGCTCGCCGCCGCGATCAGCGGGACCGAGCAGATGACCACGACCTTCTCGTCGACCACCCCGTCCGTCACGTACCCGCTGACCCTGACGAACAGCAGCAACATCGTCGGGACCACCGCGACCACGGTGCAGGTCACGACCGACAGCTCGACCGCCCTCGCACAGGCCGTGCAGGTCACCGCGTGGCCCGTCAGCGGGACCGCCGCCTGCACGACGTCCACCGCCGTCGGCACCGGGTCCGTCTCCGGGACGTGGGCCTCCCTCCCGAGCCTCACCGCGACGCTCGCACCCGGGGCGGCCACCGTGTGGTGTGTCCGGTCGACGATCACCGCGTCCGCGCCGCCGTCGGCCACCGCGAACGTCCACATCGTCCTCACGACCACGAACGGCAGCTGGACGAGCGACGTCGTCTGGGGCGGGTTCTACCTCAACTCGAGCGCCGCGAGCACGTCGTGACCGGCTTCGACGTCCCGAACCACGGTCGACGCGCTGCGGGCCGTCCCGTCGTGCCGGCGGCCAAGGGGTCCCGCGCCCGGGGCACGACGCCGCGGGCCGCGTGGCGCGAGGTCGCGCACGCCGTGCTGCTCGGGCTGAGCACCGGCGTCGTCATCCTGGTCGCCGCGCTCGCCGTCGTCCTGATCGTCGTCCCGAAGGTGACCGGCTCGGTTCCGCTGTCCGTCCTCACCCAGTCGATGGAGCCGTCGCTGCCCCCGGGCACGCTGCTCGTCGTCCGCCCAGTCGCGGTGGACGACATCCGGATCGGCGACGTCGTGACCTACCAGATCGCCTCGGGGCAGCCCGCCGTCGTGAGCCACCGCGTCGTCGGCATCACCACGTCCTCGACCGGTCAGCGGACCTTCGTGCTCAAGGGCGACGCGAACGCCCTGCCGGACGGCGCACCGGTGACCGCACCGCAGGTCCGGGGCGTCCTCTGGTACAGCATCCCCGGACTCGGCGTCGTGAACCAGGCCGTGAACGGCGCACGCAGCTGGCTCGTGCCGACGATGGCGGCGATCCTCCTGACCTACGGCGCGCTCATGGTCGGCCTGGGGACGAGGTCGGCCGTCCAGCGCCGACGACGTCGTGCGGTCCGGGGCGGCCGAGCCCACCGCGCCGCTCAGGAGGAACGGCACCCCGCCAGCTCGGCCGGGTGACCGGACTCGGCGAGCGCCGCCTGCGCGTCCCGGAACGACGAGTACGGCACGTGCACGCCGCGGACGTCCCGGTAGTCGGTCAGTCCGGGCCCCGCCCAGTACACCGCGCCGTCGTCGTCGACCTCGCGGAGCGCTCGACGGATCGCCGCCGCGGGGTCCGCTTCCTCCACGACGACCGCCGTGCCGGTGGACCGGGCTCCGGCCAGGATCGCCGCGCGGATCGGGTCCGGGTCCTCGAAGCGCGGGTGGTGGTCGGCGACCACGACGACGTCCGCCCCCGACGACGCGACGACCCCCATCCCGTACCGCTTGCTCGGGTCGCGGTCGCCGTCGGCGCCGAGGACGATCGCCACCCGGCCGTCGACGACGCTCCGCACGGCGGCGAGGCTCTTCTCGAACGCATCGGGCGTGTGCGCGAAGTCCACCCAGACCCGCGGTCCGGTCGCGGCGGAGGCGTCCGCCATCCGGCCCGGCACGACGACGTCGAGGCGCTCCCCCACCGCACGTGCGAGGTCCGGCACCGGCACGCCGGACACCGCGAGCATCACCAGCGCCAGACCCGCGTCCGCGGCCATGTGCCGGCCGAGCAACGGCACCTCGGTCGTGATCCGGTCGCCGTCCGGTCCGTCGAGGCGGAAGGCCGTGCCGTCGGTCCGTTGGTCGAGCACGGTGACGTGCCACCGGGCCGCCGTACCGGGGTCGGAGCTGATGGTGTCGACCGGGACGCCGGCACCGTCGGCGATCCGCTGCCCGGCCGGTGAGTCGAGCGAGACGACGGCGCGGCGGGAGCGGTCCGGCTCGAAGAGCACGGCCTTCGCGCGGAGGTAGGCGTCCATGTCCGGGTAGTCGTCGAGGTGGTCGTGGCTGAGGTTGGTGAACCCCGCGACGTCGAACCGCACGCCGTCGAGTCGGTGCCGGCTGAGGCCCTGCGCACTGGTCTCGACCGCGATGCCGTCGACCCCGCGCTCCACCGCGCGGGCGAGGAACGCGTGCAGCTCGGGGACCTCCGGCGTCGTCAGTCGGCTCGCGACGTGCTCGTCGGCCACCCGGCGCTCCGCCGTCGAGGTCAGCGCCGTCGTCCACCCGAGTCGGCGCATCACGGCGTCGAGCACGTACACCGTGGTCGTCTTGCCGTTCGTCCCGGTCACGCCGAACAGCGGGACGTCGATCCGGTCCGTGCGGTAGACCGCGCGCGCCACCGCCCCGAGGACGGCGCGCGGGTCGTCGACCACGAGCACCGGCAACCCCGACGCCGCGGCGGTGTCCCGCCCGGCCGGGTCGGTGAGCACGGCGGCGGCGCCTGCGGCCCGCGCCTGCTCGGCGTGCACGGCGCCGTGCTCGCGCCGTCCGCGCACCGCTGCGAAGAGCGCTCCGGGGCGGAGGTCCGCGGTGGCGACCGCGAGTCCGGTCACGGTGACGTCGGCGTCGCCGGGGACGAGCGGCACGGGGACGCCGAGGACGTCCGCGAGCGCCGACAGGGCGGTGCCGTCGGGCTGCTCGGGGTCGAAGGCGTGGGACACAGGATGATGGAACGCCGCGGTGGCCGAGCGCGCGTCCAGCGCTGTGTCCCCCGGACGCACCGGAGCGCCGCGCAGCTAGGCTCGGGACCCGTGACGGACGGCGTGCAGCGGGCTCGGGACCTGCTCGACGAGGCGGCCGGCCGCCTCCGCGCCGCGGGCGTCCGCGACGAGGCCCTCGGGGTCTACGTCGAACCGAAGGCGGTGCTCGGCATCCGGCGGGAGCCGACGATGCGGGCGCTCGGACGGGTGTGGCGGGTCGGTGCGCTGCTGCTCGGCTCGTCCCCGGAGACCGCGGGGCAGGTGTGGGCGACGGGAGCCATCACCCGGGTGACCGACCCCGGCCGGTCACAGTTCGTCTCGGTGTCGGCCGAGGTGCGCCGCGCCTACCGGGCCGCCGCGGCCAAGGGGCACTTCGCCGCCGGGGACACCGTGAACCACGGCGCGACGCCCGTCCCGCTCGACGGCTCGCTCGTCGACGCCGACGGGGTGCTGTCCGTCCGCGGCGACGAGCCCGTCGTCCGGTGGTCCGCGGCCGCCGGCGCCACCGTCCCGCTCGCCGACTACCTGGCCGACCGGGTCGCACTGCTCGTCGACCCGCCGCGCGGCGCGACCGACTGAACCCGCGCCCCGCCGCGTCCGCTCCGGCGCCGCCGCCGCACGCCGTCCGCCCGGGGAGGCCGGGCCTCCTGCGCGTACCGTGCGGACCGTGACCCCGCGACGGCGCCTGATCCTGCCCGGCCAGTACGGCCCGCTGTTCGACGACGGCGGCCCCGCGCTCGTGGTGGAGGCCCGGGACGCCTTCACCGCACGCCCGGTGCACCGTGCGAAGGCGCACCTCTGGTTGAGCGCGCTCCGCCACCGGGTCCGCGAACTCGGCGACCGAGCGGAGCACGTGCAGGTCGAGCACCTCCGGGACGCACTCGAGGGGCGCGACGACCTCGAGGTCGTCGACCCGCCGTCCCGGGTCCTCCGCGGGCAGGTCCGGCAGTGGGGGCAGGGCACGACGATCCTGCCGAGCCGCGGGTTCGTCACGAGCGAGGACGCGTTCGGCGCGTGGGCTGCCGCACGCGGAGGCCGGTTCCTCATGGAGCACCACTACGAGCACGTCCGGCGTCGCGAGGGCTGGCTCATGGACGGCGACGCCCCGCTCGGCGGCGCGTTCAGCCTCGACGCGCAGAACCGGCAGCCACCACCGAAGGGGGCGACGACCCTCGGGCTGCCCGATCCGTGGTGGCCGACCGAGGACGAGGTCGACGAGGAGGTCCGCGCCGACCTCGACCGGTGGGAGCGCGACGGCCTCGTGCACTTCGTCGGGCGCGACGACCGACGGCGGTTCGCGGTCACGGCAGCCGAGGCCCAGGCGGCGCTCGACGACTTCGTCGCGGTGCGGCTCGGCGACTTCGGCCCCTTCGAGGACGCCGTGCTGACGCACGACCGGACGATGGCGCACTCGCTGCTCAGCGTGCCGCTCAACCTCGGCGTGCTCGACCCCCGCGACGCCGTGGACGCCGCACTCCGGGCACACGAGGACGGTGCTCCCCTGGCGAGCGTCGAGGGCTTCGTGCGGCAGGTCGCCGGGTGGCGGGACCACGTGTGGCACCTCTACTGGTGGCTCGGCGACGACTACGGCTCCGACGTCGAGCCACTCGGCGGTCGCCGAACGCCCCCGGTCCGCGGCCGGACCGACGGCGGCGGTGCGTCGACCGACGGCACCGGGGCGGACCTCCCGGCCTGGTGGCTCGAGGCGGACGCGTCCGACGTGGACGCGGTGTGCCTGTCGGTCGCCCTCGACGACCTCCGTGACCACGGGTGGCTGCACCACATCCAGCGGCTGATGGTCCTCGGGAACTGGGCGCTGCAGCGCGGGTACGACCCGGTGCAGCTCACCGAGTGGTTCACCGACGTGTTCGTCGACGGGACCGACTGGGTGATGCCGGCGAACATCATCGGCATGTCGCAGCACGCCGACGGCGGGGTCGTCGCGACGAAGCCGTACGCCGCCGGCGGCCGCTACATCGACCGGATGACCGACCACTGCGGCGGCTGCCGGTTCGACCCGACGAAGCGGCTCGGCGAGGACGCCTGCCCGTTCACCGGCGGGTACTGGGCATTCCTCGACCGTGCCGAGCCCACGCTCCGCGGCAACCGGCGGATGGCCCGACCGCTGGAGCAGCTCCGGCACATGCCGGACCGGGAGCAGGTCGTCGCCCAGGAGGCGGCACGACGGATGCCGTGACGGTCCTCCCACCGGAGGAAGCGGACCCGCCGGTAGGGTCTGGTCCGTGGGATCGATCAACGAGGCATTCGACGACCGCTACGACGTGCGCGAGTTCGCGCCGGGGACGGACGACCAGGGGGCACCGGACGAGCGCACGCGCGCCTGGATGGAGGCGGTGGGGCTCGGCTTCCACGAGCCGTACCCGTCCGACGCGACGGCAGCGCGGATGGCCGCGAAATTCACCGAGGACGGCGAGACGTTCCTCGGCGTGTACCGCCGCGAGCCGACCCCCGGGTCGGTGGACGAGACCTGGCCGGTCGGCACATTCACCTGGTTCCGCAAGGAGCTCAGCTTCGGTGACGGGGCCGCGGTCGACACCCAGGCGATCTCGGCCGTGACCGTCCGCCCCACCGAGCGACGGCGCGGCATCCTCCGCCGGATGATGACCGACGCGCTCCGGCGGGGTGTCGAGGAGGGCTACGCCGTCGCCTCCCTCACCGCGTCCGAGGGCACCATCTACCGTCGCTTCGGGTTCGGCAGCGCCATCCGCGAGCGCGCGGTCCGCGTCCGTCGAGCACGGGCGCTGCCGCTGCTCGCCCCGACCTCGGGGACGGTCACCATGGTCACCCCGGAGTGGCTCGCCGACGGTGTCGGCAAGGCCGTCTTCGCCCGGTTCCACGAGCGCACGCCCGGTTCGATGGTCCGGAACGCCGGCACCTGGCCGGTGGCGCTCGGCATCCTCGGGCAGGACGGCGAGCCGGCGAAGGGCGTCCGCGCGGCCGTGCACCGCCCCGAGGGGTCCGACGGCCCCGGCGGCACCGCTGACGTCGACGGCTACGTGACCTGGCGGGTCGTCGAGGGCTCGACCACCGAGGACACCCGCATCGAGGTGGTCGACCTCGTGTACACGACCGACGAGGCCTACCTGTCGCTCTGGGAGTTCCTCCTGTCGATCGACCTCAACGACGTCGTCCGGTACGGCCGGTCGCGCCTCGACGACCCGGTCGTCGCCGCGATCGCCGACAACCGGGCGTACGACGTCGACCACGAGGAGGACCACGTCTGGCTGCGCGTCCTCGACGTGGCCGCCGTGCTCGAGTCGCGGCCGTACGCGGTCGACGGCTCGGTCACGCTCGCGGTCACCGATGCGCTCGGGCACGCGTCCGGCACGTACCGGCTCGACGTCCGGGAGGCACGGGGCACCGTCACCCGCCTGGCCGACGACGTCGACGGAGCCGGGTCCGACCTCGCGCTCGACGTCGCCGACCTCGGCGCGCTGCTCATCGGGTCCGTCTCACCCGTGACGCTCGCGGCGGCCGGGCTGCTGCGCGCCGCCGACCCGGCCACGCCGCTGCTCCTCCGCGCCATGCTCCTGCCGGTGCGCACCCCGCACGGGATCACGTACTTCTGATGGCCGGGGCAGCCGTGCGCTCCGCGGTCCGGCGCGCACGGCAGGCGGTCGCCGTGCTGGCGGACGGCGGCCTCCGGGACGCGGTGGCCGGCGCGCCCGACGTCGACGAGCGGAAGCAGGCGGCGGTCCGGGCGTTCGACTGGGTCGGGCCCGACGGTCCCGACGCAGCGCTGCTCGCGTCGACCGGTGCCGACCTCCGGCAGCTGCTCGAGCCCGAGGCCGTCCTCGTGTTCGACCGGATCGCGCGGCTGCCGTCCGGCGACGACGAGCGCCACGCGCTCTCGGTGCGGATCGTGACGACCGTGGCGGACCGGTTCGGGGCCTCCCGGCCGGTGTCCGAGGCGGTGCTCAACGCCGCCGTCGCGATGTTCACCGCGGACGTCGCCGCGGTCCGCCGCGACGCGGTCGACCTCGGTCTCCTGGAGCGGACACCCGACGGCGCCTCCTACCGCTTCACCGCCGCGCGCTGACCACGCGGGGCGGGCCACCGGGCGTCAGGCGCGACGGCGGATGCGGGGGTCGACGACGGCGGCCAGGACGTCGACGACCACGTTCGCGGTGACGACGAGGAACGCCGAGAACACCGTGAAGCCGACGACGACCTGCAGGTCGAGCGTGTGCACCGCGTCGATGAGCAACGCCCCGAGGCCCTGCATCGAGAACACCTTCTCGGTGATGACCGCGCCGCCGAGCAGCGTACCGAGGTCGAGCCCGAACAGGGTCACCACGGGCAGGATGGCGGTCCGCAGCCCGTGCCGCACGACGACCTGGCGTTCGCGGAGGCCCTTCGCGCGGGCGGTCCGGACGAAGTCCTGGCTCATCGCCTCGAGCATCTCGCCGCGGGTGAGCCGGGCGTAGATCGCCGCGCTGATGAACGCGAGCACGCACCACGGCAGTACGAGGTGGGTGAGCCAGCCGACCGGGTCCTCGGTGAGCGGCACGTACCCGCTCGTCGGCGCGATCCCGAGCACGAACCCGAACAGCAGGATCGAGAGCAGCCCGATCAAGTAGGCCGGCGAGGACACCCCGGCGACCGCGACGGTCATCACCGTCCGGTCGAGGGCCGACCCCGGGCGCAGGGCCGACAGCGTCCCGCCGACCACACCGGCGACGAGCCACAGCAGGGCCGCCCCGATCGCGATCGACGCGGTGACGGGCAGGCGGTCGACGATGAGCGTCGTGACGCTCTCGTGCAGCTGGAACGAGTACCCGAAGCACGGCGCCGCACAGTGCACCGCGGACACCCCGGTGCCGAACGACCGACCGGTGAAGATCCCGCCGAGGTACGCGAGGAACTGCGCGATCCACGGTTTGTCGGTGCCGAGGAACGCCTGCACCTCGGCCAACCGGTCCGGCGTGCACGGCTTGTCGCAGATCGCCCGCGCCGGGTTCGTCGGCAGGAGCATGAACAGGGCGTAGGTGATCGCCGCGACCACGAGCAGGACGACGACCGCGCCGAGCACGCGGAACAGGACGAAGCGGAGCGCGTTCACCGGGTGCTCCCTCGCGGGTCGAGGGCGTCGCGGAGCGCGTCGCCGAGCACGTTGAACGCCAGGGTGATGAGGAACAGGGCCGCTCCCGGGAAGACGAGGTACATCGGGTCGGTCTGCACCCAGCCGACCGCGTCGCCGATGCTGCGGCCCCACGACGGGGTCGGCGGTGTGACACCGACGGACAGGAAGGACAGCGCGGCCTCGGCACCGATCATCGACGGGATCGAGATCGTCGCGTAGACCGTGATCGTCGCGGCGAGGTTCGGGAGCAGCTGCGTGCGGATCACGTGCCACCGACCGGCGCCGAGGGCCGTCGAGGCGACGACGTAGTCGCGCTCCCGGAGCGACAGCGTCTGCGCGCGGATGACCCGTGCCACCGCCGGCCACCCGAAGAACCCGATGACCAGGACGACGAGCAGGGGCTTCGGGAACGCCGTCGGCACGATCGCGGTGAGGGCGATCATGAACACGAGCGACGGGAACCCGAACATGACGTCGACGACCCGGCTGAGCACCCGGTCGTACCAGCCGCCGAAGAACCCGGTCGTGACACCGACGAGCACGCCGACGACGATCGAGAACACCGTCGCGGCGAGCCCGATGCCGAGCGAGGTCCGCGCGCCGTACGTGACGATCGCGAAGAGGTCCCGCCCGGTCAGCGGCTCGACGCCGAACCAGTGGTCCCCACCCACGCCGCCGAGGGCCCCCCGGGGTGCACCGAACGAGTTGAGCGCGTCGATGTCGTACGCGTACGGGCCGTGGCCGCTGACCAGCGCGAGCAGGGGTGCCGCGAGGGCGACGACGACGAACACCGCGATGAGGACCGCCGCGGCGGTCGCCCAGCGGTCCTGCCGGACCCGGCGCACGACGGCGCGGAAGCCGGTCGTCCGGCCGCCGCCGGCCGCGACCGGACGCTCCACCGTGTTCGCGGTCACGACGCCACTCCTTCCAGTGCCCGCCAGGTCTCCCGGCGTTCGGCCTGGCGGACCGGGTCGGCGACGGGGGCGGCGGCGAGCAGCATGCGGGTGTAGTCCTCCTGCGGGGAGTCGAGCACCGCCGCGGTCGTGCCGCGCTCCACGACGCGGCCGCCGGCGAGGACGACGACCTCGTCGGCGAGCTGTCGGACGACGGCGAGGTCGTGGCTCACGAGCAGGCAGCCGAACCCGAGGTCCTGCTGCAGGGACCGGAGCAGGTCGAGGACCGCGGCCTGCACCGTGACGTCGAGGGCCGAGGTCGGCTCGTCCGCGATGAGCAGCGCCGGCCGGAGCGCCAGTGCCCGGGCCACTGCGACGCGCTGCCGCTGGCCGCCGGACAGTTGATGCGGGAGGCGTTCGGCCCACGAGGGGTCGAGCTGCACGGCCTCGAGGAGCTCCCGCACGCGAGCTTCGCGGTCAGCCGACGGCTCGTGCACGAGGAGCGGCTCGGCGATGCTCCACCCGATCGTCTGCCGAGGGTTCAGCGACGATGCCGGGTCCTGGAACACGATGCCGACGCGCTTCCGCAGCGCGCGCAGCGCACGGCCGCGGGCGGTCCGGAGGTCCTGTCCGTCGACCTCCACGGTGCCGGCGACGACCGGGACGAGCCCGGCGAGGGCCCGGGCGATCGTGGTCTTGCCGGAGCCGGACTCCCCGACCAGGCCGAGCGTCCGCCCGGCGTGCAGGTCGAGGTCGATCCCGGCGACGGTCGGTGCGCCGCGACGCGTGTACGCGACGGCGACGTCGCGCAGTCGCGCGACGACCGGCTGGGAGGCACGGCCGGCGTCGTCTGCACCGGTTCCCCCAGCGTCGGTGGCGGCGGTGGGACGGGCCTCCAAAGCGGGCACGGCTGCGAGCAGCGCACGCGTGTAGTCGGCCTGCGGGTGGGCGAACACCTCGCGCACCGCGCCGTGCTCGACCGGGTCCCCGCGACGGAGGACGAGGACCTCGTCCGCGACGTCGGCGACGACGCCCATGTCGTGCGTGATGAGCAGGACGGCGAGGCCGCGCTCCCGGCAGAGCGTGCGGAGCAGGTCGAGGATCCCGGCCTGCACGGTGACGTCGAGCGCGGTCGTCGGCTCGTCGGCGATGAGTGCCACCGGGTCGCCGGCGAGGGCCATCGCGATCATCGACCGCTGGAGCTGCCCGCCGGAGAGTTCGTGCGGGTAGGCGTCGCGGATCCTGGCGGGGTCGGTGATCCCCGCGGAGCGCAGCAACGCGTCGACCCGTGCGGAGACGCCCGCACGGTCGAGGGTCGTCGGGTGCGCCCGGACGGCCTCGGCGATCTGCGTCCCGATGGACAGGACCGGCGTGAAGGAGTTCATCGGTTCCTGGAACACGACGCCGATGCCGGCGCCGCGGACCGCGCGGAGGTCGTCGTCCGAGGCCCCCACGAGCTCGTCCCCGCGGAACCGGACGCTCCCCTCGACGCGGGCCTGCGGCGGCAGGAGTCCGAGCACGCTCATCGCGCTGACGGACTTGCCCGAGCCGGACTCGCCGACGAGGGCGAGCACCCGCCCGGGCGTCAGCGTGAACGCGAGGTCACGGACGACGGGCTCCGCGTCGCCGCACGCGCCGCGGCGCCCCGCGCCCGGGAGGATCGGGTGCTGGGTGGTATACACCTCTGA
>JASCOJ010000329.1 GCA_029959645.1 Microbacteriaceae bacterium PS02332 | reverse complement strand
GAGCTCCTGCGCCTCGTCGACGACGATGTGGCCGTACGTCCACTTGCGGTCCTCGGCGGCGCGCTCGGCGGTGCTCCGCGGGTCGCCGCCCTCGGCGAAGGCACCGGCGACCTGCTCGGCGCTGACGATGCCCTCGACGCCCATGTTCTCGATGGCCTGGCGGGCGTTCTCCACGTCGCGGTCGTGGCTCGCCGCCGCCTGGCGTCCCGCGGCGCCCCCGGGCGGGTCGAACGGGCCGAGGAGCTCGGCGGCCTCGTCGAGCAGCGGGACGTCCTCGAC
>JASCOJ010000328.1 GCA_029959645.1 Microbacteriaceae bacterium PS02332 | reverse complement strand
CGGGTTGGCGACGCCCGCGCGGTCGAAGACGGTCTTGTTGTAGAACAGCGAGATGTGGTCGACGACGGCCGGCATCCCGATGACCTTCCGGCCGGTCGGCTGCGCGGTCTTCCGGGCGGCGGACGTGAACTCGTCCCAGTGCAGGGCGGGGTCGGCGACGTCGTGCCGCAGGTCGAGCGTGCGCCCGGACCGTTCGAGCTGACTCGACCACGACCCGTACGTGTACGAGATGTCCGGGGAGTCGTTGCCCGCGAAGGACGCGGCGAGCTTCTGCAGGAG
>JASCOJ010000327.1 GCA_029959645.1 Microbacteriaceae bacterium PS02332 | reverse complement strand
ACGTGAGGGTGCCGAGGAACTCCTCGGCCATGCCGGCCCGCTCGACGAGCGCGGTGTGCCGGGTGCGCGCCTCGGTCAGCCAGCCGTCGCGGCGTTCCGCGAGGGCAACGGCGTCCGCGGGGCCGGCGTCGGCGAGTGCGTCGACCACCCGGAGCAGCTCCGCCATCTCCTCGAGCGAGAACCCGAGCGGCTTCATCCGCCGGATGACGAGCAGTCGTTCGAGGTCGCGGTCCGTGTAGACGCGGAAGCCCCCGGTCGTCCGGCCACTCGGCACCAGGAG
>JASCOJ010000326.1 GCA_029959645.1 Microbacteriaceae bacterium PS02332 | reverse complement strand
GCCGTGCCCCGGCCCGCAGACGTAGAGGACGTCCCGACCGGTCTCGCTGATCACGGCGTTCAGGTGCGCGTAGACGAGGTTGAGCGCGGGGGCGGTGCCCCAGTGCCCGCGCAGCCGCGGCTGGATGTCGGCGGGCTCGAGCGGTCGTTCGAGCAACGGGTTCTCGAGCAGGTAGATCTGCCCCACCGTCAGGTAGTTGGCGGCGCGCCACCATGCGGCGATCGCGCGGATCCGGGCGGTGGAGGACTGCGTGGGGGACATGCGGACCACGGTACGAGGA
>JASCOJ010000325.1 GCA_029959645.1 Microbacteriaceae bacterium PS02332 | reverse complement strand
GTCGGACACCGGCGCCGACCGGACGGTCCCGCGGGTCCGCGCGCCGGACGGCACCGGGACGGACGTCGTCTCGACGCGGCCGTCCGGGCCGAGCAGTGCGGCGAAGGCCGTGGCCGCGCGGGCCACGGCGGCGGTGCTCCGGCGGGAGTACGCGTCGGTCGGGGCGTCGCGGTCGCCGTCGACCATGAGCGCGGTGATGTTCGAGACGCTGCCGCTCGTCCGCGCACTCTCCGGCCAGCTCGGGAGCCATGCGGGCCCGTCGAACAGGGCGGTGTGCACC
>JASCOJ010000324.1 GCA_029959645.1 Microbacteriaceae bacterium PS02332 | reverse complement strand
GTGCCGTTGCGCGGTGCGAGCAGGCCCGCCTCCTCGAGGCTGCGGGAGAACTGTCCGCGCTCCTCGGCGGAGTCGATCGCGGTCGGCGTCGTGCCGAGGATCGGGCTGCCGGCGGCCTCGAGCGGCTTCGCGAGCCCGAGGGCGGTCTGCCCGCCGAGCTGTACGACGACGCCGACGAGCTCGCCCGAGGCGGCCTCGGCCTCGATGACCTCGAGCACGTCCTCGGGGGTGAGCGGCTCGAAGTACAGGCGGTCCGAGGTGTCGTAGTCGGTGGAGACCG
>JASCOJ010000323.1 GCA_029959645.1 Microbacteriaceae bacterium PS02332 | reverse complement strand
CGTTCCGGCCGGTGGCGAGCAGGAAGACGTCGGTCAGCTGCAGCGGCGTGGTGACGTCGAGGGCGACGAGATCCTCGGCCTGCTTGGCGTCGGCCGCGCGGGCGGCGATCTGCACGAGTTCGAGTGCGCGAGCGGATGCGGTCACGGAGTCCTTCCGGGGGTCATCGCCGACGGGACGTCGGGATGGTCGTGCTGGGTGATGATCATAAGCGGTACGGCCGACACCGGCCACACCGGCCGGGGCCGACGGAGCGGCCGCAGGCTGGAGCGGTGCTCAGCC
>JASCOJ010000322.1 GCA_029959645.1 Microbacteriaceae bacterium PS02332 | reverse complement strand
GGCCAGGACGGACCAGCCGGAGCCCTGGATGCCGTTCGCCACCGCGGCGAACTGGGCCTGGAACTGCTCGAACGAGCCGAAGAACTCGTCGATCGCGGCGGCGAGCTCGCCCTCCGGGACCTACGTGTCCGGGCCGAGGTTGGTCCAGAAGATCGAGTGGTTGACGTGGCCACCGAGGTGGAAGGCCAGGTCCTTCTCGAGCTTGTTGACGTTGGAGAAGTTGCCGGACTCACGGGCCTCGCCGAGCTGCTGCAGCGCGGTGTTGGCACCGGTCCCGTAG
>JASCOJ010000321.1 GCA_029959645.1 Microbacteriaceae bacterium PS02332 | reverse complement strand
CCCCCCGGGGGGGGGGCGCCCGCTTCGTCATGCGGGCGAAGCGTTACGGCCCGGTCCTGGTTCCTCCAGCTGAGAGTGCAAGATTGAAAGGAGGAGACGTCTGCTCTTGTGGTGATCCTCCAGCTGCTGCACCGACCTCGGTTCCAATGGCGGTGAGATCGACCAGAGATCGCCAGCTTGCGACGTCCCGCGTCGAGCGCACTCAGTTGAAGGAGCCACCCGCGGCCGGCAGGTCGCTGCCCATCACCCTGACGCAGCATCTCGCTGACATGCTGTGGCTC
>JASCOJ010000320.1 GCA_029959645.1 Microbacteriaceae bacterium PS02332 | reverse complement strand
CTGGCGCACCTCCCCCTCGTCGAGACGACCGCCGAGCAGCTCCGTGGGCACGACGTGGTGTTCCTCGCGCTGCCGCACGGACAGTCCGGGGCGATCGCTGCCGAGCTCGACGCCGACACCCTCGTCGTCGACTGTGGCGCGGACCACCGCCTCACCGACGAGCGCGCGTGGGCGGCCTTCTACGGCGGCGAGCACCACGGCGCGTGGACGTACGGACTGCCGGAACTGCTCCACGCGGCACCGGCACGGGGCGCTGCCGACTAGTGGCGTGACGTCGACGA
>JASCOJ010000031.1 GCA_029959645.1 Microbacteriaceae bacterium PS02332 | reverse complement strand
GACGGGAGGCCCGTGGCGGGATCGCCACGGGCCTCCCGTGTCCGCCGGACTCGGGCCTCCCGTGTCCGTGAGACTCGGGCCTCCCGTGTCCACCCGCCGGTTCCGTCGGGCCAGCCATCCGACGTGCGGCGCCCTCGCGACCGATCCTGGGGAGAACCTGGGAACGCGGACGATCCGTCTGGATAGCGTCGCGATCAACGCTCAGGTTGCACACGGCCGAGTGTCCCGATCGAAGGAGCCAGCATGTCGTCCAATGGTCCCGGCTACCCGCCGGCCGGCAACACCCCCGGCGGTCCCGTCGCGCGCCAGGGCGGGAACGGCATGGCCGTCGCGTCGCTGGTCCTCGGCATCGTCGGTGTGGTCTTCGCCATCCTGTTCTCGATCGTCGGCCTGATCGCCGGCATCATCGGCCTCGTCCTCGGCATCGTCGCCCGACGTCGCGCCGTCGGCAGCCGTGGCATGGTCCTCGGCGGGATCGTGCTGAGTGCCATCGCCATCGTCCTCGCGGTCATCTTCATGATCATCGGCGCCGTCATCGCGGTGCACGCGGTCAACGGCAGCTGATCCAGGCACCGGATCATCGGGCCCGCAGCGACGACGCTGCGGGCCTGACGTCTTCCTGCGGACGGACGGGCACCGCGCGCGTACCGTCCTGCACATGACGTACAGCCAGCCGGACCCGGCAGAAGAGACCACGCAGGCGGAGCAGCCCGAGCAGCCCGACACCGACCAGGCGTTCGAGGAGGAGCAGGGCGGCGAGCAGGCCGCCCTCGAGATCGACAGCAGCGACGTGCCGCACACCAGCGACGACGCTCCCGGCAACTGATCGACCGAACGACCCCGACGGCCCGGCCGTCCACTCCGGTGGACTGCCGGGCCGTTCGGCGTCCGGTGTCGGCAGCCGTCGACCGGCTGCGCGTCACGTCGCCCTGACCGTGCTCAGCGGTCCGGTGCGTCCAGCCGCCGCACGAGGCGGACGTACTCGGGGTGGTCCGCGTCGGGCGCGGTGCGTGCGAACCCCGCGGCGGCGTAGGAGCGGAGTGCCGGCTCGTTGCCGGGGACGACGAACAGTGCGAGCTCCCTGATCCCGTGTGCCCGGGCGTCCTCGACGGCGAGTGCGAGGAACGACCCGGACAGGCCCTGTCCGCGGAGGTGCGGCGCGAGGACCACGCGGGCCAGCCGCCCGGCGTCCGCGGCGACCCGGACCACGGCGACGTGGCCGAGGACGGCATCGCCGTCGTGCTGCCATGTGAGGACGCGCGCGTGGCAGCCGGGCGCCGCGTCGGCGGTCACCAGCGCGCCGGCCGGGTACGGCCACGGCGCTCCGGTCCCGGCGACGGCGAGCACGTCGTCCGGGCCGTGCAGCCAGGAGACCACCGCGTCCGCGTCGGACGGCCGGAAGTCCCGGAGGGTGAAGTGCATGACGCTGTGTGACATCGTCTTCCGAACGTAACAAACAAGAAAAGAATCTGCCCTACTGTAATCATCACTACAGCACCACTCGCTCCACCTCCCCGACACGGACAACGCACCACGCGGTGCACAGAGGCGAAGAGGCAATGATGAGACAACGGAATCGGGCGGCCGCGATCGCGGTGACGGCGGCAGCGGCCCTGGTCCTCGCCGGCTGCAGCGCCGGCGGATCGGCCGACACCGGCAGCGCGGCCGGTGGGCACCCGAAGGGCGGTGTCCTGACCATGGCGCGGTCCGCCGACATCATCTCGATGGACAACACCACGACCTTCGACAACAACTCCATCCACGTGATGCAGCAGATCATGGAGCCGCTGTTCAACGTCAGCGCGGACGGGAAGAAGCTCGAGCCCTGGCTGGCGACGAGCTACGACACGTCCTCGGACGGCAAGCAGTACACGATCCACCTCCGCAAGGGCGTCGCGTTCTCGAACGGCGATCCGATGACCGCGAAGGACGTCGTGTTCTCGATCAACGCGGACACCGCGACCGGGTCTTCCGGGTGGGGGTACATCAACGCGGCGATCGACAAGGTCACCGCCGTGGACGACGAGACCGTCACGATCGACCTGAAGTACCCGTGGGCGCCGCTCATCGCCGACCTGTCGCTGTTCAGCAACGCGATCGTGCCGGCCGACTACGCGGGGGAGTCGAAGGAGGAGTTCTACACGCACCCGATCGGCACGGGTCCCTTCGTGTGGGACTCGTGGAAGAAGGGGCAGTCCCTCAGCCTCACCGCGAACGACGACTACTGGCAGAAGGGCAAGCCGTACCTCGACGGCGTGAAGTGGACCGTCGTCCCGGACGCCAACACCCGGAAGCTCCAGGTGCAGGGCGGTCAGGTCGACATCGACGACACCCCCGACTGGTCGAGCCTGTCCGCGCTCAAGACCGCGTCGGGCGTGAAGGCGGACACCTTCAAGTCGACGCAGATCGACTACATCGCGTTCAACCAGCAGCGCAAGCCGTTCGACGACGAGCACATCCGTCGCGCGATCGCCTACGCCATCGACCGCAAGGCGATGGTCAAGGCGGTGCTGTTCGGCAACGGCACGACGGCGAACTCGCTCCTCTCGCCCGGCACGCCGTACTACGACGCGAAGGCCGAGGGGCCGACGCACGACGTGCAGCAGGCCAAGGCGGAGCTGGCGAAGTCGACCAAGCCGAACGGCTTCACCACGACGCTGCTCATCCGCTCCGGTGACCCGAACCAGACCTCGATCGCGCAGATCATGCAGTCCGAGCTCAAGGAGATCGGCATCACGATGCAGATCAAGCAGCTCGACCCGACGGCGAACAAGCAGGCGCGCCTCGCCGGCGACTTCGACATGGCCTGGTCCTCCTGGACGATGGACATCCCGGACCCCGACGAGTGGACCTCCTTCGCGGTCGACCCGGACGGCGGCTCGAACTCGGCCTTCACGCACTACGACAACCCGGACGTCATCGCGGTCAACAAGCAGGCGCAGCAGGAGACCGACCCGGCGAAGCGGCAGGAGCTGTACTCCGAGCTGCAGCAGAAGACGGGTGACGACTCCTTCCTGGCGTACCTCTACTACTCGCCCTACGTGTTCGCGACCACCGACAAGGTGAACGACTTCCACGTGACCCCGCTGGGCAACTACCAGCTCGAGGACGTCTCCAAGGCGAAGTGAGACCCGGTGGGGTCCGGTCCTCCTGCCGGACCCCACCGCTCCCGCTCGGAAAGGCAGTCATGCTCCATCGGCTCCGGTTCATCCCCGGACGGCTCCTGCAGGCCGTCCCGGTCGCGTTCGGCGTGACCCTCATCGTGTTCTTCCTCTCCCACCTGCTGCCCGGCAACGCGGCGATCGCCCTCCTCGGCGAGCGCGCCACGAAGGCGAGTGTCGCGGCGCTCACCGAACAGCTCGGCCTGGACCGGCCGCTGTGGGAGCAGTACCTCCGCTTCCTCGGGCAGATCGTGCACGGCAACCTCGGCACGAGCCTCACGTACCAGCTCCCGGTCGGGCAGCTCGTGCTCCAGGCCGTGCCGGTCACCCTGTCACTCCTCGGCCTCGCGCTCGTCATGGCGCTGGTCATCAGCATCCCGCTCGCGTCCCTCGCAGCGAGCCGACCGAACCGGGCCGGTGACCTCATCGCCCGCGGCTTCACCCTCGTCGGGCAGGGCATGCCGCAGTTCTGGGTCGGCATCATGCTCATCCTGCTGCTCGCGGTGAACGTGCGGGCGTTCCCGGTCGGCGGCTACGGCGACGGGGCCGGCGCCCACCTCTACTTCCTGTTCCTGCCGGCGCTGACGCTGGCGATCGCGATGTCGCCGACGATCATCCGCAGCCTCCGGGCGTCGATGATCGGGGTGCTCGAGTCCGAGTACGTCGGGACCGCGAAGTCGAAGGGCGCTGCGGGGATGCCGCTGTTCCGCGACCACGTGCTCCGGAACGCCGCGATCCCGACGGTGTCGATCATCGGCGTCAACCTCGGGTACCTGGTCGGCGGCTCCCTCGTCATCGAGAAGGTCTTCGCCCTGCCGGGGCTCGGGTCGCTCATGGTGAACGCGATCTTCGCCCGCGACTTCCCGACCATCCAGGGCGTCACCCTGTTCGTCGCGATCTTCGTCGTGGTGGTCGGCATCCTGACCGACGTCGTCTACACGATGCTCGACCCGCGGGTCGACCTGGCCGGAGGCACCACGCCATGACCACCCCCACCGCCGCGCTCGTGGGCTTCAAGCAGCGTCGACGCGCGTCCCGCTCGCGGTCGCTCCGAGCCTGGTACCGCAACGGCTCTCTGATGGCGGGAATCGTCATCGTCGGCCTGCTCGTGCTCGTCGCCGTGCTGGCGCCGGTGCTCGCGCCGTACGACCCGGTGCAGCAGCAGCTCGAGGACGCACTGCAGTCGCCGAGTGCCGCGCACTGGCTCGGCACCGACAAGTACGGCCGCGACGTCCTGTCCCGCCTCATCCGGGGCGCCCGGGTCGACCTCCGCGTCGGCTTCCTGGCGGTGCTCATCCCGTTCGTCGTCGGCAGTGTCGTCGGGGCGATCGCCGGGTACGTCGGCGGGGTCGTCGACACCTTCCTGATGCGGATCGTCGACGTGTTCTTCGCGTTCCCGTTCTACGTCATGGTCATCGTGCTGGTCTTCGTCCTCGGCGCGGGGGAGACGAGCATCTACCTCGCCATCGCCGCCGTGTCGTGGGTGTCCTACGCGAAGATCGTCCGCGGCGAGGTGATCGTGGCGCGTCAGCAGGACTACGTCGTGGCGGCCCGCCTCGGCGGCATGTCCCACACCCGGCTGCTCGTCCGGCACATCGCCCCGAACGTGATGAGCCAGGCCGTGATCTACGCGATGAGCGACATCGTGATGGACATCATGGCGATCGTGACGCTCGGCTACCTCGGGCTCGGCATCGCGCCGCCGACCGCGGAGTGGGGCTCGATGATCGTCGACGGCCAGGAGTTCATCACCACCCAGTGGCAGCAGACCACCATCCCCGGCTTGGTCGTCGTCGTCACGAGCCTCGGCCTGTCCTGGCTCGGCGACGGGATCAGCGACCTCCTCAGCCCCGATCGGAGGCGTTGAGATGGCGAGCACGAGCACGAGCACCGAGACCAGCGTCCACCCGGAAGGCACGCGCATGACCACCCCACTGCTCGAGGTCGAGGATCTCACCGTCGGCATCCGCCGCCGCGGCCGCGGCGACGTCCGCATCGTCGAGGACCTCACCTTCGCGATCCAGCCCGGCGAGCGCTTCGGCATCGTCGGGGAGTCCGGCTCCGGCAAGTCCCTGACGCTCCGGGCGATCGCCGGGCTGCTGCCGAAGGGCGTCGAGGTGCTCTCCGGCACGGTCCGGTACCGCGGCGAGGACCTCGGCGGCATGTCCGCGGCCGCCCGCCGGAAGCTCATGGGCCCGCAGATCGCCATGGTCTTCCAGGAGCCGATGACGGCGCTGAATCCGGTCGTCCGGGTCGGCGAGCAGATCGCCGAGGGACCGCGACGGCACCTCGGGCTGTCCCGGGCCGACGCCGCGGAGCTCGCCGTCGAGATGATGCGTCGAACCGGCATCCCGGACCCGGCCCGCCGGGCGCGGGCCTACCCGCACGAGCTCTCCGGCGGCCTCCGGCAGCGCATCATGATCGCCATGGCGCTGTCGTGCTCCCCGCGGCTGCTGCTCTGCGACGAACCGACGACGGCACTCGACGTCACGGTGCAGCACCAGGTGCTCCAGCTCGTCGAGGAACTCTGCGCCGAGACGGGCACCGCCCTCGCCTTCGTCACGCACGACCTCGCCGTCGTCAACCAGACCTGCACCGAGCTCGCCGTCATGTACAGCGGACACCGCGTGGAGGCCGGGCCGGTCAAGGAGGTGTTCCGCGATCCCCGACACCCGTACACGCGCGGCCTGCTCGAGTCGGCGCCGGACTTCGACGACCCCGGCCGGACGCTCGTGCCGATCCCGGGCTTCCCGCCGAACGTCGCCGCGCGCCCGTCCGGCTGCCCGTTCGCGCCGCGCTGCCGGTTCGCCGTCGACGCCTGCACGACGGCGATGCCCGCACAGGAGGACGTCGGCCCCGGCCGCACCGCCGCCTGCATCCGCACGCACGAGATCGGCTCGGCGGCCCCCGGCGAGCCCGTGGAGGTCCTGGCATGAGCACCGCGACGAACCCGGCGGGCCCGGCCACGGGCCTCCAGACCGCCCCGGTGCTCCGCGCCGGGGCGGTGACGAAGCGCTACCAGCTGCCCGTCACCGTCGTCGACCGGGTGCGCCGGTCCACGCGGACCGCGCTGACCGCCCTCGACGGCGTCGACCTCGAGCTCCACCGTGGCGAGGTCCTCGCGCTGGTGGGGGAGTCGGGCTCGGGCAAGTCGACGCTCGCGAAGATCCTCGTCGGCAGCGTCCCCGCGACGACGGGCACGCTCGAGGCGGACGGCGAGCGCGTGCCCGTCCACCGGGACAGGGACGCCTCGCGCCGGATCCAGATGGTCTTCCAGGACCCGTACTCGTCCCTGAACCCCCGGATCTCGGTCGGGTCGATGCTCCGCGAGCTCCTGCTGCTGCACCGGATCGTGCCGCGGTCGGAGGTCCGCGCGGAGAGCATCCGGATCCTCAACCTCGTCGGGCTCGAGGAGGACGCGCTCGACGCCTACCCGAGCCAGTTCTCCGGCGGGCAGCGGCAGCGCATCGCGATCGCCCGGGCCATCGCGGTCCGCCCCGAGGTGCTCATCGCCGACGAACCGGTCTCCGCGCTCGACGTGTCGGTGCAGGCGACGATCTTGGAGCTCTTCGCCCGGTTGCAGCGCGAGCTCGGCCTGAGCATCCTGTTCGTCGCGCACAACCTGGCCGTCGTGCAGCACCTCAGCCAGCGGGTCGCCGTCATGTACCTCGGCCGCATCGTCGAGGTGGCCGACACCGACGAGCTGTTCCGCAACCCCCGGCACCCGTACACGCGGGCGCTCATCGACTCGATCCCGCGGATGGGCGTCGAGAGCGTCACCGCCCGGCTCGCCCTGCAGGGCGACCCGCCGAGTCCGTTCGACATCCCGTCCGGCTGCCGGTTCCACCCGCGCTGCCCGTACGCGGTCGACGCGTGCCGGACGACCGACCCCGGCCTCGCGCCCGTCCCGCTGGTGCTGGGCACCCGGCCGGGAGGCCCGACCGGCGTCCCGACGTCGGCCCACCTCGGCGGGACCCCCGCCGACGCGCACGTCGCCGCCTGCATCCGCTCGGCCGACCTCGGCGACGCGGACCCGCGTCGCGAGCCCGCGATCGAGGCCGACGACCCCGCACTGACCCGTCCCGACGTACTCCTCGACCCCGAACAGGTCGTCGAGTCCACCCCCGCCCCGGCGACCCCGGTCGCGCACCACCAGGAGGAACCGTCCGCATGAAGACCTGGATCTCGTACGACATGGAGGGCGTCGCCGGCATCGTCGACTGGGACCAGTGCCGTCCCGGCAGCGACGGCTACGCCCAGGGGTGCGCACTGCTCCTCGACGAGGTGAACGCCGCGATCGACGGCGCCGTCGCCGGTGGGGCCACGGAGGTCCTGCTCAACGACTCGCACAGCCGGATGTCGAACCTCGACCCGCGTGCCGTCGTGCACCCGGACAAGGTGCGCTTCATCACCGGCCGCCACAAGCCGATGTACATGATGCAGGGCCTCGACGACACCGTCGACGCAGCGTTCCTCGTCGGGTACCACGGGTCGATCTCGGGCGCCCCGTCGGTCCTGTCGCACACGTACAACCCCGAGGTGTTCTCCGGCGCCCGCGTCAACGGCACCTGGGTGGGGGAGAGCGGCATCAACGCCCTCGTCACCGCGCACCACGGGGTGCCGATCGCCCTGGTCACCGGTGACGAGGTCACCTGGGACGAGACGGCGGCGTTCGCACCCGACGCCGAGCACGTCGTCACGAAGACCTCGATCACCCGGGCGAGCGCCGACGCCCTGCACCCGGCCGAGTCGTGCCGCCGGATCCGCGAGGCCGCCGAGCAGGCCGTCCGCCGCGTCCCGGACATGCGCGCCGCACCGATCACGGCCCCGGCCACGCTCGAGCTCGACGTGCAGACCGCCGACATGGCCGACGTCGCGACCTGGGTCGGCGGCGTCGACCGGGTGTCCGAGCGGACGGTCGCGATCAGCGGCGACGACCTCCTGTCGGTCTTCACCCGGTTCGTCGCCGTCAACTACATCACCCGTCAGGCCGGGGGTCGCTGATGCCCGCCGAGGAGTCGATCGCCCCGCCGCGGGACACCGTCCTGTTCGACGTCCCGGCGGTCCGCGGCTGGTCGCTCGCGCTGCACGGCGGCGCCGGTGGCCGGATCCAGGAGCTGGCCACCGAGGAACGCGAGCGGTTCGAGGCCGGGCTGACCCGGGCCTACCGGGCCGGCGAGGCGGTCCTCGACCAGGACGGCTCAGCGCTCGACGCGGTCTGCGCGACGGTCGAGCAGCTCGAGGACGACCCGCTGTTCAACGCCGGCCGGGGCGCAGCCCTGACGACCGACGGCGAGGTGGAGCTCGACGCGGCCGTGATGGACGGCCGGACCGGCCTGGCGGGGGCGATCGCCGCCTCCCGGCACGCTCGCAACCCCGTGCACCTGGCCCGTGCGGTGATGGAACGATCCGCGCACCTGTTCCTCGTCCACCCGACGCGTGCGCTCGTCGAGTCGTGGGGGCTCGCGACGGCGGAGCAGGAGTACTTCGTGACCGAGGCGCGGCAGGCGCAGCTCGCCCGCATCCTCGCCGACCGCCTGGTCGCGCCGCGACACGGCACCGTCGGCGCGGTCGCCCGCGACCGGCGGGGGTCCGTCGCGGCCGCCACCTCGACCGGCGGCATGGCCGCGCAGGAGGACGGCCGCGTCGGTGACTCGCCGGTCATCGGCGCCGGCACCTACGCGCTCGACGGCTTCGCGGCGATCTCGTGCACCGGCGAGGGGGAGGCGTTCATCCGCGGGGTGGTGTCCTACGACATCGTCGCCCGGATGCGGTACGCCGGCACCGCGCTGCCCGACGCCGTCGCCGCGACCATCCAGCAGGAGCTGACCGACGAGCACGCCAGTGGCGGGCTCGTCGCGGTCGGCGCCGACGGTCGGGTCGTGGTGGCGCACAACTCGCCGACCATGTTCGCGGCGTTCGACGACGGCAGCGGGCTGGTGCTCCGGACCTGACGGGCCCGCCGGGTCGGGTGGACGCCCGGACGGACCTGCCAGGCTCGACGCCGAGCACCACGACCACACCCCAGACGACGAGGAGCAGGGATGCCGATCAACGACGAGGTCTTCGCCCGCATGGACGAGCTGAGCCCCGCGGAGCGCAAGGTCGCCCGCGCGCTGCTCGCCGCCTGGCCGACGGCCGGCACGGAGAGCGCCGCGAGCCTGGCCCGGACGGCCGGGACGAGCACGCCGACGGTCCTGCGGTTGGCGAGCCGGCTCGGCTTCGGCAGTTGGCCGGACTTCCAGACGCGGGTCCGTGACGAGATCGCCGACCACCTGAACAGCCCGCTCCGCCGGTCGCAGGAGGGCATCGCCCTCGGGGACGGCGGCACCCTCGGTCGGGCGATCGCCGACCGTGTCGCCCTGGTGGAGTCCCTCGGCACGAGCGTGCCGCCGAGCGAGTTCGACCGCGCGGTCGCCGTGCTGGCGGACCGTCCGAAGCACGTGGCCCTGCTCGGCGGGTACTTCAGCCGGTACTTCGCGATGGTCCTCGCCGCCCAGCTCGACCAGGTCCTGCCGAACGTCGACTTCGTCGCCGAGCCGCTCGGCCACGACGTCGGCCGCTTCCTCCAGCTCGGCAAGGGCTCGGTCGTCGTGGTGATGGACTTCCGCCGCCACGAACTCGTCGCGCAGCAGGCCGCCGCCGCCGCGAAGCGCCAGGGCGCCGCCGTGCTGCTCATCACGGACACGTCGCTCTCGCCCGTCGTCGAGAGTGCGGACGTCGTCCTCCCGGTGACGGTCGACGGCATCCCGTTCGACTCGATGACGCCGCTGCTGGTGCTCATCGAGGCCCTGGTCGAGGGCGTGCTGCGCGCGACCGGACCCCGCGGGCTCGAGCGGATGCGGCAGTGGGAGGAGTCCGTCCGGATCACCCGCGCGTCCCGCGTCGCGCACGCCGAGGACGAGGCGCGGGGTGCGTCCGGGCCGCGCGAGGTCGGGGCGGGGAACGTCGACGCGCTCGCGCCGTCGGGCACGGAGAGCGGATCGCTCGCGTCGTCAGGCACCGGGAGCGGATCGTGACCGCCGGCGGGTCCGCCGCCGGCACGGGGACGGCCGGGAGGCCCGGGGAGACCCTCACGGGTCGGGTCGCGGTGGTCACGGGTGCGGCCCAGGGCATCGGGTCCGGCATCGCGGACCGGCTCGCCGCCGACGGGGCCGTCGTGCACCGCGTCGACCGGGACGAGGTCGACCTGAGCGACACCGCGGCGACCGACGCCTGGTTCGCCGCGCTCGGTCCCGTCGACGTCCTGGTCAACGTCGCCGGCGGGGTGGTCGGGCAGACGCACACCCCGATCGAGGACCTGTCCGACGAGGCCTGGGACGCCGTCCTGCACGCGAACCTCACGACGACCCGGAACTGCACCCGGGCGGCCGTGCGCACGATGAAACCGCGGGGATGGGGGCGGATCGTGATGATCGCCTCCGGAGCTGGCCGCAGCGTCAGCCTGACCGGCATCCAGGCCTACACCGCGGCGAAGGCGGCGCAGATCGGGTTCACCCGGCAGATGGCGCACGAGCTCGGTCAGTACGGCATCACGGCGAACTGCATCGCGCCGGGGTTCGTGCTGTCGAACCCCACGACGCAGGCGCAGTGGGACTCGTACGGCCCCGAGGGGCAGCGCGCCCTGGTCGAGCGCATCGCGGTGCGCCGGACGGGCACGCCCGAGGACATCGCCCGCGCGGTGTCGTTCTTCGTCGCCCCGGACGCCGGATGGGTGAGCGGACAGACGCTCTCCGTCGACGGCGGCCACTCGCTCTTCTGACCCGCACCCGTCCGACCCCGGAGGAACCTTGCACACCGACACGGCCACCCGACTGCAGGCACTCGGCGAGCGGTACTTCGTCGCGCAGCACACCTACGACCCGTACAACGCGACCCTGCTCGGCATCACGGAGTTCGACCACCTGCCGGGGGACCCGTCGCGGGCGGCGAGCGACCGCGCGGCGGCGGAACTCGACGCCGTCGCCGCGGAGGCGGCCGCGCTGTCCGGCGACGACCTCGACGACGCCGGCCGCACCGACCGGGACGTGCTCGTCGCCCTCGCCCGTGGCGCAGCGGACGACGCCCGGCACGCGCTCTGGGCTGCGAACGCCTCGGCGAAGGGCTACGTCAGCCGGCAGGGACTCGTGTTCCAGGCCGTGCCCGCGATGACGGTCCCGGACCAGGCCGCGGCCGAGCGGTACACGGCGCGGCTCAGCGGCCTCGGCGGCATGTTCGTCGCGCTGGGGGAGCGGTACACCGAGGAGGCCGCCGCCGGGCGCGTCCCGACCCGGATGGGCGTCCTGCACGCGATCGAGCAGCTCGAGGGCTACCTGGCGCTGCCCCTGGCGTCGGACCCGCTGCTCGAACCCGCACGCACGGCGACGGTGCCGGACGCCGCGGCACTGGTCGAGCGGTCGGAGGAGGTCCTGGCGCAGGCTGTCCGCCCGGGCATGGCCGCACTCGCCGAACAGCTCCGTGGCCTGCTGCCCGTCGCGCGCGACGACGAACACGTCGGCATCAGCGAGGTCCCGGGCGGCGTCGAGGGCTACGCGGCCGCGGTCGCCCGGCACACCACCACCGACCTCACCCCGGACGAGGTCCACCGGATCGGGCTCGAGGAGCTCGACGCCATCCGTGCCGAGGCCGCCGCGATCGGCGACCGGCTGTTCGGGCTGCGGGACTTCACGGCGATCGCCAGGCGGCTCCGCGAGGACCCGGCGCTCCTCTTCACCACGAGCGACGAGATCATGGCCGTCGCGCACGCCGCGCTCGACCGGGCCGAGGCCGTCCGCGACCGGTACTTCCCGTCGGACGACATCACCGCGTGCGCGATCGAACCGATCAACGAGGTCGACGCGGCCTCGAGCGCACTCGGGTTCTACCGGCCGCCCGCCGTCGACGGCAGCCGACCGGGCACGTTCTGCATCAACGCCAGCGCGCCGGAGACCCACTACCGGTACGAGTACGAGGCCCTGACCTTCCACGAGTCGGTGCCCGGCCACCACATGCAGCTCGCGATGGCCCAGCGCCTCGACATCCCGCGCTACCGCCGACACCTCGACGTCGAGGCCTGCAGCTTCAACGAGGGGTGGGGGCTGTACTCGGAGCAGTTCGCAGACGACGCCGGCCTGTACTCCGACGACCTGTCGCGGCTCGGGATGCTCTCGATGCGGGCCGTCCGTGCCTGTCGGCTCGTCGTGGACACCGGCATGCACGCCGCCGGCTGGTCGCGGGAGCGTGCCGTGCAGTTCATGCTCGACAACACCGCGACGACCGACGAGCACGTCCGGAGCGAGGTCGACCGGTACATCGCGTGGCCCGGGCAGGCCCTGGCGTACATGATCGGTCGGCGCGAGATCCTCCGCCTCCGGACGGCCGCACAGGAGGCCCTCGGCGACGCGTTCTCCGTCCGGGACTTCCACGCGACCGTGCTCGGCAACGGCGCGGTCCCGCTCACCGTGCTCGCCGACGCCGTCACCCGCTGGCAGCAGCGCGTGCACAGCACGTCCCACTGACCGCACCACCTCGAGAGGACCCCCGTGGACATCACGATCATCGGCGCCGGCGCGATCGGCGGCACCATCGGCGCGCACATGGCCCGTGCCGGGCACGGCGTCCTGCTGTGCGACGCGGACGCCGGCCACGTCGCCGCGATCAACGCGCACGGCCTGCACATCGAGGGGCCCGTCGAGGACTTCACGGTCCGCGTCGACGCGGTCACGCCGGAGGAGCTGCCGGACCGCGTGGGCCGCGGGGGAGTCGGCGCGGCGGTCGTCGCGGTGAAGAGCCTGCACACCGCGTCCGCCGCGCAGGTGCTGGCCGAGGTCCTCGCGCCGGACGGGTACGTCCTCACGACGCAGAACGGACTGACCGCGGACACGCTGTCCGCGGTGGTCGGTGCCGACCGGGTGGTGTCGAGCTTCATCAACGTCGGTGCCGACTACCTCGAACCGGGGCGGATCCTCCAGGGCAACATCGCGGCCTTCCGGATCGGCGAGCTCGCCGGGGGAGCGATCACCCCGCGGGTGGGCCTCCTCGCCGACGCGATGCCGTACGCCCTGCCGACGGAGAACGTCCTCGGCTACCTGTGGGGCAAGGAGGCGTACGGCGCGATGCTGTGGGCCGGTGCGGTGTCGGACCTGACGATCGCCGACTCCCTCTCGCTGCCCGCCTACCGCGACCTCATGATCGCCGTCGCACAGGAGGCCATCGACCAGGCGCCCGTGCCGGTCGAGTCGTTCGACGGCTTCGTCCCCGACGACCTGCCCGGGTCGCTCGACCGCCTCGCCGCGTTCAACCGCCGCAGCGCGAAGGCCCGGTCCGGCATCTGGCGCGACCTCATGGTCCGGAAGCGCAAGACCGAGGTCGACGAGGTGCACAAGGACATCCAGGGTCCGGTGTTCGACCGGATCGTGGCGATGGTGCACGACATCGAGGAGGGCCGACGCACCTGCGAGACGGCGAACCTCGACGAACTCGCCGCCTTCGTGCGGGACCTCCCCGCCACCCGCTGACCGCCCGCCCGGACAGGAGCCCACCATGCGCGCAGCCGTGTACCAGGCCGCCGGCCACGTCACCGTCGAGGACGTCCCCGACGCCGCCCTGCAGCAACCGACCGACGCCGTCGTCCGGGTCGTCCGCTCGTGCGTCTGCGGTTCCGACCTGTGGTCCTGGCGCGGCGTGGTCCAGCGCCAGCCGGGCTCCCGGCTCGGCCACGAGTTCATCGGCGTCGTCGAGGAGGTCGGTCAGGACGTCCGCACGGTCACCATGGGGGACCTCGTCGTCGCGCCGTTCCAGTGGTCCGACGGCACCTGCCCGGCCTGCCTCGACGGCATCCACACCCGCTGCGAGCACGGGGGCACCTTCGGCGCGCCCGGGACCGACGGGGGACAGGGGGAGGCGGTGCGGGTCCCGCTCGCCGACGGGACCCTCGTGGTCGTGCCGGGAGGCCAGGCCGGCGTCGACGACCGACAGCTCGCCTCGCTGCTCGCGCTCACCGACGTCGCGGGAACGGGCCTCCACGGCGCCGTCCTCGCCGACGTCACCGAGGGCTCGACCGTCGCCGTGGTCGGCGACGGTGCCGTCGGACTGTCAGCGGTCCTCGGGGCCCGTTCGGTCCTGGGCGCGAATCGGGTGATCCTGATGAGCAGCCACGAGGACCGTGCGGCCCTGGGTCGGGCCTTCGGCGCCACCGACGTCGTCAGCGTCCGCGGCGACGACGCCGTCGCCGCCGTCCGCCAGATGTCCGGGGGACTCGGCGTCCGACACGTCGTGGAGGCCGTGGGCACGCCCGAGTCCTGGGCGACGGCGATCGGGATGGCCCGGGTCGGCGGGACCATCGGTGCCGTCGGCGTCCCACACACCAGCCCGCAGCTCGGCATCTTCCAGCCGTTCGTCCAGCACCTGACGCTGCGCTTCGGCGTCGCACCGGTCCGTCGGTACCTGCCGGACCTCGTCGCGCGCACCGTCGCCGGTACGTACGACGCCGGAGCGGTCTTCGACCTGACGCTCCCGCTCGCCGACGTCGCCGAGGGCTACCGCGCGATGGACGAGCGCCGCAGCATCAAGGCGATGCTCGCCGACTGACGGAGGTCCCGGGCCCGCAGCAGCGCGCTGATAATGCATATTATGTCAACTCACCTCGACCGCAACCCTTCGCGCCGCACGACGGATGCCCGCAGGAGGTCACGACGTCGTCACCGGCAGGATCTGTCACACACGTCCGCCTCCCGACACATCATCATCGGAGGCAATCGTGAACACACCAAGGGGGCCGGGCGTCATCCCGGACGGGGAACTCGTCGCGTCGATCGCGCACGGTGACGCAGCGGCGTACACCGCATTGCTCGACCGACACTCGCGGGCGGTGTTCCGCTACGCCTGGGGGCTCGCCGACGAACGGGCCGACGTCGACGACATCGTGCAGGAGACGTTCCTCGTCGCCTGGCGTCGGCGGAAGGACGTCCGGGTCGTCGCGTCGAGCGCACTCCCCTGGCTGCTCACCAGCGCCAGGAACATCGCGATGAACACGAACCGGCGCCGGCGGAACCACCGTGCGGACGAGCTCGACGAGCACGCGGGCGCCTCGGAGGCCTGGTACCGCCAGGTCGCCCACGAGGACGCCGTCCGACAACTGCAGTGGGTGCGAGCGGAGATCGCCGCGCTCGACTCCCCCGACCGGGAACTCTGCGAGCTCTGTCTCCTGCAGGACCGGTCCTACGACGAGGCCGCGGCGATGCTCGGCCTCACCCCCGTCAACGCGCGGAAGCGCATCCAACGATCCCGCGCCCGACTCCGTGTGAGCCGTGCGGCGCAGGGGACGGAGCAGCACTCATGATCACCACAGCCCCGCCCGAGGGTGCCGCCCTCGACGACGCCGTCGCCCCGATCCGCCGAGCGGTCCTCGCCCAGACCGTCGGACGCAAGCGGTCCCGGTCCCGGTGGGCCTTCGGCGCCGCCGGCTCGGTCGCCGCCGTCACGGCACTCGCCACCGTGCTCGTCACCGGCAACGTCACCGGCACCACCGACCACGTCCCCGTCGTCGGGGCGCGCCCGGAGGCCGCCACCGCCGCCGAGGTCCTGCAGCATGCCGCCGACGTGACCGTGCGCACGAGCGACCCCGTCGTCGGACCCGGCCAGTTCCGCAAGGTCGCGATGCAGGAGGCGAGCCAGGCCTTCGTCACCGAGCGCTACTCCGCCCTCGTGCCGTACTCGATCACGGTCTACCAGCCGGCCGATCCCGCCGACGAGTGGACGCTGGTCCGCGACTCCGGGCAGCCGACGCAGTTCTACCCCGCGGCCGAGGCGGCCGAGTCCGAGGCCGCGTGGAAGGCCGACCCGAGCAACGGCTACCCGGTGGAGACGATCCGTGCCCCGCAGGGCGCGTTCTACGGCTCCCCCTGGACGCCGGCCGACCTCGCGGTGATGCCCCGGGACCCCGCGGCGCTCTCCCGGTGGGTGTCCGAACACGCGCACGGGTCGGCCAGTCACGAGGAGGCGATGACCACGCTCATCACCGACGACCTCAGCACCGGCATGGTGCCGGCTGACCTCCGGAGCGCGATGTACCAGGTGCTCGCTCGGATCCCGGGCACGACGATCACGCACGACTCGGTGACGCTCGACGGCCGGGAGGGCATCGGGATCGGCCGCGACGAGCCGAACCGCCAGGGCGAGCACTCCGAGATCGTCATCGACCCGGTCTCGGGCGACTACATCGGCTCCCGTACGCTCGCCGGCGGCGGCAACCCGTCGCTCCCGGTGGGCACGGTCGTCGACTCGACCGCGGTCACGACCACGGTGGTCGACAGCGCACCCTGACGCCGACGCCGGCCGACACTGCCGAGGCGCGGCGCAGTTGACGGGCGGCCCCGGGGCCGCGCCCGCGGGCCTCCCGTCCGTCACGGCCGTGTGCACGCCCGGTACCGTGGTCGGCATGAGTGCACCTCGTCCCTCGACCGTGACCGCGTCGTTCTGGCTCTACCTCGTCACGGTGGTCCTGTCGATCCTGTCGTCCGTGACCGGGGCCGCCTGGATGGCGTCCCTCCGCGACGACCAGTCGGTGGGTGCCGGTCCCCTGATCGGAACGGTCCTCGCCCTGGTGATCGCCGTGGTGCAGCTCGTCGTCGTCTTCCGGATGCGCTCTGGCCACAACTGGGCGCGCATCGTGCTGCTCGTCGTCTCGGTGCTCAGCGTGCTCGGCCTGGGATTCACCGTGACCGGCGTCATGCTCGGCCTCGTGCGGCTCGTCGGCCTCTTGACGCCCGTCATGGTCATCGTCGCCACGATCCTGATGTTCGTGCCCGCGTCGAACCGGTACTTCCGGCGGCACTGATGCGCCGACTCCCCCGCACGACGACCGCCGCCGTCCAGTGACGACCCGGACCCGCGTCACCCTCGGCCGCCGCGAGGACCTCGGCGCCGACTGCGCGGACTGCTTCGGCCTGTGCTGCGTCGCGCTCGCCTTCACGCGGAGCGTCGACTTCCCGGTCGACAAGGACGCCGGCGACCCGTGCGTGAACCTCGACGGGCGGGACGGCTGCACGATCCACCCGCACCTGCGCGACCGTGGCTTCCGCGGGTGCACGGTGTTCGACTGCTTCGGCGCCGGTCAGAAGGTGTCCCGGCAGACGTACGCAGGTCGGTCGTGGCGGGACGACCCGGACACGCGCACCGAGATGTTCGCGGTGTTCCCGGTCGTGCGGCGACTGCACGAACTGCTCTGGTACCTCGACGAGGCCCTCACCGGCGGCACCGACCCCACCGTGGCCGTCGAGCTCCGGGAACGGTTCGCCCGGGTGCAGGAGTTCGCGGACGGCGACCCGGCATCGGTCCTCGCACTCGACGTCGACGCCGAGTACGACGCAGCACGCCCGGTGCTGCTCGCCGCCAGCCGCACGCTCCGAGCAGCCGCCAGCGGCGCCGGCGACGAGCGCCGCATCGGACGCTTGCGGGTCGGCCCCGGTGCCGACCTGCTCGCGGCGGACCTCCGTCGCGCCGACCTCCGCGGGGCGTCGCTCCGGGGTGCCCTCCTCATCGGCGCGGACCTGACCGGAGCAGACCTCCGGCACTGCGAGTGCATCGGTGCCGACCTCCGCGACGCGGACCTGTCCGGCGCGGACCTCCGCGACGCCGTGTACCTCACGCAGATGCAGGTGAACGCGGCGCGTGGTGACGCGGCGACGCGCCTCCCGACCGGGTTCCAGCGCCCGTCGCACTGGGCGGCCTGACCGCGGTCGGGCCGGACCGACGACGGACGGGAGGCCCGCCACCAGCTGGTGTCGGGCCTCCCGCCGGTCGTCGCGGGGCGCTCAGTAGTCGATGCGGCCGTGCCGGTTGTGGAACTCCCCCGTGGGCCCGTCGGCCCCGAGCAGGGCCAGCGCGACGGTCGCGTCCGTGCCCTCGGTGACCGTCTGGTGCCCCGAGTGGCCGTTGAAGTCGGTCGCCGTGTAGCCCGGGTCGCTGACGTTCACCCGGAACGTCGGCAGGTTCTTCGCGTACTGCACGGTGAGCGCGATCACCGCGGCCTTCGACGCCGCGTACGGGATTGCCGGCACCGGGTACTCGTCGTGCCCGGGCGTGCCGAGGAACCGCGGCCAGCCGACGCCCGACGCCACGTTGACGATGACGGGGTGGTCGGAGGCGCGGAGCAGCGGCAGGGCGGCCTGCGTGACCCGGACGATCCCGGTGACGTTCGCCTCGAGGACGGTCGTCATCGCCTCGGGCGTCAGGTCGTCGACGCCGAACGAGGTGCCGATGATGCCGGCGTTGTTGACGAGGACGTCGAGCGCGGGGATCGACGCGAACGCCGCGTCGACGCTCGCCTGGTCGGTGACGTCGATGCGGACGACGGAGGCGCCGAGTGCGCGGACCTCGTCGGCGGAGCCCGGGTCGCGGACCCCGGCGATCACGGTGTGGCCGGCTTCGATCAGTCGGCGAGCGGTCTCGAGGCCGAGGCTGCGGTTCGCCCCGGTGATGAGTGTCGTTGTCATGGCTCCGATGCTCCTCCCCGGTGCCTGGCTCCCCCAGGCCCCGCGGGACGGTGGGACTGCCGGTACCAGCATGGTGTTCGTCGTCCGCGCGATGATGGGCGCATGAGCGAGTTCGCCGACGTCCTGCGTGCCTGGCGCGACCGGGTCCGCCCCGAGGACGTCGGGCTGCCAGCCGGGCCCGGTCGCCGGGCCGCCGGGCTGCGGCGCGAGGAGCTCGCCGCACTCGCCGGGGTCAGCGTCGACTACGTCGTGCGGCTCGAGCAGGGTCGGTCGACGAACCCGTCGCCGCAGCTGCTCGGCGCCCTGGCGACGGCACTCCGGCTGACCGAGCCGGAGCGCGACCACCTGCACCGGGTCGCCGGTGCCGCTCCCCCGTCGCGTGGACTCGTCCCGCGGCACGTCACCCCGGGCGTGCAGCGGATCGTCGACCGCCTCGGCGACGTCCCGCTCGCGGTCTTCACCGCATCGCACGACATGCTGCTCTGGAACGACCTCTGGGCCGCGATGTCGGGCGACCAGACCCGGCGCACGGGCATCGACCGCAACCTCGTCTGGCGGTACTTCACCGCGGGGCACGAGGGTGTCGAGTACGACGACGAGCACGAGGAGGAGTTCGCCGCGGACCTCACGGCCGACCTCCGGAACGCCCTCGGTCGGTACCCGGACGACCCGCAGCTCGCCGAACTCGTCCGACGGCTCCGTGCGACCTCGCCGGAGTTCGCGCGCCGGTGGTCGACGGCCCGGGTGGCTCTGCACCGCTCGAGCCGGAAGACCGTGCACACCGCGGTCGGCCCGATCACGGTGGACTGCGACACCCTGACGGTGCCGGGCTCGGACCTGCGGATCGTCGTCTACACGACCACCCCGGGCAGTGAGGACGCCTCCCGCCTCGACCTCCTCCGTGTCACCGGCCTGCAGGACCTGACCCGGGCCCGGTGAGCCCGGCGCAGGTGTCCCCGGAACGCTCAGCACTCGACGTGACGCCCGGACACGGGTAGAACGAGGGGTGCAGGCAGTCGACGACGACGGCCGGAGGAGGCGACGTGGCCGTTCGACGGAGAGCGCTGGGTGCCGTGGGGGCCGCCGTGGTGGTGGTGCTCGCGAGCGGATGCGCCAGCGGCATCCAGCCCCGGGACGACTCCGGGGTGGACTACTCCCGGCACGCGCACCTGACCGGGACGCTCGACGTGATGGGCTTCGGCCTCGGGGACGACGTCGCGACGACGCGGGACGCCGACGCCCGACGGGCACTCGGTCCGGACGTGCACGTGCAGATGGCCCAGGGCGCGCTGGACACGCAGGCGTTCCTGTCCGCCGTCGCCGCCGGGGACCCGCCCGACCTCGTGTACGCGTCCCGCGACGACATCGGGTCGCTGGCGACGCAGGGTGCCCTCCTGCCGCTCGACCGATGCCTCCGCGGCTCGGACACCGACACCGCGGCGTTCCGGGCGAGCGCGATCGCGCAGGTGACCGCGAACGGCCACGTCTACGGCGTGCCGGAGTTCAACCAGCTCCAGATCGCGATGGCGTCGACGGCGCTCCTCGACCGCGCGGGGCTGACGATGTCCGACGTCGACGGGTCGGACTGGGCGGCGATGGCCCGGGCGAACGAGCGGATGACGCGGACGACCGGGAAGCACCTCGACGTGATGGGCGTCGACGGCAAGCTGCCCGACTCCTTCTGGCTGTGGACGCTCGCGAACGGCGCCCGACCGATCTCCGAGGACGGCCGGACCGCGCACCTCGACGACCCGCGTGTGGTCGAGGCCCTGCGCTTCGCGGTGTCCCTCACCGAGCCCGAGGGCGGCTTCGGCCGGGTGAAGGCCGTGCGGGACGCCGCCGACCTCTTCGGCGAGGACAACCAGTTCGCCGCCGGCGAGCTCGGCGCCGAGCCGATGGACAACTGGTACGTCAACGTCCTCGAGGACGTCAGCCCGCACACCCGCCTGCAGTTCGACGCGTTCCGCGACCGGGAGGGCGAACCGATCGCCTTCGCCGGGGGCAGCGCGTGGGCGGTCCCGGTGAACGCCGCGGACCCGCAGCTGGCCTGCCGGTACGCGGTGACGATGACCGCGGCCTCGACCTGGGTGGACGCGGCACGCGCCCGCATGGCCGCGGGGAAGGCGTCCGGCAAGCAGTTCACGGGCCTCCTGACCGCGAACCGGGCGGCCGACGCGCGCATCGAGCGGATGGCGCTCGACCAGGCGGAGCAGCAGGGTCGCGGCGACGACGACCAGTGGGTGCAGGCGGTCCGCGCGATCTACACGGCCAACGAACACGCGGTGTCCGGCCCGGCGAATCCGGCGGCAGCGGAGTTCGCGAAGGCGTGGCAGGACGGGGTGAACCGGGTGCTGAACGGCCAAGCGACCCCGGAGGTCGCGATGGCCGACGCGCAGCGGGTCGCGCAACGAGCACTCGACGACGCATGGGCGGAGCAGCGACGATGACCACGACCGGCGCAAGGAGCCGACGGGTGACCACGAGCACCGCCTCCCGCCCCGGCGCGGTGCGGGCCCGACGACGGGAGGCGACCGCCGCGGTCCTGTTCATCAGCCCGTGGATCGTCGGGTTCCTCGTCTTCACGCTCTGGCCGATCCTCCAGAGCGCGTTCCTGTCCATGACCGACTACGACGTGCTGCACGCGGCCCGCTGGGTCGGCTGGGACAACTACGTCCAGCTGGTCCAGGACCCGAAGGTCGCGATGTCGATGGGCAACACGCTCCTCTTCACGGTGCTCGAGGTCCCCGCCCACGTCGTGGTGTCCCTCGCCCTCGCACTGCTGCTCGACCGCGCCGGTCGGGCGTCCGGCTTCTTCCGCACGGTGTTCTTCCTGCCGAAGATGACGCCCGCGGTGGCCGTCGGCGCGCTCTTCCTGCTCGTCTTCAACGGGCAGGACGGCCTGGTCAACACGGTGCTCGGCCTCGTCGGCATCGACGGGCCGGCATGGACGACCGACCCGGCGTGGGTCAAGCCGGGTCTCGTCATCATGAGCCTGTGGACGGTCGGGGCGAGCGTCGTGATCTTCCTCGCGGCGCTCCGGGCGGTGCCGCGCGACCTGCTCGAGGCGGCGACGCTCGACGGCGCCGGCCCCTGGGCGCGGACCCGACGCGTCACCCTGCCGCTCATCAGCCCGACGGTCTTCTTCGTGACGGTCGTCACCACGATCGCCGCCTTCCAGACCTTCACCGAGTCGTACACGGCGTTCTTCGGGGCGTCGAGCTCGGCGTACGGCAACGACGCCGCGCTGTTCTACTCGATCTACCTGTTCCAGCAGGGGTTCCAGTACCTGCACATGGGCTTCGCGAGCGCGATGGCGTGGGTGCTCTTCCTGGTCATCCTCGCGGTGACGCTCGTGCAGATCCGGATCTCGCGCCGCCTGGTGCACTACGAAGGAGGCGCGGAGTGAGCGCACCCACCCTGCCCGGCGGCCGTCCGGCCGACGACGTCTCGGACGCCGACCTGCTTGGAGGCCCGGCCGCCCCCGCCGCATCGGTCGCCGCCACGGGGCCGGTCCCACCGACCGCGGTGTCGTCAGCGGCCGGCACCGCCACCGCGGACCGTCCCGACCGCGGCGCCGGGCGTCGCCGGTGGGTGCAGGCGCTGACGGTGGCCGCGCTGACGGTGTGTGCGGTGGTCTTCCTCTACCCGTTCGTCTGGCTCGTCAGTGCGTCCTTCAAGCCGCGCAGCCAGGTGTTCGACAACGCGCTGGTCCCCCGCACGTTCACGCTCGACAACTACGTCGCGATCTGGCAGTCCGCGCCGATGGCGCTCTGGATCGTCAACACGCTCCTCGTGACGGTGCTCGCCACGGCGGCGGTCACGATCACGTCGGCGATGGTCGCGTGGGGGTTCGCCCACTTCCGGTTCCGCGGGCGGAACGCGCTGTTCGGGCTGGTCCTGGCGACGATGATGCTGCCTGGTGCCGTGACGATGATCCCGACGTTCATGATCTGGAACGCACTCGGGCAGAGCGGCACCCCGACGCCGCTGTGGGCGGGCAACCTCTTCGGCTCGGCGTTCTACGTGTTCCTGCTCCGCCAGTTCTTCCTCGGACTCCCCCGGGACACGTTCGAGGCGGCGAAGATCGACGGCGCCGGCGAGTTCCGGCTGTTCTGGTCGGTCGCGTTGCCCCTGTGCAAGCCAGCGCTCGTCGTGACCGCCCTGTTCGAGGCGCAGGCGAGCTGGACCGACCTCATGAAGCCGTTGATCTACCTGCGGGACTCGGCGACCTTCACGATCCCCCGCGGCCTCAAGGCGATGGTCGACCAGTTCGGCTTCGGCGGCGAGGCGCACTGGGAGCTCATCGTCACGGCGTCGGTAATCACGACGATCCCGATGATCGTGCTCTTCTTCGTCGGGCAGAAGCAGTTCGTCGAGGGCATCGCGACGACCGGCGCGAAGGGCTGACCCGCGCAGCGGACCGGCCCTGCTCGGACCGGACTACTCGCCGAAGCCGGACCTGATCAGCTCGACGAGGGCGTCGACCGCGTCCTGCGCGTCCGGACCGGTGGCCTCGATCGTCACCGTCGCGCCCTTCGGCAGCGCGAGCGCCATGATCCCGAGCAGGCTCTTCGCGTCGACGCCGTCCACACGCACCGCGGCGTCGAACCGGGCCGCGGTCTTCACGAACTCCGCCGCGGGGCGGGCGTGCAACCCGGACGCGTTGACGAGCTCGGCCGTGGCGGAGGCGCCCGACTCGTCGGCCGGACCGGCGTCGACGGCGGATGCCGCGCCTCCCGGCTGGCTCGCCGTGGCGTCGGCTACAGCGCCGGACGCACTCGCGGCGGCGGCGAGGACAGCCGTCACGTCGCCGCCGGTCTGGGCCGCAACCGCCGCGGCGACCGTGCCCTCCACGAGCGGCGCGTCCGACACGTGCACGCGGGAGCGCAGATCGTCGTCGAGGAAGTCGAGCGCCGTGTCGGTGGTCAGGTACGCCGAGCCGAGGTCGCAGAGCACGACGACCGCGTCGGCGCCCGCGAGTTCCTCGATGCCGGCGGTGATCGCCGCGAACGAGGTGCCGATGCCACCGTCGTCGGTGCCGCCCGCCGCGACGAGGTGGACGTCGCCGGCCATCTGCCGGGCGATGTCCACGGTGCCCTGGGCGACGGCCGCGCTGTGCGAGACGACGAGCACGCCGACGCTCATGCCGCGTCCACGGCTGCGCGCAGGACGTAGGCGCTCGACTGCGCACCCGGGTCGCGGTGGCCGACGGCCCGCTCGCCGAGGTAGCTCGCCCGGCCCTTCCGGGCAACGAGCGCGTCCGTCGACGCGGCACCGGTGGCGGCGGCGTCTGCCGCGGCTGCGAGCACCTGCTCCGGGGTCTCCCCCGCTGCGGCAGATGCGGCCGCGGCGTCGACGGCCGGCGTCCACGCGTCGACCATCGTCTTGTCGCCCACCTCGGCCTTGCCGCGGGACACGACCCCGTCCCGTGCGGCGGTGAGGACGGCGACGAGGGTGTCGGCGTCGAGTTCGCTGGCGTCCCCCGCGGCCTGCGCCGCCTTGAGGTAGGCGGTGCCGAACAGCGGACCGGCCGCGCCGCCGACGGTGGAGATGAGCTTCGTCGCGACGAGCTTGAACACCGCACCCGGGGTCTCCAGCGCCGCGTCGTCGAGGTCGGCGACCACGGCGCGGAAGCCGCGGTCGAGGTTCTCACCGTGGTCGCCGTCGCCGATCTCGCGGTCGAGGGTGATCAGCTCCGCACGGTGCTCGTCGATCGTGGCGGCGGTGCGGCGGACCCAGTCGATGGCCCATGCGGTGTCGAGCGACAAGGTGTGTCCCTTCGTGCGGCCGACCAGGTCGGCGTCGTGAGCGGATTCGTCGTGCGGTGTCAGCGTCCCCATCGGAGCGCCGGCGTCTCCACCGGGGCGTCCCACAGGGCCGTGAGCTCCTCGTCGAGCACCGTGACGGTGAGCGAGAAGCCCTGCATCTCGAGGGAGGTGACGTAGTTCCCGACCAGGCTACGCGCGACCGTGTGGCCGCGATCCGCGAGGACCTCTGCGGCGCGTCGGTAGGCGATGTACAGCTCGGACTGCGGGGTGCCGCCCATGCCGTTGACGAGCAGGAGCAGCTGCGAGCCGTCCGGTGCGGCCAGGTCGGTCAGGATCGGCTCGAGGACCCGGTCGACGAGCTCGTCGGCCGGCGCCATCGCGATGCGCTCCCGCCCCGGCTCGCCGTGGATGCCGATGCCGATCTCGACCTCGTCGTCCGCGAGGGTGAAGGACGGCTCACCGGCGTGCGGCACCGTGCCGGAGGCGAGGGCGAGTCCCATGGAGCGGGTCGCGGCGACGGCCTTCCGGGCCACGGCGGTGACGGCGTCCAGGTCGTCCCCGCGCTCGGCGGCGGCACCGGCGCACTTCTCCACGACCACCGTGCCGGCCACCCCGCGTCGCCCCGCCGTGTAGAGCGAGTCCTGCACGGCGACGTCGTCGTCGACGAGCACGCTCTCCACGCGGACGTCGTCCATCGCGACGAGCTCGGCGGCGGTCTCGAAGTTGAGCACGTCGCCGGTGTAGTTCTTCACGATGTGGAGCACGCCCGCTCCCCCGTCGACGGCCTTCGTGGCGGCGACGATCGGGTCGGGGGTCGGGCTCGTGAACACCGGACCCGGGACGGCGGCGTCGAGCATGCCGTGGCCGATGAACCCGGCGTGCAGCGGCTCGTGACCGCTGCCGCCCCCGCTGACGATGCCGACCTTGCCGCTGACCGGGGCGTCCCGTCGCACGAGGTACAGCGGGTCCTCGACGAGGACGACGTGGTCCGCGTGCGCCTGGGCGAACCCGCGGACGGACTCCGCCACCACCTGCTGCGGGTCGTTGATGAGCTTCTTCATGCTGCGCCTCCACGGGGATCGGGAACCGGTGGCGAGGCCGCACACCGCCGACGCCGTCCGGAGTGGGGCCACTGTACAGCGGGCACATGACCCCGGAGCCTGCACGTCCGTGCAGCCGCGCGGCGCCTCGGAGGGGGTCCGAGACCCTCCGGTATCCGTCGGGCATGCACGTCCGTGCACTTCCGCGCCGAACGCCCGCGACTTCCGCACCGCCGCGATCCGGCCAGCACTAGGCTCGGCGTCGATCACTCAACGGGGAGTGCCGGACCATCCGGGCCCCCTCTTCACCCCAGCACCGGAGGTCTTGGTGGACGGCAACGGCGTCAACTTCATGTCAGAGCTCGTCGGCACGGCGATGCTCATCATCCTGGGTGGCGGTGTCGTCGCCGCAGTGTCCCTCACGAAGTCCAAGGGCTTCGGCGCGGGCTTCCTCATGGTCACGATCGGTTGGGGCTTCGCGGTCTTCGCCGGCGTCACCGTGTCGTACAAGTCGGGCGGTCAGCTGAACCCGGCGGTGAGCCTCGCGCAGGCGATCCTCGGCAACATCACCGTCGGCCAGATGTTCCTCTACTGGCTCGCCCAGTTGATCGGTGCGGTCATCGGTGCCGTCATCGTCTGGCTCGCCTACAAGCAGCACTTCGACCAGGAGCCCGACGCGGCCGCCAAGCTCGGTGTCTTCTCCACCGGCCCGGCGATCCGCAACTACGCCTGGAACCTCGTCACCGAGATCATCGGCACCTTCGTCCTCGTCTTCGTCGTGATCGCCTTCACCAACGGCAAGACCCCGTCCGAGCTCGGCGCGATCCCCGTCGCTTTCCTCGTCATCGCGATCGGCGTCTCGCTCGGTGGCCCCACCGGCTACGCGATCAACCCCGCCCGTGACCTCGGCCCGCGCATCGCGCACGCCATCCTCCCGATCAAGGGCAAGGGCACGAGCGACTGGTCCTACGCCTGGGTCCCCGTCGTCGGCCCGCTCATCGGTGGTGCGCTCGCCGCGCTGCTCTCGATGGCCCTCCTGCCGCTGGCGTCCTGACCTTCCGCCCTCCCCTCTCCACCGCGCGTCCCGTCCGGACCGCGGCAGCACCGAACCCGTAAGGAGCACCCATGGCCGACTACATCGTCGCCATCGACCAGGGAACGACCAGCACCCGCGCGATCGTCTTCGACCACGCCGGCTCGATCGTGTCCGTCGGACAGAAGGAACACGAGCAGATCTTCCCGCGCGCCGGGTGGGTCGAGCACGACCCGGCCGAGATCTGGGACAACACCCGTGAGGTCATCGGCCAGGCACTGTCCCGCGCCGACATCACCCGCCACGACGTCGCGGCGGTCGGCATCACGAACCAGCGCGAGACCGCCGTCGTGTGGGACAAGACCACCGGCAAGGCCGTCTACAACGCCATCGTCTGGCAGGACACCCGCACCCAGTCGATCGTCGACAAGCTGGCCGACGGCGACACCGACCGGTACAAGGCGATCGTGGGCCTCCCCCTCGCCACGTACTTCTCCGGCACGAAGATCGCCTGGATCCTCGAGAACGTCGAGGGTGCCCGCGAGAAGGCCGAGGCGGGCGACCTCCTCTTCGGCACGACCGACACCTGGGTCCTCTGGAACCTGACCGGCGGCACCGACGGCGGCGTCCACAAGACCGACGTCACGAACGCGTCCCGCACGCTGTTCATGGACCTCGAGACGCTGCAGTGGCGCGACGACATCCTCGGCGACTTCGGTGTGCCGAAGTCGATGCTCCCGGAGATCGTCAGCTCCTCCGAGGTCTACGGCCACGTCGAGTCGTCGAGCCTCCTCCGCGAGGTCCCGATCGCCGGCATCCTGGGCGACCAGCAGGCCGCCACGTTCGGCCAGGCCGCGTTCGACCAGGGCGAGTCGAAGAACACCTACGGCACCGGCAACTTCCTCATCTTCAACACCGGGACTGAGATCGTCCGGTCGGAGAACGGCCTGCTCACCACGGTCGGCTACAAGCTCGGCGACCAGGAGACGCACTACGCCCTCGAGGGGTCCATCGCCGTCACGGGGTCGCTCATCCAGTGGCTCCGCGACAACCTCGGCATCATCGGCAGCGCCCCGGAGGTCGAGGCCCTGGCCACGACCGTCGAGGACAACGGCGGCGTGTACTTCGTCCCGGCCTTCTCGGGTCTCTTCGCGCCGTACTGGCGTCCGGACGCCCGCGGTGCCCTCGTCGGCTTGACCCGCTACGTCAACAAGGGCCACATCGCCCGTGCGGCCCTCGAGGCGACGGCGCTGCAGACCCGCGAGGTCCTCGACGCCGTCAACGCCGACTCCGGTGTCGACCTGACCGAGCTCAAGGTCGACGGCGGCATGACCGCCAACGACGCGCTCATGCAGTTCCAGGCCGACATCCTCGACGTGCCGGTCGTCCGTCCGGTGGTCGCCGAGACCACGGCGCTCGGTGCGGCCTACGCCGCCGGCCTCGCCGTCGGGTTCTGGGCGAACCTCGACGAACTCCGCGCCAACTGGCAGGAGGACAAGCGCTGGACGCCCTCCATGGACGCCGAGGAGCGCGAGCGCACCCTCCGCCTCTGGAAGAAGGCCGTCACGAAGACCTTCGACTGGGTCGACGAGGACGTCCGCTGACGCGGATCGCCTGACACGGACGGGAGGCCCGGACCGGTTCCACGGAACCGGTC
>JASCOJ010000319.1 GCA_029959645.1 Microbacteriaceae bacterium PS02332 | reverse complement strand
CCCCGGCCCCCGCGGGCCCCGGGCCTCCCGTCCGTCCGGCGGTTCAGTCGGCGTCGACCGACCAGGTGACCAGGCGCGGGTCCTGCGTCGTGACCTCGTGCACGGGCCCCTGCACGGCGACCGTCGCGCGCGGGGTGGCCGTACCGGGCACCTCGCGCACCGCGGTGGCGCGCTCGTTGACGATGACGCCACCGGTCGCGGCGTCGGCGTCGGCAGCCGTGGCGGACGCGGCCGCGTGCGACCCGCCCCAGACCTCGACGTCGCCGGGCTCGACGATCCGG
>JASCOJ010000318.1 GCA_029959645.1 Microbacteriaceae bacterium PS02332 | reverse complement strand
CTCCTCGACGGGTCGGAACCGGTCACGGCGGAAGAACACGGCGGCGTGCTCGCCCGCGGTCCCGCCCTCACGGCCCTCCCCGGTGTCGGCGTACCCGGGCAGACCGGCACGGAGGGCGTCCATCTGGGAGGCGAAGGCCTCCTGCACGCAGAGCAGGGCGGGGTCGTGTCGGCGGATCACGTCGAGGACGACCGGCAGGCGTGCGGGCCAGTCGTGCGCGGGGTCCGGGTTCTTGACGTTGTAGGTCATCAGGGTGATCGGTCGCGCTGGGCTGCTCACCGC
>JASCOJ010000317.1 GCA_029959645.1 Microbacteriaceae bacterium PS02332 | reverse complement strand
CGTGGGAGGTCCGTCGGGCCGACGCAGTGGTGCATGCGCCTGCATCGACCCCGATGGTAACCCATTCTGCAACCGTTTGGTTGAAGCGTCAACCATTGTTCACCCGGGCACGCTCCGGGGTACTGTCCCGCCCCCGCACGGGAGCGCGCACTCCGCTAGCGGCGCACCCATGGAATTCAGGTACCTCGGCAACTCAGGGCTCAAGATCTCGGAGATCACCTACGGCAACTGGCTGACGCACGGTTCGCAGGGCGAGAACGACGTCGCCACCCAGTGCGTGCG
>JASCOJ010000316.1 GCA_029959645.1 Microbacteriaceae bacterium PS02332 | reverse complement strand
ATCGGCAGCCGCATGTCCGGCGGTGAGGCCTGTGCGATGGTCGAACCGTCGACGAACTCGACCATCGAGTGCACGATCGACTGCGCGTGCACCGTGACGTCGCTCCGGTCGTAGGGCACGCCGAACAGCAGGTGCGCCTCGATGACCTCGAGTCCCTTGTTGACGAGCGTCGCGGAGTTGGTGGTCACCACGAGGCCCATGTCCCAGGTCGGGGGGGCGAGCGCCTCGGCCGGGGTGACGTCGCGGAGGTCGGCGCGGGACCGGCCGCGGAACGGGCCGCCG
>JASCOJ010000315.1 GCA_029959645.1 Microbacteriaceae bacterium PS02332 | reverse complement strand
CCCGTGCTCGTTGCCGTCACTCATGCGCGTGCCACCTCCACGGTCACCGCTGCACCGTCGCCGACGGCGACGGTGTCCTCGTCCGGACCGAATGCGGACGGGACCACCTGCACTCCCGTCGCGAGGGTCTCGTTCGCGATGAGCGTCTCGTGCGCGGTCACCGCGGAGGCCGCCGGCTCGTCGGCGCGGAGCGTCAGCGTGATGCGGTCGCCGACGTCGAGCCCCGCGTCGCGGCGGGCCTGCTGCACGGCGCGGACGACGTCGCGGGCGATGCCCTCGGCC
>JASCOJ010000314.1 GCA_029959645.1 Microbacteriaceae bacterium PS02332 | reverse complement strand
ACGCGGTCCCGGTGACGTCGAGCCCGCTCGAGGCCGTCAGCCCGACCCGGACGGTCTCGCGGTCGGTGACACGGGCGCCGTCGGGACCGGTGGCCTCGGTCGTGACGTCGACCGTGACCTGGCCGTGGTCGCTGTCCGACTGTGTGAGTGCGTACTCCGGGATCGTGCAGATGAACGACTTGCCCGGCAGGACCGGCCCGGTCGGGGAGGTGACCTCCGTGTCCGCGAGCTCGACGACCTCCGCGGTCGGGTCGGTCAGCGTCACGTTGCCGGTGTTCACGAC
>JASCOJ010000313.1 GCA_029959645.1 Microbacteriaceae bacterium PS02332 | reverse complement strand
CTCCTAGACCGTCCGCGACACCGTGACCGTCGAGACGGTCGACAGCGGCCTGCTCGACGCGACCCGCTCGGAACGCGCCGTGCTCACGCTGACCGGTGGGGGCCTCCCGGCCGCCCGGCCGCCCACGCTGGACCGTGACGTGTGGACCGTGCCGAGCGCCCGCGTCGACCGGACCACGGCCGCCCTCGCAGCCGACCGGCGGCACGCGGCGGAGCTGCGGCTCTGGACGCTCTGGCTGCCGATCGCCCTCGGCATCGCCGCCGCCGCGCAGCTGCTGCTCGCC
>JASCOJ010000312.1 GCA_029959645.1 Microbacteriaceae bacterium PS02332 | reverse complement strand
GTGTGCGGGGGCGGGTCGCCGCAGGCCCCGGGGCCGGCGCACGTCTACTCGGGCGGGTACCTCGACCCGGGCGACCAGGAGGAGCTCGCGCGCGCCGGGGTGGTGGGCGACGTCTCGACCGTGTTCTACCGCGCCGACGGGTCGTGGAAGGACATCGGGGTGAACGCCCGGGCCGGCGCCCCGGACCTCGACACCGTGAAGCGGGCGCCGCGGCGGATCTGCGTCGTCGCGGGGCGCGGCAAGGCGGCGGCGCTCCGCGGGGCCCTCGCCGCCGGGCTCATCAC
>JASCOJ010000311.1 GCA_029959645.1 Microbacteriaceae bacterium PS02332 | reverse complement strand
TCCTTGCCCCACAGGTAGCCTAGGACGTTCTCCGTCGGCAGGGCGTACGGCATCGCGTCGGCTAGGAGGCCCACCCGCGGGGTGATCGCTCCCCCGGCGAGCTCGCCGATCCGGAAGGCCGCGATGTTGCCCTGGAGGATCCGCCCCGGTTCGAGGTAGTCGGCACCGACGTTGATGAAGCTCGACACCACCCGGTCGGCACCGACCACCGCGGACAGCGTGTCCGCGGTCAGTCCGGTCTGCGTCGTGAGGACGTACCCGTCCGGCGCGAGGCCCTCCGCCAG
>JASCOJ010000310.1 GCA_029959645.1 Microbacteriaceae bacterium PS02332 | reverse complement strand
AGCTGGACACGGTCCGCCGGGACCTCGCGGTCCTCGCCGCCGAGCACGACGTCCGGCTCGACGTGGAACCGGCCGCGGCGACGCTCGCGATGCCGGCGCCCCACCTCCGCCGCTGCCTGGTCGCACTCGTCGACAACGCCCTCGGCCACGCCCGGCCGGGAGGCACGGTCCGGGTGACCGTCGACCGCGCTGGTGACGACGTCGTGGTGCACGTGCTCGACGACGGACCCGGCATCAGCGGCATCGACCCGGAGCGGGTCTTCGACCGCTTCGCACACGGCACC
>JASCOJ010000030.1 GCA_029959645.1 Microbacteriaceae bacterium PS02332 | reverse complement strand
CGAGTCTCGCGCCCACGGGCCCGAGACTCGTCGCCCAGCCCGAGACTCGGGGCGCAGGCACGCGGGGACGCCGGCCAGCGGAAGGGCGCGCCGGCGGGCGCGCCGGCGGGCGCGCCGAGGGCCGGGTCGGCGGGCCCGTCAGGCGGCGGGGGTCTCCTGCGTGCCCACGAGCTGCGCGCGTCCGAGCAGGTGCTCGCGGAGCATGAAGCCGACGACCGCGGGGGTCGCACCGTCGGGGAGCTCGAGCACGGGCACGTCGAGCGCGCTCACGGTGAAGACGTAGCGGTGCGGGCCGTGGCCGGCGGGCGGGGCGGCGCCGAGGAAGGTGTCGGTGCCGTACTCGTTGCGGCGGCGGGTCGCACCCTCGGGCAGGAGGGCGTCGTCGGTCCCGGCGCCGGCCTCGAGCGAGGTGACCGAGGCCGGGATGTCCGTCACCGACCAGTGCCAGAAGCCGGACCCGGTCGGGGCGTCGGGGTCGTACACGGTCAGCACGTAGCTCTGCGTCCCCTCGGGGGCGCCGGACCAGGTGAGGGCGGGGGAGCGGTCCTCGCCCCCGACGTCGGAGCCGCGCGCGGACGTGGGCAGGACGTCGCCGTGCGCGAAGTCGGGGCTGGTGAGGTCGAAGGCCGGGACGTCCGGGAGCTTCCAGTTCGGGTCGTTCGTCATGGACCCAGCCAACACCCGCGCCCGCACAGCCCGCCGGGAGGGGTCGTGTGGGTCAGCCGGCGGCGAGGACGCGCTCGGCGACCCGGACCATGGCCGCGGTCGCCGCGATGGCGTCACCGGCGTAGGCACCGGACATCGCGCCGTCGCGGGCGAGCATGAGCTCGTCGGCGCCGTCGCCCGCGAGCGGGTGCCCGGCGGCCTGCAGGAGGTCGGCGAGCTGCTCGGTGTACCAGTCGCGGTGCATCGCGACGACCTGACGGACCGGGGCGGCCGGGTCGTGGTACTCCGCGGCGGCGTTGAGGAACGCGCACCCGCGGAACTCGGACTCGTTGACGTCCTGCGAGACCGCCTCGACCCAGGCGCGCACGGCCGCTTCTGGCGCCGGTGCTCCCGCGACGATCTCCGCCATCCGGGCCTGCACGCGAGCGTGCTGCTCGTGCATGTAGGCGAGGATCAGGTTGTCCTTCGAGCCGTAGTGCTTGTAGAAGGTCGCCTTCGTGACGCTGGCCTCGGAGATGAGGCGGTCGACGCCGACGCTGTGGATGCCCTCCTCGTAGAACAGCCGGAGGGCCGTCTCGAGGATGCGGACCTTCGCGCCGCCGGAGCGGGGAGCCGGGGGGACGCTCGACCCGTCCGGCGACGCGAGGTTCAGTCGGCTCGGGACCAGTCCGTCGAGTCGTCGTCCAGGGAGACGCTGGACGGTCGGTTGGGGGGAATCGACCGTCACAGCGGGGCTCTCCTTGGGTTCAACGGCTCCGCGGCGTGAGTGGGGGAACTCGGTGCCGCAGGACTGGTGTCCCGAGCCACCGGATCGAGATCTAGGGGGGCTCCCGATCCGGTGAACATAACTATAGCACAAGGAGGACAGACAGACGAGTCGGTCTGTCCTCGATTCGTGTACCCCACTTCGGGTGACTCGGCCGCCACGCGCGGCAAGCTGGGCTGGTCCGACGCGCCGGTCAGTAGAGTCGCAACGATGAACCAGCCAGTGCCTCTGCCCCTCGAGGCCCCGGACACCTCCTTCCTGACGTCCGGAGGGTCCCTCGTCCGGCGAACCGTCCTCCCCTCGGGCGTCCGGGTGCTGAGCGAGTCGATGCCCGGGACGCAGTCGACGAGCATCGGGTACTGGGTCGGTGTCGGGTCCCGCGACGAGCGCGAGGGCCAGTACGGCTCCACCCACTTCCTCGAGCACCTGCTGTTCAAGGGCACGGCGCAGCGCAGCGCACTCGACATCGCCGTCGCGTTCGACTCGGTCGGCGGCGAGCACAACGCGGCGACCGCCAAGGAGTACACGTGCTACTACGCACGGGTCCGGGACGCGGACGTCCCGATGGCCGTGGCCGTCATCGGTGACATGGTCACCAAGTCCACCCTCGACCCCGCGGCGTTCGACGTCGAGCGCGGCGTCATCCTCGAGGAACTCGCCATGGCGGCCGACGACCCCGCCGACGTCGCGGGCGAGGCGTTCTTCGCCGCGACCTTCGTCGGCCACGCCCTCGGACGTCCGATCGGGGGCACCCCGGAGAGCATCCGCGAGGTCCAGCGCGACGAGGTCATGGCCCACTACGCCGAGCACTACGAGCCGAACGGCATCGTCGTCACGGCCGCGGGTGCGGTGGACCACGACGCCTTCTGCGACCTCGTCGCCGCCGTGTTCGACGACGCCCGGTCGGCCAGCCCCCTCGCGCGCCGCGAGGCCGAGCCGGCCGCCGACGCCGCCGAGCCGCGCCTCCGGGTCGTCCACCGACCGACCGAGCAGGTCAGCATGCTCCGCGGCTCGCAGGGACTCGACCTCCGCGACGAGCGGCGCCCGGTGCTGAGCGTCCTGAACGCCGTGCTCGGCGGCGGGATGAGCTCGCGGCTCTTCCAGGAGGTCCGTGAGCGCCGGGGCCTGGCCTACGCCGTGTCGTCCTTCGCGCCCGCGTACCTCGACAACGGTGCCTTCGGCGTCTACGCCGGGTGCGCGCCGGACAACGTCGCCGGTGTGATCGACATCGTGGACGCCGAGTTCCGCCGGATGGTCGACGACGGCATCACCGAGGACGAACTCCGTCGCGCAAAGGGGCAGATCGAGGGCGCCCTGACCCTGTCCCTCGAGGACTCCGACGCCCGGATGACCCGCCTCGGCCGCGCCGAACTCGGCACCGGCGAGTTCACCGACCTCACCACCGCCCTGCAGCGCGTCGACCAGGTCACCGCCGCGGACGTGCTCGACCTCTCCCGTGACCTCCTCACCCGCCCGACCGTCACCGCCGTCGTCGGCGACCTCGAGCAGGAGCGCCTGGCCGCCGCGATCGGGATCGGCGGGTGACGAACCCGATGTCGCACTACCTCTACCTCGTCCGGCACGGCGAGCACCAGGACGCCGAGCACGGTCTGCGCGACGGCAAGCTGTCCGAGCGTGGGAAGCGGCAGGCGAAGCTCGTCGCCGACCGGCTCGGCGGCGTCCCGTTCGACGGCGTCTGGCACTCACCGCTCGAGGCGCCGAGCGAGACCGCGTCGTTCCTCGCGCAGCGGCTCCCGGCGATCCAGCCCGAGCCGTCCACCCTGCTCTTCGACTGCATCCCCTCCGGTCCGACCCCGGACATGCCCACCGCCTACAAGGGCTGGTACGGCGGCATCACCGAGGAGGAGATCCTCGCCGGGCAGGCGCAGATGGGCGACGCGGTCGCCGAGTGGTTCACGCCGGCCATGGAGGACCGCCACGACCTGCTCATCACGCACAACGCCGTGATCGGCTGGTTCGTCCGCGAGGCGTTCCAGGCGCCGGAGTGGCGGTGGATGGGCACGAACGTCGCGCACACCGCACTCACCGTCATCCGCATCCGGTCGGCGAAGCCGGCGGAGATCGTCACGCTGAACGACACCGCGCACCTGCCCGTCGAGATGCGGACCGGCCTCCCGGTGGACCAGCCCCTCTGACCGGTCCGCCGACCCGGCCGGGAGGCCCGTGCTGCGTCAGCGCACCGGCTTGCGGTACCAGGCGGTCGCGTTCGGGTTGTCGTTGAAGGGTGCCGTGCGCTCGTAGCTGCGCGCGCGGTACATCGCGCCCGCCGCGACGAGCGAGTCGTTCGTGTCGAGGACGATGCTCGTGGCACCCAGGTCGACCGCCGCACGTTCGAGGGCGTCCATGACGGCCGTCGCGACCCCGCGGCCACGGCCCTCCGGCGCGACGAACACGTGCTTGACCTCGTACCGGACGTCCTCGCCGTCGTCCGCGATCCGCCGGAGCCCGCCGCACCCCACCGCGACCCCGTCGGGGTCGTACGCCACCACGAAGGTGCCGACCGGCGCGCTGAGCTCGGCGACCGGCGTGCGCTTGCGGGAGTACCGGCCCTGCGCCGACGGGAAGGTCGCCTCGCGTTCGTCGAGGTACCGGTCGAGCAGCGCGTCCACCTCGGGCAGGTCGGCGGGCACGGGACGGACGGTGACCTGCGAGCGATCCTGCGGCATGCGTCGATCCTAGGATGGGGGCATGGTCACTCCCGTCGCCGTCGTCGGCGCCACCGGTCGGCTCGGAGGGCTCGTGGCCTCCGTGGTCGAGGAACTGCCCGACTTCGAACTCGTCGCCCGGCTGTCGTCCCGCGACGGGGTGCACGAGGCCTCGCCCGACGTCTTCGCCGGTGCCGCGGTCGTGGTCGACGTGACCGTCCCCGCGCTGAGCCCCGCCATCGTCGAGACCGCCCTGGCCAGCGGCGCGAACGTGCTCGTCGGCACCTCGGGGTGGTCCGCGGAACGCCTCGCACGACTCCGCACCCTGCTCGCCGACCGACCGGAGCAGGGCGCCTTCGTCGTGCCGAACTTCTCCCTCGGCTCGGTGCTCGGCACGCACCTGGCGACGATCGCGGCGCCGTGGTTCCCCTCGGTCGAGATCGTCGAGACCCACCACGCGGGCAAGGTCGACTCACCGTCCGGCACCGCGGTGCGCACGGCGGAGCTCATCGCCGAGGCGCGGCGTGACGTCGGCCCGGTCGAGGCCCCGCACGTCGACCAGCGCGCCCGTGGCCAGCAGGTCGCCAGCGTCCCGGTGCACTCGCTCCGCCTGCCGGGCGTCAAGGCCGTGCAGGACGTCGTGCTGAGCGGACCGGGGGAGACCCTGACCATCCGCCACGACACCACGGACGACAGCGCCTACCTCCCCGGCATCCGTGCCGCGCTCGAGGCGGTCGGGTCGATGCGCGGGCTCACGGTCGGCCTCGGGGCCGTGCTCGGCATCGGGGCGTGAGCCGCGGCATGCGCGGACTCCGCTCGCCCGTCTGGGGCGCCGTACTCATGACCGTGCTGCTCGCGGTGTACATCGTGCTGGTCGCGCAGCGGGCGGTGGCCTTCCTCGCCACCGGACTGCCGATCGGCATCGGCATCGGCGTCGCGCTGTTCGTCATCGCCGCGGTCGGGGCGCTCCTGCTCGTGCTCGAGTTCCGCTTCGGGCTGCGGATCACGCGGCTCGGTGCCCGGCTCGAACGCGAGGGCGGCGCTCCGGACGACGTCGTCCCGGTCCGTCCCTCGGGTCGCCCCGACCGGGCCGCGGCCGACGAGCTGTTCCCGCGCTACAAGGCCGCGGTCGAGGCCGCGCCGCAGGACTGGCGCGCCTGGTACCGCCTCGGCGTGGTCTACGACGCCGCGGGGGACCGGAAGCGGGCCCGGGCCGCGATGCGGACGGCGCTCTCGCACGCACGCTGACGAGGAGGCCGACCCGGCGGACGCGCCGGTGGGCCTCCCGTCCGGTCAGAACGCCGCGTCGACGGCGTCCTCGGCGCGGGTGTACCGGAACGTGTAGCCCGACGCCGTGAGCTTCGCGGGCACCATGCGCTGGTTCGACAGGAGCATCTCGTCAGCGGCGTCCCGGAGGACGAGCCGCAGGGCGGTCTCCGGCACGCTGAACAGGTACGGCCGGTGCAGGTCGACCGCGACACGCTTCGTGAGGCGGTCGGCGACCGCGGCCTCCGGGCCCGCGAGGTTGACCGGCCCGGACACGTCGTCGGCGGTCGCCAGGTGCACGATCGCACCGACCTCGTCCTCGAGCGCGATCCAGGGCCAGAACTGTCCGCCGGTGCCGAGGCGACCGCCGAGACCGGCCTTCGTGAGGGGCACGAGCGGGGCGAGTGCGCCGCCGCCCTGCCCGACGACGATGCCCGTCCGGAGCAGGACCACGCGGACACCCTCGGGCGCGGCGGTGGCCGCGGCCTCCCAGGCGGTGCAGACCTCGGCGAGGAAGCCGGTGCCGGTCGGGGCGTCGTCGTCGAGCACGTCGGCCGGTCGGTCGCCGTAGACGCCGGACGCCGAACCGGACAGGAACACCCGCGGCGGGGTCGGGGCGGCGCGCATCGCGTCGACGAGGGTGGTGGTCGCGTCGACCCGGGAGTGCAGGATCTCGCGGCGGTACGCGTCCGTCCACGGCAGCTTGCCGAGGTTCGCGCCCGCGAGGTTCACGACCACGTCGGCGCCGTCGAGGACGGCCGGGTCGAGCGGTCGCTCGCCCGGGGCCCAGCGGAACTCGGTGGGCGTGCGCGGCTCGCGGCGGACGAGCGTCGAGACGTGGTGTCCGGCGTCGCGGAGGGCGCGCACGAGCGGCGTGCCGATGAAGCCGGACGCGCCGGCCACCAGGATCGAGAGCGGCTGTTCGGTCATGTCCGCAACGCTACTCAGACGGCTGGGAGGCCCGGCGTCCGCCCGGCACGTCGGCTCGCCTGGTCCGGGGTCGCGTCCCGGGGGTCCGGTGTCTAGGCTCGTCGGGTGACCGACGCCCTGCAGACCGAGACCGTGCTCACCCCGTACGAGGACCTGCTCCGGCGGGTGCTCACCGAGGGCTCGCCGAAGGGCGACCGCACCGGGACCGGCACCCGCAGCCTGTTCGGCGCGCAGCTCCGGTACGACCTGTCGCAGGGCTTCCCGCTCATCACGACGAAGCGCGTGCACTTCAAGTCGATCGCGTACGAGCTGCTCTGGTTCCTCCGCGGCGAGTCGAACGTCGGCTGGCTCCAGGAGCACGGCGTCCGGATCTGGAACGAGTGGGCGGGCGAGGACGGCGACCTCGGGCCGGTGTACGGCGTGCAGTGGCGCTCCTGGCCGACCCCGTCCGGCGAGCACGTCGACCAGATCGCCCAGGTGATCGAGCAGATCCGGACGAACCCGGACTCGCGTCGGCTCATCGTGTCGGCGTGGAACGTCGCGGACATCCCGTCGATGGCGCTCGCCCCGTGCCACGCGTTCTTCCAGTTCTACGTCAACGACGGCAAGCTCTCGTGCCAGCTCTACCAGCGGAGCGCGGACATGTTCCTCGGCGTCCCGTTCAACATCGCCTCCTACGCGCTGCTCACCCACATGGTGGCCGCGCAGACCGGGCTCGAGGTCGGCGACTTCGTCTGGACCGGCGGCGACTGCCACGTCTACGACAACCACGTCGAGCAGGTGGAGGAGCAGCTGTCCCGCACGGCGTACCCGCTGCCGACGCTCGAGCTCGCCCCGCGCGACTCGATCGACGCCTACGAGTACGAGGACTTCACCGTCGTCGGGTACGAGCACCACCCGGCGATCTCCGGCAAGGTCGCGGTCTGATGCCGGAGGGCCGTCTGGATTTCTGGACAGAGCCCGTGCGGGGCGTCGGGCTCGTCTGGGCGCGCTCGACCGACGGTGTCATCGGCGCGGACGGCGGCATCCCGTGGCACGTGCCGGAGGACCTCGCCCACTTCCGCGAGGTCACCGGCAGCGCGACCGTCGTGATGGGCCGTCGGACGTGGGACTCGCTCCCCGAGCGCTTCCGGCCGCTCCCGGGGCGCCGCAACGTCGTGCTCACCCGCGACACTGCGTGGTCGGCCGACGGCGCCGTGGTCGTGCACGACCTCGCCACCGCACTCGACACCGACGAGGACGTGTGGGTCATCGGCGGCGGCCAGGTCTACGCCGCGGCCCTGACCTTCGCGGACCGGGTCAGCGAGACGGTCGTCGACACGGCGGTCGGCGGCGACACGGCAGCGCCGACGCTCGACGACGCCTGGACGCTCGCCGACGAGGGCCCGTGGCAGGTGTCGCGCGTCGACGGCACCCGCTACCGCTTCCTCGAGTGGCGCCGCCGCCGCTGACGGCGCCGTAGCCGCGCACCGCACCGCGTTCCGGAGGGGAAGCGCGCACCGTCCGGGCGGACGGGCGCCCGGCGCGCGGGGCCCGGTACGCTGGAGTCCGTGTCCACGCGTGAGAATCCCTTCGGCCAGGTCCTCGTCGCGCTCGTGACCCCGTTCACCGCCGACGGCGAGGTGGACTGGCCGGGCGTCGAGCAGCACATCGACGACTGCATCACCGCGGGGGCCGACGGCATCGTCGTGACCGGCACCACCGGCGAGACGAGCACGTTGACCGACCCGGAGAAGCTCCGGCTCGTCGAGGTCGGCAAGTCCGTCGCCGCCGGCCGCGCGAAGATCATCACCGGCGGCGGCTCGAACGAGACCGCGCACGCGATGCAGCTCTACAAGCAGAGCGAGCGGGCCGGCGCCGACGGCGTCATGATCGTCACGCCGTACTACAACAAGCCGACCCAGGCGGGTGTCCTCACCCACTTCCGGATGATCGCCGACGCCACGGACCTGCCGGTCATCCTCTACGACATCCCGGGCCGCACGGGCATCCCGATCACGTACGACACCATCCTCCGGGCGTCGAAGCACCCGAACATCCTCGCGGTGAAAGACGCCAAGGGCGACTTCGCCGAGGTCTCCCGGGTGCTCAACAACACCGACCTCATGTACTTCTCCGGTGACGACACGAACGTGCTGCCGCACCTGTCGATCGGGGCCACGGGCCTCATCGGCGTGACGGCGAACATCACGAGCACGCCGTACCGCACCATCGTCGACGCCGTGAACCGCGGCGACCTGGCGACGGCCACCGCCGAGCACAAGCGCCTCGAGCCGCTCGTCCGTGCGATCATGACCCACGTCCCCGGGACCGTCGCGGCGAAGTACGTGCTGCACGGCCTCGGCCGGATCGGCAGCCCGCGCGTCCGACTGCCGCTCGTCGGACCCGAGGACTCCGAGGCCTACGCCATCGAGACCTCGCTCGAAGCCGTCCGGGACGTCCCGGGTGCCGACTTCTCCAACTTCCGCCCCGACCGCAACGCCGCGGCCGGTGGCGCACTACCGAAGGTGCCAGGCACCACCCGCTAGCGAACACCGCGGCGCGCACGACGCGCGTCGCCCGAATCCGTAGGACCGAATGCCCACACAGATCTCCACCCCCCAGCCCCTCGAGCCCGGCACGCTGCGTGTCATCCCCGTCGGGGGACTCGGCGAGATCGGTCGCAACATGACCGTGTACGAGTACGAGGGCAAGCTCCTCGTCGTCGACGCGGGTGTGCTGTTCCCCGAGGAGCACCAGCCTGGTGTCGACCTGATCCTGCCGGACTTCACGCCCATCCGGGACCGGCTCGACGACGTCCTCGGCGTCGTGCTCACGCACGGCCACGAGGACCACATCGGGGCCGTCCCGTACCTGCTGAAGCTGCGCGCGGACATCCCGCTCATCGGCTCGACGCTGACCCTCGCGCTCGTCGAGGCGAAGCTCAAGGAACACCGGATCAAGCCCTACACGCTGAACGTGCAGGAGGACCAGACCGAGCAGATCGGCCCGTTCCACCTCGAGTTCGTCGCGGTGAACCACTCGATCCCGGACGCCCTCGCCGTCGCCATCACCACGCCGGCCGGCCGCGTGCTGCACACCGGTGACTTCAAGATGGACCAGCTGCCGCTCGACGACCGGATCACCGACCTCCGCGCCTTCGCGCGCCTCGGGGAGCTCGGCGTCGACCTGTTCCTGCCGGACTCGACGAACGCCGACGTGCCGGGCTTCACCGCCCCGGAGCGCGACATCGGCCCGGTCCTCGAGAACATCATCACGCGCGCCCGCAAGAAGGTCGTCGTCGCGAGCTTCTCCTCACACGTGCACCGCGTCCAGCAGGTCCTCGACGCCGCCGCCGCCGCGAACCGCAAGGTCGCGTTCATGGGCCGCTCGATGATCCGCAACATGACGATCGCCGCCGAGCTCGGGTACCTCCGCGTGCCGGAGAACGTGCTCATCGACACGAAGAAGGCGAAGAACGTCCCCGACGACCAGATCGTCTACATGTCGACCGGGTCACAGGGTGAGCCGATGGCCGTCCTCGCGCGCATGGCGAACCTCGAGCACCAGATCGAGATCGGCGAGGGCGACACCGTCATCCTCGCCTCGTCGCTCATCCCGGGCAACGAGAACGCCGTCTACCGCGTGATCGACGGCCTCACCAAGCTCGGCGCGAAGGTCGTGCACAAGGGCAACGCGAAGGTGCACGTCTCCGGCCACGCCTCCGCCGGCGAGCTGCTCTACTGCTACAACATCCTCCGCCCGCGCAACGTCATGCCGGTCCACGGCGAGCACCGCCACCTCTACGCGAACGCCGACCTGGCGATCCAGACCGGCGTCCCGCCGCGCAACGTGGTCCTCGGACAGGACGGCATCGTCGTCGACCTCAAGGACGGCGCCGTGACGGTGGCCGGCCAGCTCGACATCGGGTACGTGTACGTCGACGGGTCGACCGTCGGCGAGATCACCGACGCCGACCTCAAGGACCGCCGCGTCCTCGCCGAGGAGGGGTTCATCTCCGTCTTCTGCGCGGTCGACTTCACCACCGGCCAGTGCGTCGTCGGCCCCGAGATCCAGTCGCGTGGCTTCGCCGAGGACGACTCGGTCTTCGACGACGTCCGTCCGCAGATCGCCAAGGCGCTCGCGGACGCGGCCGGCAACGGCACGCGCGACCAGCACGCGTTCACGCAGGTCGTGCGCCGCACGGTCGGCCGCTGGGTGAACACGAAGCACCGCCGTCGTCCGATGATCGTCCCGGTGGTCATCGAGGCCTAGGGGCTCGCTGCACGGTGGGGAGGCCCGCCGCACGTCCGCACCGGACGCTGCGGCGGGCCTCCCGTCGTTGTCCCCGGGAGCGATTAGGGTTCTGCCCATGGCCGGAGGCACCAAGTCGACCACGCGCACGCGCGCGTCCTCGTCGTCGACCCGTGGAGGCGGGTCGCGGGGCACCTCGCGGACCCAGGCCACGACGAAGAAGCTCCCCACCGTCGCGGCGACGCCGGTGTTCCGTGAGCAGAACCCGCTCGTCACGGCGTGGCTCGCGATGGCGCACGGCGTCGGGGCGGTGTTCCGCCTGCTCGGCAAGGAGTCGCTCGCCGCCGACGAACGGCGTGACGGCTTCCCGTTCCTGCTCTTCGTGCTGGCGATCGCCGGGGCCGTCGTCGAGTGGCTCAACCCGACGAACGCCGTCTCGATCGCGCTCGATGCCTACACGTTCGGCGGCCTGTTCGGGCGCCTCGCGTTCGCGCTGCCGGTGATCATGGTCGTGTTCGCGGGGTGGCTCTTCCGGCATCCCGCGTCGGTGCACGACAACACCCGGATCGGGATCGGCCTCGGGCTGCTCCTGGTGTCCATCGCCTCGCTCTGCCACGTCTTCGGCGGGCAGCCGAGCGCTGCGGACGGCATGCCCGCCCTCGCCGCCGCGGGCGGGGTGATCGGCTGGGTCGTCATCGGGTGGCTCGTCGCCGTCGCCACCGTCTGGGTCGCCGTGCCGGTCGCGGTCGTCCTGCTGGCCCTGTCGCTGTTCATCGTGACGAAGACGCCGCCGAACAAGCTCGGCCGCCGCCTGCACGAGCTGTACGCGTACCTGTTCGGTGCTCCCGGGCCGACCGCCGAGGTCGACGAGGCGGAGTCGGACGTCGCGACGGCACCGAAGCCGACCCGCAAGCGCGGCGCGAAGGGGCAGTCGCAGGACTTCCCGCTGTTCGAGGACCTCGGGTTCGACGAGGACGGCACGCCCACCGACGGCGCCGAGGAGCACCTGCCGTGGTGGCGCCGGAACAAGACCGGTCGCGAGGAGGACCCGGCGTACGACAGCCCGGTCATCCCGCCCGCCACCGGCACCGCCGCTCCCGCCGGAGCCCCCGCCGCTCCCGCACCCTCCGCAGCCCCGGCACCGAGCGCGCAGGTCGGCGCCGCTGCGGGCCTGCGCGACCTGACGCCGGCCGAGCCCGCGTCGGTGAACCTCAACGACTCGCTCGAGCAGGTCTCCGACGACCTCGACCGTGCCGAGCAGGCCCTCCGCGACTTCGGGACACCGGCGCCCGCGGCACCGACCGAGGTGTTCCGTCCGGACCGCGCCGTCGCCGCCGAGGTGGCCACGGGCCTCCCGGTCGGCGGTGCGCCCGCCGTCGCGACGGTGCCCACCATCGAGGCCGAGCCCGACCTCGGCGAGGTCGGCGTCGACGACGCCGACACGCTGCCGCCCGTCGTGGCCGGCGAGGACGACCCCGCACACCCGTACCGGCTGCCCGCGGCCACGACCCTGAGCTCCGGCACGCCGTCGGTGGCGCGGAGCCAGGCGAACGACGAGATCGTCGCGGCGATCACCGGCGTGCTCACCGAGTTCAAGGTCGACGCGAGGGTCACCGGGTTCTCGCGGGGCCCGACGGTCACGCGCTACGAGATCGAGCTCGGCCCCGGCGTCAAGGTCGAACGCGTCACGGCGCTGTCGAAGAACCTGTCGTACGCGGTCGCCTCGAACGAGGTCCGCATCCTCTCGCCGATCCCCGGCAAGAGCGCGATCGGGGTGGAGATCCCGAACACCGACCGTGAGATCGTCTCGCTCGGCGACGTCCTCCGCTCGAACGCGGCCACCAAGTCGAAGCACCCGATGACGATCGGTGTCGGCAAGGACGTCGAGGGCGGCTTCGTGGTCGCGAACCTCGCGAAGATGCCGCACCTGCTCGTCGCCGGGTCCACCGGCTCGGGCAAGTCGTCCTTCGTCAACTCGATGATCACGTCGCTGCTCATGCGGGCGAAGCCGTCCGAGGTCCGCATGGTCCTCGTCGACCCGAAGCGCGTCGAGCTCTCCATCTACGCCGGCGTCCCGCACCTCATCACGCCGATCATCACGAACCCGAAGAAGGCAGCGGAGGCGCTGCAGTGGGTCGTGAAGGAGATGGACATGCGGTACGACGACCTCGCGTCGTTCGGGTTCCGTCACGTCGACGACTTCAACCGCGCGGTGACCGAGAACGAGATCGTGCTGCCCGCGGGGAGCGAGCGGAAGCTCAAGCCCTACCCGTACCTGCTCGTCGTGGTGGACGAGCTCGCCGACCTCATGCTCGTCGCCCCGCGCGACGTCGAGGAGTCGATCGTCCGGATCACCCAGCTCGCCCGTGCGGCCGGGATCCACCTCGTGCTCGCCACCCAGCGACCGTCGGTCGACGTCGTGACCGGGCTCATCAAGGCGAACGTGCCGTCGCGCCTGGCTTTCGCGGTCACGAGCGTCACCGACTCCCGCGTCATCCTCGACCAGCCGGGCGCCGACAAGCTCATCGGCCAGGGCGACGGGCTCTTCCTGCCGATGGGGTCCTCCAAGGCGCTCCGCGTCCAGGGTGCCTGGGTGCAGGAGAGCGAGATCGCCGAGGTCGTGCAGCACGTCACGCGCCAGGCGCAGCCGGAGTACCGGCAGGACGTCGCCGCGGTGGTCGAGCGCAAGGAGATCGACGCCGACATCGGCGACGACCTCGAGCTGCTCCTCGCGGCGGTCGAGCAGGTCGTGTCGACGCAGTTCGGCTCGACCTCGATGCTCCAGCGCAAGCTCCGCGTCGGGTTCGCCAAGGCCGGGCGGCTCATGGACCTCATGGAGTCGCGGGACATCGTCGGGCCGTCCGAGGGTTCGAAGGCACGCGACGTGCTCGTCACGACCGACCAGCTGCCGTCGGTGCTCGCGACGCTCCGCGGCGAGGAACCCCCGACGCCCGCGGTGACCGTGGCACCGGCGACCGCCGACGACCTGGGCGACCGCTACGGCGCCGACCCGGTGGGCGACATGACCCGCGGGTACGCTGAGGTCGACGGCGACCCGGACGAGGACGCTTGGGGCCTCACGGGCAGGGAGTGACGGACATGACCGCCTCGGACACCAACCGCTTCCCCTGGCGCGGACGCATCATCCGCAAGGGCCCCGGTCCCGCCTCCACCGCGAACGTCGCGAACATCATCACCGTGGTGCGCATCCTCATGGCGCCGCTGTTCTTCGTGTTGCTCCTCGCCGACGGCGGGGCGGACGGCCCGGTGCGCATCTGGGCCGCCGTGCTCTTCGTGGTGGCGATCGTGACGGACAGCGCGGACGGCATCATCGCGCGACGGCAGGACCTCGTCACCGACTTCGGCAAGCTCGTCGACCCGATCGCCGACAAGGTGCTCATCGGCGGTGCCCTGGTCGCGCTCTCGATCCTCGGTGAGCTGCCCTGGATCGTGACCGTGCTCATCATGGTGCGCGAGATCGGCATCACCGTCTTCCGGTTCGCGGTGCTCTCCGACCGGGTCATCCCGGCGAGCCGCGGCGGGAAGATCAAGACGGTCCTCCAGGCCGTCGCGATCACCCTGGCGCTGTTCCCGTGGTGGAACATCGTCGGCGACACCGCGCACTGGGTGAACGGCATCCTGATGACGGCCGCGCTCGTCGCGACGGTGGCGAGCGGGATCGATTACCTCGTCCAGGCCTGGCGGCACAACCGGACCGCCCGGTGACCGACGCCGTCCCCGTCGACGCACACGAGTTCGCCGTCGCGGTCGTCCGGGCGCTGACCGCCCGCGGCGAGACGGTCGCGGTCGCCGAGTCGCTGACCGGCGGCCTCGTCGTCGCGGAGCTCGTGGGCGTCCCCGGAGCGAGCGCGGTCGTCCGCGGCGGCGTCGTCGCCTACGCGACCCCGGTCAAGGCGACCGTGCTCGGCGTGGACGCCCACCTCCTGGCGGAGCACGGGGCGGTCGACCCCGAGGTGGCGCGGCAGATGGCCGACGGTGTCCGCAGAGCGCTGGTCGTCGACGGCGTCGCGGCGACGTGGGGCATCAGCACGACGGGCGTCGCGGGCCCCGATCCGCAGGACGGCAAGCCCGTGGGCACCGTGTTCGTGGGGATCGCGAGCGCCGCGGGGGCCGAGGCGGTCGAACTCCACCTCGACGGTGACCGGGCGGCAATCCGATCGGGCGTCGTCTCCGAACTCCTGACACGACTGCGATCCAGGCTCGAGGGCGTGGAATAGGCGGTGTGACCGCGAGGTTACATCTCACGCAATCTCCAGCAGGACGGCAGCCGTACTGGCTAGCATGCTGCAACCGGCAACCTCGTCGTTGTCGGCAACCCGAACTCGGTCAACCGGACCGAGCGGGCGCGGGATTGACAGGAAGGAGGAGTTCCCATGGTTCTCGTTCGTCAGGAAATCGGCGATGTTCTGCGTGACTTCCGCTTGCAGAAGGGCCGGACCCTCCGTCAGGTCGCGTCCAAGGCCAGCGTGGCCCTCGGCTACCTCAGCGAGGTCGAGCGTGGTCAGAAAGAGGCCAGCTCGGAGATCCTCGCGTCCGTCGCGGATGCGCTGGACACCCCCATCTCGACGATCATGCGCGAGGTCGGCGACCGACTCGCCGTGGTCGAAGGGCTGACCGCCGTCCCGGACACGCTCCCGGACGACCTCGTCGCCGAGTTCGACAACGACCTCGCGGTGCGCTGACACCGCCACACCACGACGCCCCCGCCGGTCCGCCGGCGGGGGCGTCGTGCGTCCCGGTGTCGCCGGGTCCCGCACGGAGGCCGGCTGGTTAGGGTGGTCGGATGCGCGTGAGTGAGTTCTGGCGAGCCGTCGACCAGGTGTTCGGGGACGCCTACGGCGCCGTCGTGTCCCGGGACGTCGTCCTCGAGCAGCTCGGCGGGCGGTCCGCCGCCGAGGCGCTGGCCGCCGGCATCGACGCGCGCACGGTCTGGGAGGCCCTGTGCGACTCGCAGGACGTCCCGCTGGAGCGGCGGCACGGCAAGGGGCTCCAGGACCCGCCGGACTGATCGTCGGCCCTGCCGCGTCCGCCCCGAACGCTCGAACATGCGTTCGGCGTGTCGCTCGAACGCGTGTTCGGTCGGTGGTAGCTTCCTGCACAGCGACGTCGGCCCGGTGCCCGTCCACAGCACGGGTGTCCGTCGGCAGCGATGTCGGTGGACAGCCCTAGCGTGGTGGTCATCGGGAAGACGCCCGATGCCTTGTCGTAGAACGGTCGGCCCTGCACCATCGGCCGACCGGAGCGCGACAGCCTACAGGCAGCCGTTCACCACCAGAAGGAGCACCCCATGCCGTCACCGGTAGACCGCGAGAAGGCCCTCGAGACCGCCCTCGCCCAGATCGACAGGCAGTTCGGCAAGGGTGCGGTCATGCGCCTCGGCACCGACGAGCGCGCCCCCGTCGCCGTGATCCCGACCGGGTCCGTCGCGCTGGACGTCGCGCTCGGCATCGGCGGCCTGCCCCGTGGTCGCATCATCGAGATCTACGGGCCGGAGTCCTCCGGCAAGACGACGCTGACGATCCATGCCATCGCGAACGCACAGCGCAACGGCGGCATCGCGGCGTTCATCGACGCCGAGCACGCGCTCGACCCGGAGTACGCCAAGAAGCTCGGTGTCGACATCGACGCCCTCCTGGTGTCCCAGCCCGACACCGCCGAGCAGGCGCTCGAGATCGCCGACATGCTCGTCCGGTCCGGCTCCATCGACCTCATCGTCATCGACTCCGTCGCGGCGCTCGTGCCCCGTGCCGAGATCGAGGGCGAGATGGGCGACTCGCACGTCGGTCTGCAGGCCCGCCTCATGTCGCAGGCGCTCCGCAAGCTCGCCGGTGGGCTGAACCAGACCCAGACGACCATGATCTTCATCAACCAGCTGCGCGAGAAGATCGGTGTGTTCTTCGGCTCCCCGGAGACGACGTCCGGTGGTAAGGCGCTGAAGTTCTACGCCTCGGTGCGCCTCGACATCCGCCGCATCGAGACCCTGAAGAGCGGCACGGACGCGGTGGGCAACCGCACCCGCGTCAAGGTCGTGAAGAACAAGATGGCCCCGCCCTTCAAGCAGGCCGAGTTCGACATCCTCTACGGCGTGGGCATCTCGCGTGAGGGGTCCCTGATCGACTTCGGTGTCGACCACGGCATCGTGAAGAAGTCGGGCGCCTGGTACACCTACGACGGCGACCAGCTGGGCCAGGGCAAGGAGAACTCCCGCTCCTTCCTCATCCAGAACCCGGAGATCGCCGCTGAGATCGAGGGCAAGATCCTCGCGAAGCTCGGCGTCGGCGGAGCGAAGGCCGACGACGCGGCGGTCGAGTCGATCGCGCCGAAGCTGGCGGAGCGCAAGGGCGCGTGACGGTCGACAACGACGGCGAGGACCTCGCACCGGTCACCGACCTGTTCGGTGCGCGGTCCCGTCGTCGCTCGCCGTCCCACGGTGATCAGGGCGCCGAGTCGGACGCCGATCGTGCGAGCGATGCTGACACGAGCGGCGACCGCGCGGGGAGTGCCGACGCCGACACACCGGTCCCGCTCCCGATCCGCGGCGCGCAGTCCGAATGGCTGTCGCCCGTCGTCGGGGACGGTTCCGGCCGAAGTGCCCGCGCCGAGCAGGACGGGTACGACGGTGAGGTCGCCGATGCGCAGGGTGCATCGGTCTTCGCGATCACCGGCGGCGAGCTCGACCCGGCGGACGCTCCGCGGCCGCTCGACGAGCAGCGTGCCGACGCGGAGCGGCTCAGCATGCGCGCGTTGAGTCGCCGCGGGGTGAGCACGTCGGAGCTCCGCACCATGCTCACGAAGCAGGACGCGTTCGACCCGGACGTCATCGAGCACGAGATCGAGCGGTTGACCCGCGTCGGCCTGCTCGACGACGTCGCGCTCGCCACTGACCTGGTCGACCGCATGCACGCGCGGAAGGGGCTCGGGCGGCAGGCGATCGTGGCCGACCTCCGGCGCCGGGGGATCGACCAGACCGCGATCGACGCCGCGCTCGACGCTGCCGCCGACGACGAGGACGACGAGTTCGTCCGGGCGATCGACCTGGCGACGAAGCGCGCCGGGCAGATGGGTGGCCTGGATCGCGCCACCGCGGAACGGCGTCTGTCGGGCTTCTTGATGCGCAAGGGCTACAACGGGGGCGTCGTCCGCATCGCGGTCGAGCGGGCGCTCGACGGACCGCGGCGCCCGCCCACCGGACGCGGGACCGTCCGCTTCGAGTGACGCCCGGGCCGGGGGACGCGCCGTCGGTGCGCGCCCCGGCCTGACGTCGTCTCGGCACGGCGCTGTCCCGGCACTGCGGTGCCTGGCCCGGCGTTGCACCGGACCTACACTGGACGACCATGGACATCGTCGCAGCGCGCCCGCGGACCTACGAGGTCCGCACCTTCGGGTGTCAGATGAACGTGCACGACTCCGAGCGCCTCAGCGGGTCCCTCCGCGCCGCCGGGTACGTCGCCGCGGACGGGGCCGACGCCGACGTCGTGGTCATCAACACCTGCGCGGTCCGCGAGAACGCCGACAACCGGCTCTACGGCAACCTCGGGCGACTGGCAGCGGCCAAGCGCGAGCACCCCGGCATGCAGATCGCCGTCGGAGGGTGCCTGGCGCAGAAGGACAAGAACGTCATCCTCGAGAAGGCGCCCTGGGTCGACGTCGTCTTCGGCACGCACAACATGGGCTCGTTGCCGACGCTGCTGGAGCGGGCGCGCCACAACGACGAGGCGCAGATCGAGATCCTCGAGTCGCTCGACGTGTTCCCCTCGACGCTGCCGACCAAGCGCGACTCCACGTACAGCGGATGGGTGTCGATCTCCGTCGGGTGCAACAACACCTGCACGTTCTGCATCGTCCCGTCGCTCCGCGGCAAGGAGAAGGACCGTCGTCCGGGCGACGTCCTCGCCGAGATCGAGGCGCTCGTCGACGACGGCGCGATCGAGGTGACCCTCCTCGGCCAGAACGTGAACTCCTACGGCGTCGAGTTCGGCGACCGGCAGGCGTTCGGCAAGCTGCTGCGCGCCGCCGGCCGCATCGAGGGCCTCGAGCGCGTGCGCTTCACGAGCCCGCACCCGGCGGCCTTCACCGACGACGTCATCGCCGCGATGGCCGAGACGCCGAACGTCATGCCGCAGCTGCACATGCCGCTGCAGTCGGGCTCCGACCGGGTCCTCAAGGCGATGCGTCGGAGCTACCGGAGCGAGCGCTTCCTCGGCATCCTCGACCGCGTGCGCACGGCGATCCCGCACGCGGCCATCTCGACCGACATCATCGTCGGCTTCCCGGGCGAGACCGAGGAGGACTTCCTCGAGACCATGCGGGTCGTCGAGGCGTCCCGGTTCGCATCGGCCTTCACGTTCCAGTACTCGATCCGGCCTGGCACGCCCGCGGCGACGATGGACGAGCAGCTGCCGAAGGCCGTGGTGCAGGAGCGGTACGAGCGCCTCACCGCCCTGCAGGAGCGGATCACGGCCGAGGAGAACGCCGCGCAGCTCGGGCGGACCGTGCAGGTGCTCGTCGCCACGGGCGAGGGCAAGAAGGACGACCTGACGCACCGCCTGTCCGGCCGTGCCGAGGACTCCCGGCTCGTGCACTTCTCGGTGCCCGCGGGGTCCGACGTCCCGCGCCCCGGTGACGTCGTCACGGTCGAGGTCACCCGCACCGCGCCGCACTTCCTCGTGGCGGACGCGGTCGGGCCGCTCCGCATCCGACGCACCCGAGCCGGGGACGCGTGGGACCGTGCCCAGGCGGAGTCCTGCGGTGTCCCGTCCCCGGCGGAGCCCGGGGCGGGCCCGCGCCCGGTGTCGCTCGGCCTGCCGTCGCTCCGTGTCGGGCGCTGACGCGGGCTCCGGCAGCGTCGGGGACGGTGCGGGCCAGGTCGCAGGCGGGCCCGGTGCGACCGACGGCGGACCCGGGCTGATCGCGGTCGTGGGCGCGACCGGTACCGGCAAGTCCGAACTCGCCCTCGCGATCGCCGACCGCGTCCGCGCTCGGGGCCGCCGTGCCGAGGTCGTCAACGCCGACGCCATGCAGCTGTACCGCGGCATGGACATCGGCACGGCGAAGGTCCCGGTCGCTGAGCGGCACGGCATCCCGCACCACCAGCTCGACGTCCTCGAGGTCACGGACGAGGCGAGCGTCGCCGCGTACCAGGAGCACGCACGAGCGGACGTCGCCCGGGTGCTCGACGCGGGCGGTGTCGCGGTCCTCGTCGGCGGCAGCGGCCTGTACGTCTCCGCCGTCCTCTTCGACCTCGCGTTCCCCGGCACCGACCCCGAGCTCCGTGCCCGGTTGGAGCAGGAGCACGAGGAGCGCGGCTCCGGGGTGCTCCTCGAACGCCTGCGTGCCCTCGACCCGGCGGCCGCCGCCGTCATCGACGCGCGGAACCCGCGACGCCTGATCCGGGCCGTCGAGATCGCGAGCCGATCGAACCGCGTCACCCCGAGCCTCCCGGCCGCACCGCGTGCGTGGCGGCCAGCGCGCATCCTGCACCTGCGTCGTGAGCGCGAGCAGCTCGTGGCCGGACTGCACGAGCGGGCGGCGCGGATGTTCCGCGACGGCCTCGTCGACGAGGTGGCGGGCTTGCGGACGCGCGGACTCGAGGAGGGTCGGACGGCGCGCGCCGCGATCGGGTACGCGCAGGCGCTCGACGTCCTCCGTGGTGCCGCTCCGGTCGAGGAGGCCGTGGAGGCCACGGCGATCGCGACCCGGAAGTACGCGCGCCGACAGGTGTCCTGGTTCCGCCGCTACACGGACGCCGAGACGCTCGACGTGACGGGGGCGGACGCCGCGGCGCTGTGGGCGGAGGCCCGTAGGATCGTGCCGTGACCGAGCTGCACTTCACCAAGGGCCACGGGACCGGCAACGACTTCGTCCTGTTCGCCGACCCCGACGCGACGGTCGACCTGACCCCGGACCGGATCCGCGCGATCGCGGACCGACGGTTCGGCGTCGGTGCCGACGGTGTCATCCGGGCCGTGCGCTCGGACGCGATCCCCGAGGGAGCGGCCGTCCTCGCGGTGGACCCGGACGCGACGTGGTTCATGGACTACCACAACGCCGACGGCTCGGTCGCGGAGATGTGCGGCAACGGCATCCGGGTGTTCGCGCGGTACCTCACCGAGTCCGGGCTCGTCGACCTGGCGCCGGGGGAGACCCTCAGCGTCGGGAGCCGCAAGGGCGTCGTCGACGTGCAGCGGTCGGCCAACGGGTTCGCGGCGGACCTCGGGCGCTGGGGCCTCGGCATCGAGGGTGGCGGCGCGGGCGACGTGATGGTGCGGGCGAAGAACCTCGACACCGCCCGGCCCGGACTCGGCATCGACGTCGGGAACCCGCACGTCGTCGTGGCGGTCGCGACGGAGGAGGAGCTCGCCGGCCTCGACCTGACCTACGTGCCCGTCCTCGACCCGGTGCCCGCCGAGGGAGCGAACGTCGAGTTCGTGCTGCCCGGCGACCCGCTCGTCACCGACGGTGTCGGGCAGATCACCATGCGCGTGCACGAGCGCGGGAGCGGCGAGACGCTGTCGTGCGGCACGGGTGCGGTCGCCGCAGCCCTCGCGACCCGGTACTGGGCCGGGTCGGCCGCACCGCACACCTGGCGCGTGCGTGTCCCGGGCGGTGTGGTCACGGTCCGGATGTTCGCCACCGAGGACGGCGAGCACGTGTCGCTCTCCGGTCCGGCGGAACTCGTCTTCTCGGGCGACCTGCAGGTCTGACCGACGCGGACGCCCAGGCCGGCACACCGTCAGGCCGACACACCGGGCCCCGGCCGGCAGGACGGCGGTCGTCAGGCCGAGCGGTGCACCCGGATGATGCGGAAGCCCTTGTCGGTCGTGGCGCGCTCGACCGCGAAGCCCTCGGGCAGGGTGTCACGCAGCCACCGCTGGAGCGTGTCGCCGCCGAGGTCCTTCGACACCACGAGCCAGGCGTCACCGCCGACCTCGAGCCGGGGGACCCAGAGCTCGAGGATCGCGTGGAGTTCGTCCTTCCCGACCCGGATCGGCGGGTTCGACCAGATCGTCCGGAAGCGGAGGTCAGCAGGGACCTCGTCCGGCAGCCCGACCGTGACGTTCGACGCTCCCGCGGCCTGGGCGTTGGCCCGCGCGAGGTCGAGCACCCGCTCGTTGACGTCGACGCCCCAGACCCGGGCCTCCGGCGAGTGCAACGCCATGCTGATCGCGAGCGGCCCCCACCCGCACCCGACGTCGAGCAGGTCGCCGTCCGGCGCCGGCGCGGGCACCGCACGGAGCAGCGCGGCCGTGCCGCGATCGACCCCGTCCGGGCTGAAGACGCCCGCCGCGGTGGTGAGTTCGAGCGTCCGACCCGCCAGCGTGACCCGGATCTGCCGCGGGCGTGCTGCGCTCTCCGGGGAGGCCGAGAAGTAGTGGTCGTTCGCCATGGAAGAACCGTACCGGGAACCCCGTGTGTTCCAGGGCCTCCGGAGGTACCCTGTGGACAGCATGACGGATACCCATCAGCAGGACCACCAGACCACGGACGACAGCGCAGACGGTGTCGTCGAGCGGGTGCTGCGCAACGCCGACCAGCGCGCCGCCTCCTCCATCTTCGCCCCCGCCCAGGCGATCCAGACCCGCTCCCTCGAGGAGCAGGGCTGGTCGGGCGACGGCGACCAGTACGACCGTGACGCGCGGGCCGCCCTCCGCCGCGTCGTCGGCCTCTCCACCGAACTCGAGGACGTCACCGAGGTCGAGTACCGGCAGCTCCGGCTCGAGAAGGTCGTCCTCATCGGCGTCCACTCCCAGGGCAACACCGCGGACGCCGAGAACTCCATGCGCGAACTCGCCGCACTCGCCGAGACCGCGGGTGCCGTGGTGCTCGACGGCCTGCTCCAGCGCCGCCCGAACCCGGATCCGTCGACGTACTTCGGCAAGGGCAAGGCCGAGGAACTCGCGATGGTCGTCAAGGCCACCGGGGCGGACACGGTCATCGCCGACACCGAGCTCGCACCCTCACAGCGCCGTGCGCTCGAGGACGTGGTCAAGGTCAAGGTCATCGACCGGACGGCCGTGATCCTCGACATCTTCAGCCAGCACGCCTCCACCCGCGAGGGCAAGGCACAGGTCGAGCTCGCGCAGCTCCAGTACCTGCTCCCACGGCTCCGCGGTTGGGGTGACTCGATGTCCCGCCAGGCCGGTGGCCAGGTGTCCGGCGGTGCGGGCATGGGCTCGCGTGGTCCCGGTGAGACGAAGATGGAGCTCGACCGCCGGAAGATCCACACCCGGATGGCGAAGCTCCGTCGGCAGATCGCGGGGTTCACCCCGGCCCGCGAGGCCAAGCGTGCCGACCGCGCCCGCAACGAGGTACCGAGCGTCGCGATCGCCGGCTACACGAACGCCGGCAAGTCGTCGCTGCTGAACCGGCTGACGAGCGCGGGCGTGTTGGTGCAGAACCAGCTGTTCGCCACGCTCGACGCCACGGTCCGCCGGACCGAGAGCACGAAGGGCCGCGAGTTCACGTTCGTCGACACCGTGGGCTTCGTGCGGAACCTGCCGCACCAGCTCGTCGAGGCGTTCCGCTCGACGCTCGAGGAGGTCGGTCAGGCCGACGTCATCGTGCACGTCGTCGACGGGTCGCACCCGGACCCGGCAGCGCAGCTCGCCACCGTCCGTGAGGTCATCGGCGACGTCGGTGCCGGGGACGTCCCGGAGATCGTCGCGTTCAACAAGGCCGACCTCATCGACGACGCGCAGCGCCTCGTGCTCACCGGCCTGGCACCGCACGCCGTCTTCGTGTCAGCGCGCACCGGCGCCGGCATCGACGACCTGCTCGCGGCGATCGAGTCCCGCCTGCCGGACCCGGACGTCGAGCTCACCGTCGTGGTGCCGTACTCGCGTGGCGACCTCGTGTCGCACCTCCACGACGCCGGTTCCGTCGAGTCGGTCGACTACGAGGAGGGTGGCACCCGCCTCCGCGTCCGCGTGTTCCAGCGCCAGGTCGCGGAACTCGACCCGTACGTGGTCGCGCCGGTCGCGACCGCCTGACGGACGGACCGACGGCCGGGGGGGCCCGGGGGGGGGGGGCCCCCCCCGCCCCGGCGGGCCCCCCCGGGGGGCCCCCCCCCCCCCCCGCCCCCCCCGGGGGGGGGGGGCGGGGGCCCCCCCCCCCCCCCCCCCCCCCCCCCTCCGCCGCGTCGTCACGGCCACCACGCGTCAGAGTGAGCGGAGGACCGCCACCACCTTGCCGAGCACGGTCGCGGCATCGCCGAGGATCGGCTCGAACGCGGAGTTGCGGGGGAGCAGCCAGGTGTGGCCGTCGCGCTGCCGGAAGACCTTGACCGTGGCTTCCTCGTCGAGCATGGCGGCCACGACGTCGCCGTTCTCGGCGGTCTGCTGCGACCGCACGACGACCCAGTCGCCGTCGCAGATCGCGGCGTCGATCATCGACTCGCCGACGACCTTGAGCATGAAGAGGTCGCCCGTGCCGACGAGCTGACGGGGGAGCGGGATGATCTCGTCGACGTGCTGCTCGGCGGTGATCGGCACACCCGCCGCGATCCGACCGACGAGCGGCACGAGGGTCGTCGTGTCGACGTCCGGGCCCTCCGAGCCCGCGGTCGGCTCGTCGACGAGGACCTCGAGGGCGCGGGGCCGGTTCGGGTCACGACGGATCCAGCCGCCGAGCTCGAGCTGCCCGAGCTGGTGCGAGACGCTCGACAGCGAGGACAGGCCGGCGGCGTCGCCGATCTCACGCATGCTCGGCGGGTAGCCCCGGCTCGCGATCGACGCACGGATCGCGTCGAAGATCGCCTGCTGCTTCGCCGTCAGCGGCTTCTGTCCACGCAGTTCGTCCGCCACGTCTCGCCCTCCGTCCGGACCGCTCCGGGAATGTCGGTGGTCCCCGTGAGACTGGTCTCAGTCGATCGAAACAGTATCCGACCGCCGTACCCCGGACAAACACCTGTTCGAGCGTGTCGCGCAGAAATCGTGCCTCGGAGCCCCCGGGGGACTTGTGCGTCCAGCTGATCGAACGTATGTTCGGTACAGGGGTTCGGTCGCACCGCTCGGGCCGGCATCGCCGAGCGGCACCAGTACAGGCCAGCACCAGGCACAGGAAGGCAACGACATGAGCACCATCGCCATCGCAGACATGCAGCACACCGCGGCTCCGACCGCACGGACGCACCTGCGCCTGACGCGTCGCGGGCGCGCCGTCCTCACGACCCTGGCCGCGGTGCCCGTCCTGCTCGGGGTCGGCTTCGCCGTCCTCAACGGCGGTCAGGCCTCCGCAGGTGACCACCAGGCGTCGGTGCGCTTCGAGACCGTGACGGTGCAGCCCGGCGAGACGCTCTGGCAGCTCGCCGAGGAGACCGCGCCGAACACCGACCCGCGCGACTTCGTGCAGGACGTCGTCGCGCTCAACGCCCTCGACGGCTCCGTCATCCAGGCCGGCCAAGAGCTCGCCATCCCCGCGAAGTACGCGCACTGACCTGATCGCCCGGGCGTCGCGGCCGCCCTCGCGGTGACCGTCCGGACGGCCGGACGGCACGGAGCCGCTGCGGCCTACGATGGATCGGTGGCTCCCACCCTCGACGACCTCCCGATCCGGAACGACCTGCGCGGTCAGACGCCCTACGGCGCCCCGCAGGAGCACGTCCGCGTGCAGCTCAACGTCAACGAGAACACGCATCCCGTGCCGCAGGACGTCGCCGACGACATCGTCGCGTCGGTGCGCCAGGCCCTCGCCACCGTGAACCGCTACCCCGACCGCGAGTTCACCACGCTGCGGGAGTCGCTCGCCGGGTACCTCGGGCACGACCTCACCGCAGAGCAGATCTGGGCCGCGAACGGGTCGAACGAGGTCATCCAGCAGCTCATGCAGGCCTTCGGCGGTCCGGGGCGGAGCGTCCTCGGGTTCCCGCCGACCTACTCGATGCACTCGATCATCGCCGCCGGCACGGGGACCACGTGGATCCCCGCCGAGCGGGACGCTGCGTTCCGGATCTCCCCGGAGACGGCAGTCGCCGCCGTCCGCGAGCACCAGCCGGACCTCGTGTTCCTCTGCGGTCCGAACAACCCGACGGGCACACCGCTCGACCTCGCGACGATCGAGGCCGTGTACGACGCCACCGACGGGATGGTGTTCGTCGACGAGGCGTACGCCGAGTTCATGCCGCCGGGCCAGCCGACGGCACTGACGCTGCTGCCCGGTCGCGAGCGGCTCGTGGTCTCCCGGACGATGAGCAAGGCGTTCGCGTTCGCGGGCGCACGGGTCGGCTACATGGCCGCCGACCCGGCGGTCGTGGACGCGCTCCGGCTCGTCCGGCTGCCCTACCACCTCTCGGCGTTGACCCAGGCGGCCGCGGTGGCGGCGCTCCGGCACGCCCCGGAGATGCTCGCGATGGTCGACGACATCCGGACCCAGCGCGACCGCATGGTCACCGAACTCCGGGCGATGGGGTACCAGCCCTACGAGACCTGGTCGAACTTCGTCCTCTTCGGCGGGGTCGCCGACCCGGCCGCGGCGTTCACGTCGCTCCTCGGGCGCGACGTCATCGTGCGCGACCTCGGGATCGCGAACCACCTCCGGGTCAGCGCCGGCACCGCCGAGGAGACCACCGCGTTCCTCGACGCCATGCGGCAGGTCGCCGCCGAGCAGCCGCCCGTTAGGCTTGCAGCATGACCGCGCGCACCGCCGAGATCACCCGCTCGACGAGCGAATCGACCGTCTCCCTCGCGCTCGACCTCGACGGCACCGGCAAGTCCGAGATCGCGACGAGCGTGCCGTTCTTCGACCACATGCTCACCGCGTTCAGCAAGCACTCGCTGATCGACCTCCGCGTGCAGTCGAGCGGCGACACCGACATCGACGTCCACCACACGGTGGAGGACACCGGCATCGTGCTCGGGCAGGCACTCCGCCAGGCGCTCGGCGACCGTTCCGGCATCGGCCGGTACGGCGACGCCCTCGTCCCGCTCGACGAAGCACTCGCCCAGGCCGTGGTCGACGTCTCCGGACGCCCGTACCTCGTGCACACCGGCGAGCCCGACGGCTTCGAGTTCCACCGCATCGGCGGTCACTTCACCGGGTCGCTAGTCCGCCATGTGTTCGAAGCGATCACGATGAACGCCGGCATCACCGTGCACGTCCGCGTGCTCGGGGGCCGCGACCCGCACCACATCGCCGAGGCGGAGTTCAAGGCGTTCGCGCGGGCGATGCGCCGTGCCGTCGAGATCGACGCGCGGGTCGACGGCATCCCCTCCACGAAGGGCGCCCTGTGAGCGGCACCGTGCGGCCGAACGTCGTCGTCCTCGACTACGGCTCCGGCAACGTGCACTCGGCCGCCAAGGCGCTCGAACGCGCCGGCGCCGACGTCACCCTCACGGACGACAAGCAGGCCGCGCTCCGGGCCGACGGCCTCCTCGTGCCCGGTGTCGGTGCATTCGGCGCGGTCGTCGACCAGCTCGAGAGCGTCCGCGGCGGGGAGATCGTCGACCACCGGCTCGCTGGCGGTCGCCCGGTGCTCGGGATCTGCGTCGGCATGCAGGTGCTGTTCCAGCGTGGGGTCGAACGCGGCGTCGACGTCGAGGGCCTCGCGCAGTGGCCCGGCGTCGTCGAGCAGATCCAGGCCGACGTCCTGCCGCACATGGGCTGGAACCAGGTCGAGGCCCCGACCGACTCGGTGCTCTTCGACGGGCTCCGCGACGAGCGCTTCTACTTCGTGCACTCCTACGGGGTCACCGACTTCCCGCTCGAGGCGTACGGCCCGTTCCGCGCCCCGAAGCTCACCTGGGCAGAGCACGGCCAGCGGTTCGTCGCCGCGGTCGAGAACGGCCCGCTGAGCGCCACGCAGTTCCACCCGGAGAAGTCCGGCGAGCCGGGCATCCGCCTGCTCAGCAACTGGGTCGCCTCGCTGTGACCCCCGATCCCGACGGGACCATGACCGACCTCGCCAGCTCCACGCCCCTCGTCCTGCTGCCCGCCGTCGACGTCGTCGACGGCCAGGCCGTCCGCCTGACCCAGGGCGAGGCCGGCAGCGAGACGTCCTACGGCGACCCGGTCGCCGCCGCCCGCACCTGGCGCGACCAGGGGGCGGAGTGGATCCACCTCGTCGACCTCGACGCCGCGTTCGGCCGGGGCGACAACCGGAAGGTCATCGCGCACGCCATCCGCGAGGTCGAGGGCGTCGCCGTCGAGCTCTCCGGCGGCATCCGTGACGACGCCTCGCTCGAGGCCGCCCTCGCCACCGGCGCAGCACGGGTGAACCTCGGCACCGCCGCGCTCGAGGACCCGGACTGGGCGGCGCGGGTCATCGGCGAGTACGGCGACCAGATCGCCGTCGGACTCGACGTCCGCGGCACCACGCTCGCGAGCCGCGGCTGGACCGAGGACGCCGGCGACCTGTGGGAGGTGCTCGACCGCCTGGAGGCCGCCGGGTGCGCCCGGTACGTCGTCACCGACGTCACGAAGGACGGCACGCTGCAGGGACCGAACGTGGAGCTCCTCCGCGAGGTCTGCGACCGGACGGACCAGCCCGTGGTCGCCTCGGGCGGCATCTCGACGCTCGACGACCTCCGGGCGCTCCGCGAGCTCGTGCCGCACGGGCTCGAGGGCGCCATCATCGGCAAGGCCCTGTACTCCGGCGCGTTCACGCTGCCGGCCGCGCTCGACATCGCGTCCGAGTAACGCCGTGGCGGGCATCTCGAACGGTCGCGGCACCGGACCGGACGCCGCCGAGCCGGGCACCGGCCCGGCGGGGGGGGGGCCCCCCCGCCCCGCGCGCCCCGGCGGCGCGCCGCCGCGGGCGGGGTGT
>JASCOJ010000309.1 GCA_029959645.1 Microbacteriaceae bacterium PS02332 | reverse complement strand
CATGAACAGCAGCAGCGGCGACAGACCGGCGATCAGCAGCCCCAGCATCGACACCTCGAGGCTGACCGTCTATTGCAAGCTCGCCTGATCGGAGAACACGTCGATGTTCGCGCCCACAAACGAGAACGTCACGCCGAGCAGGAAGAACAGCAGTGGGTGCGCGGCGAGGATGCCGAGCCACACCATCGTGATCTTCTGCCCGAACGAGCGCTTCCGCTTGTCGACAATCCAAACCCAGCCGAGCGGGAACAGCACGCCCGAGAAGTACAGGGTTATTAGCTGCAC
>JASCOJ010000308.1 GCA_029959645.1 Microbacteriaceae bacterium PS02332 | reverse complement strand
CACCTCCTCCGGTCCGGGGCCGACGATCCAGGCCGGGACGTCCCCGTCGCTGCGGGACGCCAGCGTGGGGATGCCGGTCATGCTGTCCTCTCGTGTGCTGGCCCTCGGGTCAGACGGTGATGGGTCCCTTGTCCTGGTTCCACTGCTCGGTCCACGGCCGCGACTGGTCCGCGCCGACGCCGACCGGGTTGCTCACCAGGCCGGCCACCGACCAGGACTTGCCCCAGGCGCTCAGGCCGCCGTTCACGATGGGGTGCGACCGCGGCGCGGCCGAACCGATCGCAC
>JASCOJ010000307.1 GCA_029959645.1 Microbacteriaceae bacterium PS02332 | reverse complement strand
GGCGTACCTGCGCGAGCACGACCTGCACGGGGTCCTCGTCCTGGCGCCCAGCAACGGCGGCCTCAGCGGGAAGTACGCGATGACCCGGCTCGACCCCGACGGGCGCATCGACCGGATGGTGGCGGTGTCGACGCCGTTCGGCGGGTCGGTCTACGCGGAGCTCGCGCCGGTGCGGCACCTGGGGGCGTTCCGGGCGACCGACCCGGTGATCGCCGGCCTCGCGCGCGAACTCGACGCGTACGCGCGGATCACGGCTGTGTACGGGGTGTTCGACACGCTCATCCC
>JASCOJ010000306.1 GCA_029959645.1 Microbacteriaceae bacterium PS02332 | reverse complement strand
GGTCGGGGACGCCGAGGAGCGCGGCGCCCACCGCCACCCCGAGACCGACGACCGCGGCGACGGCGGCCTTGACTGACAGATGGGACATGGCATTGCCTTCCTGGTCGTCGTCCGACGTGATCTGGCGGCGTGCACCGTCCGGTGCCGCAGCGGTCACCCGGACCCAGCTCGTGCGAGCGGGACGTAGAGGCCGGCACGCGCGGCCCGGACAGCAGCGCGCGTCCGGGACGGCGCGTCCAGCTTGCAGAGGATGTGCTCGAGGGGTGCGGCGACGGTCCGTGGGGC
>JASCOJ010000305.1 GCA_029959645.1 Microbacteriaceae bacterium PS02332 | reverse complement strand
TCGCGTACCTGGAGGAGACCGGCTACGCCTACACGGTGCCGCCGCCCGACTCCGACGGCGAGGACCTCTACTTCGACGTCAACCGACCCACCGAGACCTGGGCGCTCGGCGACGAGAGCCGGCTCGACCGTGAGACCATGCTCGCCCTCTCCGCCGAGCGCGGCGGCGACCCGGACCGCCCCGGCAAGCGCGACCCGCTCGACCCGCTGCTCTGGCGTGCCGCGCGCGCCGGCGAGCCGAGCTGGGACACCGAGATCGGGCCCGGGCGCCCGGGCTGGCACATCG
>JASCOJ010000304.1 GCA_029959645.1 Microbacteriaceae bacterium PS02332 | reverse complement strand
CTTCCAGCAGAGCGCCGACGACGTGATCGTCACGGTGGAGCTCGACGCGTCGTCGCTGCCCCTCGTGGCGGACTTCCTCGCGGACCCCGCCGACAGCGCGGACGCCGACGGCCGGGTGCGCATCCGGCTCGGCGCCTCCGCCGGGTTCGACGGCGTGGTCCGGCTCGTGCCCGGCCTCCCGGGGGGGGCGGGCGTGCTCGACCCGCCGGGCGCGCGCGACGCGGTCCGTGCGTTCGCCGCTGCGGCGCTCGACCAGGCCTGACCGCGCGGGCTGCGCGCCTGCTG
>JASCOJ010000303.1 GCA_029959645.1 Microbacteriaceae bacterium PS02332 | reverse complement strand
GTCGTGTAGCGATACTCAGTGCCGGTATCTATGAGTCGTTACCAGCTGTGCACGGCGAGTTCCGCTACGTTCTCGAGCATGGGAGAGCTCCTCGGCTACGCGCGAGTGTCGACGCCCGATCAAGATGCGTCGCTGCAGCTTGACGCGTTGAACGCAGCGGGCTGCTATCGAGTGTGGGGCGACACGATGTCGGGCTCGCTCGAGCACCGCCCCGAGCTGACGAAGCTCCTCGACCAGCTCCGCCCAGGCGACACGCTCGTCGTCTGGCGTCTTGATCGCCTGGGC
>JASCOJ010000302.1 GCA_029959645.1 Microbacteriaceae bacterium PS02332 | reverse complement strand
GGTCCGGGTCGACACCGACGACCTCGACGTCGAACCCGTCGTCCCGCGCCCACCGCGCCAGCGCCCGGGCGAGGTCGCCGCCGCCACAGCCGAGGTCGAGGACCCGAGCACGCCCGGTCGCGGGCAACGCCGGTGCGACGTGCGTCCGCCAGGCGGCCCGCCACCCACCCACCAGGGCGTTCACCAGGGCGAAGCGCCGGTAGGGCCGCGCGAGCGTCGCCGGGTCGCAGTCCGGGTCGTCCATGAGTTCGCGGAGGTCGCGGGCGCGCACCGACAGGTCGACGC
>JASCOJ010000301.1 GCA_029959645.1 Microbacteriaceae bacterium PS02332 | reverse complement strand
CGTCGCCGCCGTGCTGCCGTTCTCGATCTGGGTCATGCGCGGGTTCTTCCTCGCGATTCCGATGGAGGTCGAGGAAGCCGCCCGCATCGACGGGGCGTCCACCTGGCAGGTGCTCACGAAGGTGCTGTTCCCGCTCGTGATGCCCGGCGTCATCGCGACGAGCGTGTTCGCCTTCATCGCGGCGGGGAACGACTACATCGTCGCCTACACGTTCATGCAGGACCAGTCGCACTACACGCTGCCGGGCTGGCGCGCGTCCTTCACGACGCAGACGACCGGGACCGACT
>JASCOJ010000300.1 GCA_029959645.1 Microbacteriaceae bacterium PS02332 | reverse complement strand
GTACCGAGATGACCACCATCGAAGAAATAACCTCTGCTAACCGGGAGACGAAGCTTCCACTGCTTGGGGGCTTCGTCGACAACCTGTACCAGGGTTGGTTCCGCGATTATGCGTCTGTTGCTGATTACCTCGATTTCTACATCGATGGGTTCTCTCCCGAGGAGATTCAGGGGATGCTCTCCAAGTACCAGGTCCTCGATGCAGACGAGGTGAGTGACGAGGACGTTGAGAACTTCCTCCGGCGTCTGCATGCTGATTACCGAGGACCTGCAAGCGCAGTCCGAGCC
>JASCOJ010000002.1 GCA_029959645.1 Microbacteriaceae bacterium PS02332 | reverse complement strand
GTCGTGACCTGGTGAGCGCGCGGGGACAGGAGGCCCGGCACCGGTCAGTGTCGGGCCTCCTGTCGGTCGGGTGGCTTCAGCGCAGGCGGGTTGCGGCGATGCCGCCGTCCACGTCGAGGGTCGCGCCGTGGACGAAGGCGGCGTCGTCGGAGACGAGCCAGCGCACGGCTCGCGCGATGTCCACCGGGCGGACCGGGACACCGGCCGGGGTGCCCGCGGTCATCGCGGCGAGGACGTCGGCGGAGTCGGCGTTGCCCGGGGTGGCAGTCGCGCCGGGGGAGACCGTGTTGACGCGGACGCCGGCGGGGCCGAACTCGGCCGCCCACGCTCGCGTCAACTGCTCGACGGCCGCCTTCGTCGCGGGGTAGAGGGCCATGAACGGGACGCCGACGCGAGCCATCCACGACCCGATGTTGACGACGGCTCCCGCGCCGCGCTCGGCCATCGCCGGGGCGAGCGCTCCGACGAGCAGGTGGGGCGCGCGGACGTTGGTCGCCCAGAGCGCGTGCATGTCCGCGTCGCTGAGGGACGCCGTGGGCCCGCCCGGGTAGACGCCGGCGTTGTTGACGAGGACGTCGACGCGTCCGCCGAGGAGGCTCGTGGCCCGGGCCGCCAGGGCACGCACGTCGTCAGGGTCACCGGCGAGGTCGACGACGGCGGCCTCGGCCGTGCCGCCGGCGGCGCGGATGGCGGTCACGACGGCTTCGGTGCGGGTGGCGTCGCGGCCGGCGACGACGACGGCAGCGCCGGCGGCAGCGAGCTCGTGGGCGATCGCCTCGCCGATGCCGCTCGAGGCGCCGGTGACGAGGGCGGTCCGACCGGCGAGTGTGGTGCCGGGGACAGGGGTCGTGGTGGTGGGGTTCGTGGTCATGCTCCGATGCTCGTGCTCCCGGTGCGGGTCGGCCTTGCTCGGATCGGCCGACTCCTTGCCGGATCCGGTGACGGCGCCGCGTCGACTCCGGTGGTCGTTGTCCGGCGACTCGGCGGCTGTCGTCCGGCGGTACGGTGGCGTGATGGACGAGCAGGTGGCGCACGCACTCGACCGTGCTGCCGCGACCGCGTTGGCGCACGCCGAGCGGATCCCGCCGGTGCCACGCGGTGCTTGGGCCGACGGCGGGATGTTGCCGGTGCCCGGAGCGACGGGGCGCGCTGCCGCACTGCAGATGCGGGTCTCGCGGGTCGCCGCGCCGACGGAGCTCGGCTACCAGCGGTACGTCCCGTCGCTGTCGGTGGTGCTCGTCGGACGGAAGCGCTCGGTGGTCGGGGACGACGACCAGGAGTGGGGACGGGAGCACTTCCTCATCACGCCGGTCGACCTCCCCGTCGTCGCTGGCGTCACCGCCGTCGATCCCGACCGTGGCTTCGTGTCGGTGGTCTGGCGGCTCGACCCGGTCGTCGTCGGCGAGGTCGCCGCGTCGATGTCCCGGTCAGCCGCACCGCTCGTCGAACTACCGCGCCTGGGCACCTGGACCGCACCCCTGGCGGATGCGTTCGGGCGCCTCGTCGGACTGCTCGCGACGCCCGAGGACGTGCCGGTGCTGTTCCCGCTCGTCTCCCGCGAGGTCGTGTTGCGGCTCCTCCAGACTGAGCAGGCACCGCGGATCCTCGCCGCGCTCGACAACGACTCCGTGGTGGCACGGGCCACGGCACTGTTGAACGGCCGGCTCGACGAGGCGTGGTCGATGGACCGTTTGGCGGCCGTGCTCACGACGAGCGCCTCGACGCTGTTCACGCGGTTCAAGCAGGCGACGGGGATGTCGCCCGCCCAGTACCTCAAGCGCGCACGGCTCGGGGAGGCCCGCCGACGCATGGTCGTGCTCGGGGAGACCGCGGCGCGAGCGGCGGCGGCCGTCGGGTACCGGAGCGCGTCGCACTTCTCGCGCGACTACCGGGACGCCTACGGTCAGCCGCCGGCGGCGGACGCTGCCGGGGCGCGGGAGGCGTTCGCCGCGGCGGGTTGACACGGTGTCCGCGGTGTCCGCAGGCGATGCGGTGCCAGCGGTCGAGTGCTGCCTCGACCTGATCGGCGCCCCGCTGCACCTCGTCGTGCTCCCAGATGCGGATGACCGCCCAACCCTCGCTGCGCAGGACCGCGTCGTGCCAGGCGTCCCGCTGCCGGTTCGCGAGGAGCTTTGCCCGCCACAGCTCGGCGTTGGCCTTCGGGAGCTGCGCGTGCTCCTCGCACCAGTGCCAGAAACAGCCGTCGACGAAGACCGCGACCCGGGCTCGGGGGAAGACGAGGTCGGCGCGTGCTCGGGTGCGGGTGCTGATCCGGCGGTCGACGAAGAACCGCCGGCCGCGGGCGTGGAGCGCACGGCGCAGGGCGAGTTCCGGAGCGGTGTCCCGGCGGCCGAACCGGCCCATGTGACGGCTGCGCTCCGCGTCGGCTTCCCATCGGTCCATGCCACGACCGTACGGAACGGGCGGAGCACGTCGTGGCTCGTCGATGCGATCTGTGCAGAACCCCGTGTGGTCAGTCGCTGGGGAGCCAGATGGCGACGCCGCCGCCGGGCAGACCGATCATCCGTGTCCCTGCCGCGGTGTGGTGGTGCCACGACTCGTAGTCGGGATGCGGACCGACGGTGAGGACCGTGCCGCCGTCGAAGCCGATGGTCAGGACGTCGTGGTCGACACGGGCGTGCCGGACGGTGTCGTGGAGCAGGCGGAGCGGTGCGGCGAGGGAAGTCGGGTCGTCGGGGTCGTGGAGGGTCGCGGTGCCGACGGGGGACGTCAGGGTGAACGGGGTCTCGATCGTCACCGCTGCGCCGGTCGAGAAGCGCAGGTCGAGCTGGTGGCTCACGGTGATCGCGTCGAGGACGCCTCCGACCAGGTCGAGCGGGACGTCGGCGGCGGTCACCTCGGGGCCCGTCATGGGGCTCACGCTCCGAGTTCGGCGCGGAGGTACGGCGCGGTGCGGCTCTCCGACGAGGCAGCGACCTCCGCCGGGGTGCCCGCCGCCACGACCTGGCCGCCGGCGTCGCCGCCGCCCGGGCCCATGTCGATGACGTGGTCGGCAGCCGCCACGACCGACATCGCGTGTTCGACGACGACGACCGTGTTGCCGGCGTCCGTCAGGCGGGAGAGCTGCTCGGTGAGCCGCTCGACGTCGGCGGGGTGGAGGCCCGTGGTCGGTTCGTCGAGCAGGTAGAGCGTGTGCCCGGAGCGGGCGCGCTGGAGTTCCGTCGCGAGCTTGATGCGCTGCGCCTCGCCGCCGGAGAGCTCCGGCGCGGGCTGGCCGAGGCGGAGGTAGCCGAGACCGACCTGGCCGAGGGCGTCGAGTGCGCGGGCGGCGGCGGGAAGGTCGGCGAGGAACGACGTCGCTTCGTCGACGGTCATGCCGAGGACGTCCGCGATGGTCGCTCCGTCGAGGCGGACCTCGAGGGTCTCGGCGTTGTAGCGGGCACCGTGGCACTCCGGGCACGGCGCCCAGCTGCCGGGGAGGAACAGCAGCTCGACCGAGACCGACCCCTCGCCTTGGCACACCTCGCACCGACCACCGACGACGTTGAACGAGAACCGCCCGGCCGTCCAGCCGCGGGCCTTCGCGTCGTCAGTCGCTGCGAACGCCGCCCGGACCGCGTCGAAGAGGCCGGTGTAAGTGGCGAGGTTCGAGCGGGGCGTGCGGCCGATCGGCTTCTGGTCGACCTCCACCACCCGGCCGATGGTGGGGTGCGTGAGCGCGGCGGCAGGGAGCACGCCGCCGACCAGTGAGGACTTGCCCGAGCCGGATACTCCGGTGACCGCGGTGAGGACCCCGAGCGGCAGGTCGACGTCGAGGCCGCGGAGGTTGTGCTGCGTGACGTTCCGCAGTTCCAGGGTGCCGATCCGTGATCGGGGAGGGCGGGCCTCCAGGCCGGGGCGACGCGGTTGCAGGAAGCGGCGGGTGACCGACGCCTCGACGTCGGCGAGCCCCTCGACCGGGCCGCTGTAGAGGACCGTGCCGCCGGCGGAGCCGGCACCCGGCCCGACGTCGACGATCCAGTCGGCCTGTCGGACGATGCGCATGTCGTGCTCGACGACGAAGACGCTGTTGCCGCTGGCGCGGAGGTCCTCGAGGACCTGGACGAGCGGCTCCGCGTCGGCGGGGTGGAGGCCCGCACTCGGTTCGTCGAGGACGTAGACGACGCCGAACAGACCGCTCCGGAGCTGCGTGGCGATGCGGAGGCGCTGCATCTCGCCGGGGGAGAGCGTCGGCGTGGCGCGGTCGAGGCTGAGGTAGCCGAGGCCGAGGCCCGTGAGCACCTCGACGCGGCTGCGGAGGTCACGGGCGATGGCGACGGCGACCTCGGTGCGCTCGCCCGAGGTCGCACGGGACGTCGCGGCGGCGGCATCGGTGAGATCGGCGGCCGGTCGGAGGATGTCCGCGACGTCGGTGAGTGGTAGCGCGTTCAGCTCGGCGATCGTCCGGCCGCCGAACGTGACCGCCAGTGCCGCCTGGGTCAGACCCGTGCCGCCACAGAGCGCGCACGGGCCGGACTCGACGAACTGCAGCACCTTGGTGCGCTGCGTCTCGCTCTGGGAGTCAGCAAGCGTGTGCATCACGAACTGCCGGGCGCTCCAGAACCGGCCCTTGTAGGGCTTGGCGACGCGGTCGCGTTTCGGGCTGACCTCGACGACGGGCTGCTCCTCGGTGAAGAGGAGCCAGTCGCGGTCCTCCTGGGGGAGGTCCCGCCACGGCCGTTCGATGTCGTAGCCGAGACCGGCCGTCACGTCGCGGAGGTTCTTGCCCTGCCACGCGCCGGGCCATGCGGTGATCGCTCCGTCGCGGATGCTCAGCGACGGGTCGCGGACGGCGGACGCCTCGGTCACCTCGTGCGCGGTCCCGAGGCCGTGGCAGCGTGGGCAGGCGCCGGCGACGGTGTTCGGCGAGAAGGAGTCGGACTCCAGGCGGTCGGCGCCCTCCGGGTACGTGCCCGCGCGGGAGTAGAGCATCCGCGTCGAGTTGCTCAGGGTGGTGAGCGTGCCGACCGTCGAGCGGGAACTCGGGGCACCGCGGCGCTGCTGCAGGGCGACCGCCGGCGGGAGGCCCGTGATCGAGTCGACGTGCGGGGTCGAGCCCTGCGCGATGAGGCGCCGGGCGTACGGGGCGACGGACTCGAGGAAGCGGCGCTGGGCCTCGGCGAAGACCGTGCCGAACGCGAGGCTCGACTTGCCGGAGCCGGAGATGCCGGTGAAGGCGACGATGCGGTCGCGGGGGATGTCGACGTCGACGTCGCGGAGGTTGTTCTCGCGGGCGCCGCGGACGCGGATGAAGCCGTCGCGGGCGGTCGTGGTGTCCGGGGTGGTGCCGTCCGGGGTGGTGGTGTCCGGCATCGGGCTGTCGTTCGGGGTGAGGGCGGAGCGCGGTGCGGGCATCTGTTCGAGCGTAGGCGGGTTCGGCCGTCGCCGTAGCATCGGGGCATGAGCAGCGACGTCACGCCCGGCCGGTACCGCCACTTCAAGGGCGGGGAGTACGAGGTCGTGCTCGTGGCGAAGGACGTCGAGACCGAGGAGCCGTTGGTCGTGTACCAGGCGCTGTACGGGGAGCGGGGGCACTGGGTGCGGTCGCTGGCGGACTTCACGGCGCATGTGTCGCGGAACGGGTACGAGGGACCGCGGTTCGTGCCGATCCCGGACTGACGCTTCGTCATCCGGGACGCCGAGCCCACGAACCAACCACCACGAGCAGGAGGCGCTCCCCATGGACCTGATCGAAGTCCTCGTCAGCGAGCTGCAGGAACACGCCAGTGCCGTTCCGGACCCGGAGCACGGACCGGAGTTCGTGATGGTCGACGGCATGGTCGATGTGGGGGCGCTCGCGGCGCACGTCCTCGAACACGCGGCGTACATCGTCGACACCTACCGAGTCCCGAGCGCCTCGTCTCCGTCGGGTACACGGGCAGCGCTCCCGAGCGAGGTGCGGGACCACCTGACGGCGCTTGCGCGAGCGGCGCGGTACGCGTGAGAGCGCGACGACTGGTCGCGACTCCGGAGCCCTGATCGCACGAGGTCAGGGGAGGAGGCCGAGCTCCATCGCGCGGGTCACCGCACGGGTTCGGTCGTTGACGCCGAGCTTCTCGAAGACGTGGCCGAGGTGCGTCTTCACGGTGGTCTCGCTGAGGAACAGGACGCGGCCGATCGCCGGATTGCTGTTGCCCTGCGCGACGAGCCGGAGGACCTCGAGTTCGCGCGGCGTCAGGGACGGGCCGGTCGGTTTCGTGCCGACCGTCCGCCGGACCAGTGCGGCAGCGGCCGACGGTGCGAGGGCCGTCTCGCCGCGGGCGGTCGCACGGACACCCGCGAGGATCTCCGATTCGGGCGCGGCCTTGAGGAGGTAGCCGGTGGCGCCGGCCTCGATGGCGGCGAGGATCTGGTCGTCGGACTCGTAGGTCGTGAGGATCAGCACCCGCACGTCGGGGGCGGCCGCGAGGATCTCGGCGGTGGCCGCGTCGCCGTCCAGTACGGGCATCCGGAGGTCCATCAGGACGACGTCGGGGCGCTCGGCGAGTGCGAGGGACACCGCTGCAGCCCCGTCGGCGACCTGCCCGACGACGTCGATGTCGTCCGCCGCCTGGAGCAGCGCGACGATCCCGGACCGGACGATGGGGTGGTCGTCCGCGACGATGGCCCGGATCACCGCGACACCACGACCCCGGCGGCGGATCGTCCTTCTGGTTCGGCGCTCTGTTGTTCCGCGACGGGGTCGGAGTGCGACGCGGGAACGGCCGGGAGGGTCGCCCGCACGACCGTCCCTCCTCCGTGGGTGCTCTCGATCGAGCAGGTCCCGCCGGCCAGGGCGAGCCGCTCACGGAGCCCGCGGAGGCCGCGCCCGGCGGACTGCGCGGTCGAATCGAACCCGTTGCCGTCGTCGATGATGCGGAGCACGGTCTGGTGCGGTTCACCGATCAGGCCGACCTGCACCGAGGCGGCGCCGGCGTGTGCGCGGACGTTGGCCAGGGCCTCCTGCGCCACGCGGAGCAGGACCACCTGCGCGTCCCGCTCGAGCGGGACGTCAGCTGCTTCGACGGCGACGGGTGTGCCGGTCTCGCGGGTGTGGCGCTCGCCGAGGCGGTGCAGGGCTCCGGCGAGGGTGTCGCGGGTGGTGCCCGCTGCACCCGCGGCGACGAGGACGCGGGACTCCTCGAGCGCGGCGCGGGCTGACTCCTCGAGGACGGTGAGCCGCTCGTCGAGGACGTCCACCCGGTCGTCGGCGAGGTCTTTCCGGGCCCGCTCGGTGAGCATCACGATGCCCGCGAGGTTCTGGGCGACCGTGTCATGGATCTCCCGCGCGAGCCGCTCTCGCTCGCTCGTCACGCCGGCGGTGCGGTGGGCCTCGGCGAGGGACGCCTGCGAGACGCGGAGCTCGTCGACGAGCCGGCGCCGCTCCTCGGACAGCTTCGAGACGCTCGTGATCCACGACCCGATCGCACATGTGCCCACGACGCTGACCGCTTCGATGAGCACGGTGGCGATCAGGGCGTCGGATCCGCCGGAGACCTGCAGGCCGACGCCGCTGAGCACGCCGACCGCGACCGAGAGCAGCACGCCCGAGCGGACACGATGTGATTGGGTCCAGACGAGCGGGAACAGGATGCACTGCACGAACGCGGCGCTCGGCGTCACCGCGGGGAGCACGACCGCGGCGACGAGCAGGAGCGGGACGAATGCCTGGGCGGCACGCGGTTGGTCGTAGCCGCGGTGTCCGTACGTCGCGTAGGCCAGGACGAGCACCGCGACCGTCAGGAAGGCCGGCCACCGCGTCGCCCACGGCGACCAGCCGGCCACCGCGATCACGATGGTCATCACCATCGTGGCCGCGAAGAAGACGTGCAACCACCGGTTGCGCGCCCACGTCGTGGCGGTGGCGTCGTCTGCTCGCATGCCCACAGCCTCCCATCCCTCGGTGTCGTGCCGGGAGTTGTCCACAGGGGTTGCTCGGTCGGACTTCATCCGTCCTCGCGGTTCCACCGGAAGGTGCGGAGGCAGGCCACCAGGCCGAGGACCAGCCACGCTGCCATGACGAGGGCTCCGAGACCGAGGTGCCACGAGCCTCCCGGCTCGGCGGACGCGAACGCGTCCGGCAGGAAGACGGCACGCATGCCGCTCGCCATCCAGCGCAGCGGGAACACACCGGCGACGGTCTGCAACCACTCGGGGAGCTGCATGAAGGGCAGGTAGACGCCGGAGATGAACTGCAGCACCAGGACGATCGGGACGATCGTCGCGGTGGCACGGCGGCCCTCGCGGGGGAGGGCGGACACTGCGATGCCGAGGACGCTGCTCGTGGCGATGCCGAGCAGGAACACACCGGCGAAGACGCCCCAACGGCTGGCGTCCGTCGGGAGCGTCACCCCGAACAGGAGGCTCGCCACCGCCAGCAGGATCGCCGTCTGCACCAGCGTGGTCACCAGGACCATGCCGATCTTGCCGACGAAGTACGACATCACGGGGAGCGGCGTGCCGCCGAGACGCTTCAGCGTGCCGTCGCTGCGCTCGCCGGCGATGTCGACGCCGAGGGCCTGTGTGCCCGACAGGAGGATGCCCGTCGCGACGAGGCCTGGGAGGTAGTACGTCGCGTAGTCGACGCTCGCCGTCCCTCCCCGGATGTCCCGCATGCTCGCGAAGGCGACCGAGAAGAGCGCGAGCATGACGACGGGGAACAGGAAGGTGAAGAAGACGGACTCGGGGGCCCGGAAGTAGGAGCGGACCTCGTAGGCGATGCGGGCGGTGCCGAGGGACACGGGGCTCGGGTTCGGAGTCGTCATCGGTCAGGCCACCATCTCGAGGTAGACGTCCTCGAGGGACGGGCGGATGACCTCGAGGTCGAGCATCGGCGTCGTCGTGCTGCGGATGCGTGCCACCGGGTCCGGCGTGCGTTCCTCGTGCCGTGTTCCGCCGGCGTCCCGCCAGCGGACGCGCGGTGTCCGCGCCTCCGTCCCGCCGAGCTCGTCGATCGGTGCGAGTGCCCTGAGCTGACCGTTCGCGATCACCGCCGCGCGGTCGGCGAGGTGGGCGGCCTCGTCGAGGTAGTGCGTGGTCAGGAGGACGGTCGTGCCCTCGCGCTTGATGCCGTCGACGAGGTCCCAGAACTGACGACGGGCCTCGGGGTCGAAGCCCGTGGTCGGCTCGTCGAGGAAGAGGACCTCCGGTCGGCCGATGACGCCGAGGGCGACGTCGACGCGGCGGCGCTGCCCACCGGACAGACGGCTGATCCGGGTGTTGCGCTGGGCCTCCAGGCCGGTCGCGGTGAGGAGTTCCTCGACACTGCGGCTGCGCGGGTAGAGCCGGCCGAAGTGCGTCAGCTGTTCGGCGACGGTCACGTTCGGCGACTCCGCGCTGGTCTGCAGGACGATGCCGACGCGGGCCTTGTGCTCGCGGGTCGGGCGGGCGGGGTCGGTGCCGAGGACGTTGACCTCACCGGAGGTGCGGGAGCGGAAGCCCTCGAGGATCTCGACCGTGGTCGACTTGCCGGCGCCGTTCGGCCCGAGGAGGGCGACGGTCTCGCCGCGGTCGATCGTGAGGGAGAGGTCGGCGACGGCGGTGTGGCCGGTGGCGTAGCGCTTGGTGAGGTTGCGGACCTCGATGGCGGGGCTGTTGGGCATGCAATCAGCCTCGCAGTGGCACGCAGCGCCGGGGTCGGTGGGGGAGGCGGAGGTGGGTCCTCCGATCGGAGGATGCCCGACGCCGACCAGCAGCGAAATACGCAGAGTTCCCGATGTGGCATTTCGTCTGCTTACCGTGGTGACCGGGCGGTCCCCGCCTCACCCTGACGGAAGGACACTGCATCGTGAACAAGAAGAACGTCGTCATCGCTGCGAGCGTGCTGGCGCTGCTGTCGGTCGCGTTCAGCAGCACCACTGCGACCGCCACGACCGGAGCGCGTGACGCTGCTGCCGTGCAGGAAGGGAGCGCCGACGCTGATCGGGGTCCGGTCACACGCAACGGGACGGCCTACGTCGGCGGAGGGACATGGTCCTACGGCGTGTGGAGCGGCGAGGTGCACTCCGTCTACGCACACCCGCGGTCGACCCACCGAGCGTCCGTGAAGTCGCACGGTGTCGTCACCCGTTCGGCGTGGGTGCCCCCGACGGCGATCGCGAACGCACATCGTCCCGCGGCAGTGTCCGGCAACCAGGCGTTCTGGGCCACGCGCGGATGAGGGCCTTCGCGGCCGCCACCGTCGTCGCGGTGGCGGCCGTGGCCATCGGCACCGGCGCGCTCCTCGCGTCGGTCGTGGGCAGCGTCGAGTCGCTCGGGTTGCTCGCCGGGCGGACCAGCATCGCGATCACCGACCTGCCCTACGGTCTGACGACGAACGAGCAGACCTCGACGCTCCGCCGACTCGCCGACCAGGCCGATGTGGACCTGTCCGCGATCGTCCCGGATCGCGACGGCAAGCCGGGCTCGTGGACCGCCTTCACCATCAGGGGCAGGCCGGTCGAGCCGGTCTTCCTCGGCGCCGCCACCGTCGTCCCGGTCCGGGACAGCGGAGACCTCGACCTCCGGACGACCTACGCGGTCGACGGTTCTGCCGCTGCCGTCCGCGCCTTCCTCCACGACGCCGACCGAGCCGGGTACGAGTACGCCGACCTCACGCCGGACCCGTTCGGAGCGATCGCCGCAGCACTCGAGCAGCCGTCCACGGCCGCCGTGCTGATCGCCATCGCCCTGGGCACCGTGATCGCGCTGGTCGCGGAGTCCGTCCGACGGGCCCCTCGGCAACGCCTCCGCTCGACCGTGGGGTGGTCGCGTCGAGCGGTCATCGCACAGGAAGCAGGGGCGATCGCGCTCCTCACCGCAACCGCGGTCCTGCTCGCTGCCGGTGCCATCGTCCTGTTCCTGGTCGTGCAGCGCGCGGGAGCGCCGGTGTGGTACTTCATGGCGGCAGCCGTTGCTCTCCTCGTCATCCCGTGCGTCCTCACGGTGATCGGCGGACACTGCCTGTTCACCCTGCTGACGCTGTCCCGTGTCGGGACTGCGCGGACGCCGCGATGGCCACGCGCCGTCGTCGCCGCGGCAGGAGTCGGGCTCGTCCTGCTCTGCGTCGTCCTCGGTGACGCAACGGCACAGCAACGGGCCCTCGCTGCCTCGCTCGAGGAGACGTTGGTCGCAGAAGCAGCGCACGGGAACGACGTGGTGCTCGGGACGACGTTCACCGAGTACGACCAAGACGTGGCACTCGGCCGGTTGGCACTCGGACCGTTGACCACCGGCAGCGCGAGCATGGCCCAGACGTCCTTCGTCGACCAGTTCACGCTGGTCGGAGACGCGACCGTCGCCCTCGAGGAGTACCGGACCGTCATCGCCGCGAGTGGCGGCGACCCCGTTCTGCTCGTCCCGTCCGTCCTCGCCTCGGCGACCGACGCCCTGCGCGACGCCGCCCGAGCCGATCTCGAAGCAGGGTGGGAGGTCGAACGATCGGAACCGGGGAACGCCCTGACGGTGCACGCCGTCGCGGTGCCCTCGACGGCGGACATCACCCAGGCAGTGATCGACTGGACCAGAGCGCTCCCACCGGAAGCACCGACGTGGCCGGAGATCCCCGTCCTGGTCGTCCCCGATCCGGCCGACATCGCGCCGAACCGCATCGGGACGGCCGTGGCGAACGGTGAAGTCCGCTTTGACGGCCGCTCCGCGCTCATCGGGGCCGTCCACGATGCTGGTCTGGACGGGGTCGTGCTCCAGGTCCGACGCGTCGGCGCAGTCGTGGAGGGCGAACTCGCTGCGATCCGGCACGAACGACGCGCCGCTGCGACCGCCGTCGTCCTCGCGGCGGCCGCCGTCGTGTTCGCCACCAGCACGCTCGTCGCCGACCACCGTCTCCGATCGCGTCGCCCGGCGAGACTGTGGACGCTCGTCGGACGTCACCCCGTCGCGCTGCACCGCCGGTTCGTGGCGACCACGGTCGTCGCGGCCGCCGGCACCGCGGGTGTCGCACGACTCGTCACCGGAGGGTCGGGCGCAGGGTCGCTCGGGGCGTCCGCGGTCACGAGCACGATCGCAGCGCTCTCGTCCGCGGTGCTCGTGACCGTGGTTCTCGTGCTCACCGCATGCGGTCGAGGGCGTGGACGATGAGCGGCGAACCGTTGCTCCGTGCCGAAGGGCTCGGCTTCGACGTCCCGACCCGCACGCTCTGGGACCAGGTGGACCTGACGGTCGCACCCGGATCGGCCGTCGCCGTCCGAGGTGTCTCGGGGCAGGGGAAGTCCACACTCCTGCGATGCCTCGGCGGGCTGCAACGTCCCACCCGGGGCACTGTGCGTGTCCTCGGCATCGATCTGCACGATGCGGACTGCCGGACGCTGCGGCGCTTGCGGCGGGACGCCCTGGGGTTCATCCCGCAGGACGAAGCGGTGGTCCCCGAGTGGTCGGTCCGGCAGAACCTCCGCGTCGTCCGACCGCAGGGGCTGACACGGGCGGAGCTCGGCGACCGCATCGGCACCGCGCTCGACGCGGTCGGACTCACCGGCCGGGAACAGGTCCGAGCGGGGCTGCTCAGCGGTGGTGAGCAGCAGCGGGTGGCGGTCGCACGGCTGCTGGTGCAGCGGCCGAGGCTGGTCCTCGCCGACGAACCGACCGCGTGGCTCGACGACGTCAGCGCAGGGCGGGTCAGAGCAGGGCTCGACCTCGTCCGGGACGCTGGAGGCGCGGTGGTGGTGGCCACACATGACCCCGAGTTGGCCGCGTGGTGCGGGACGGCGCTCGACCTCGCACCGCCGAGACAGCCGGTCCCTCGAACAGGTGGTCGCTCGGGCGCCTCGAGACGGCCAGGATGATTCCACGTCGTGCGGGACCGCGGCGCTGGGGAGGAGTGCGCGATGCACAACGGGTACGCCGTCATCGACCTGGAGACGACCGGGCTCGCCCCGTCGTACGGGCACCGGGTCATCGAGATCGGCATCGTGCACGTCACGCCGAACGGCGAAGTCGAGCAGACCTTCGAGACCGTCGTCCACCCGGGCCGTGACCTCGGGCCGGTGCACATCCACCGCCTCCGTGGTGCGGACATGGCCGGGGCGCCCACCTTCGCGGACGTCGCCGGGGACCTCGTGGACCGCCTCCAGGGCCGGGTCGTGGTCGCGCACAACGCAGCGTTCGAGGCTCGGTTCCTGCACGCGGAGTTCGAGCGACTCGGACACCGGTCGCCCTTCGGGCAGGCGAGCACGGCGCTCTGCACGATGCGGCTCGCGCAGGAGTTCCTGCCCGGTTCCGGCCGCAAGCTCGCCGACTGCTGCAGTGCGTACGACATCGAACTCGTGGACGCGCACGAGGCACTCGCCGATGCGCACGCGACCGCGCGCCTCCTCGGTGCCTACATCGACTCGAACCGCACCGACCCGCGGTGGGCGACGTACGGCGAACGCGCCACCGCGCTGCGCTGGCCGGGCCTTCCGCGCGGTGACCGGCCGTGGGTCCCGCGCCGCCGTTCCGCTGGCGCGCAGGACCGGACGCGTGTGGACGTGGCGACGGACCGCCTCCCGGCCGTCGACGGGACCGTCGAAGCGACCCTCTACGCGGCCGTCCTCGACCGAGCACTTTCCGAGGACCTGCTCGCGGCGAGCGACGCCGAGCAGCTCGCTGCCTACGCGGACGAGTTCGGCCTGGACGCCGCGACCCGCGCCGGGCTGCACCGCCGGTACTTCGGCGACCTCGTCGAAGCGGTGTGGGCGGAGGGCGTGCTCACCGTCCAGGACCACATCCAGCTCCAGCGGGTCGCGCGGTTGCTCGGCGTGACCGACGACGAGCTCGAGCACGCGGTGCACAGCCGACAGCCGGCACGGATGGGCGCGCGGTCGTTCTCCGCAGCGCACCAGCCGACGCCGGCGCCCGTCGAGGAAGCCGCCGTCGAGCTCGGCGAGGGCAGCATCGTCACGCTCACCGGGGAGATGCGGCGGAGCCGGCCGGAGATCGAGGCGGACCTCGCGCGGCTCGGGATCCGGTCGGCGCCGAACGTCACGAAGAAGACCGCCGTGCTCATCGCCGCGGACGTCGACAGCCTGTCGGGCAAGGCGCGGAAGGCCCGGCAGTACGGCATCCCGATCATCGAGGAGGACGTGCTGGAGGCGGCGCTCGCCGCGACCGGTCAGGGCTCGGACCGCTAGACGGCTGGCTCCGGTGTCGCGGCTCCGGCCAGCCGCGCACGCTCCTCCGCGAGAACCTGCGCGATGAGCTGTGACTCCGAGATGTCGAACGCCTGCGCGGACGCGCTCGCCGTGTCGCTGACGGCAGCGAAGTCGGCGAAGGTCTTGGTCTTCCGCGCCAGCATCCGCACGAGCGCGGCGTCGACACCGTCCTCGGACAGGAGGCGGTGCACCTGCACGACGTCGAGCTGGCCCATCCGTCGTGCACGGGCGATGGCCTGCCACTCGGTCGTCGGCTTCAGCTGCGGCTCGCAGATCACGACGACCGACGCGGCCTGGATGTTCAGGCCGACGCCGCCGGCGATGATCTGCGCGACGAGGACGGCTCCCGGAGCCGCTGCGGAGAACGCGTCGACCATGTCCTGGCGCCCGGAGGGCGTCGTCGAACCGCTGAGCGGACCGAACACGATGCCGTCGACAGAGGTGAGCACGGCCTCCAGGACGGCGCGGTAGTGCGAGAAGACGATGGTCTTGCGGCCGGTCGACCGGGCCTCCGCGACGACGTCGCGGAGCGACGCGAGCTTGCTCGACGCAGGGCCGTCGAGCATCGCCAGCTGGCGCATGGTGTGGAAGCTGTCGCCCTCGACCGCGGTGGCGTAGCGCTGCGCCTCGGCGGGGGTCAGGTCGGTCCACTCCTCGACCTCGACGAGTTCGGGCAGCTCGGTGAGCACGTCCTCCTGGCTGCGGCGGAGGTAGACCGGGGCGATCTGCTTGCGGAAGCGCAGCGGGTCGTCGTCCTGGTCGATCATCAGGTCCGGGCGGATGTGGTCGATGAGGACGCGGAACTCCTCGACGCGGTTCTCGAGCGGGGTGCCGGACATGAGCAGGGCACGGTCGGCGCGTTCGAGGAGCGCACGCGTGTTCTTCGTGCGCTTCGCGTCGGGGTTCTTGACGTAGTGGGCCTCGTCGACGACGACCGCGGCGAAGCGCTGGTCCTCGGGCACCTGCGAGCGGAACCACTCGAGCGTCTCGTAGGTGGTGACCGCGACGCCGCCCTCGCGGAGCCAGCCGCTGAGGCCACGGACACGCTCGGCGCCGTGGATGCGGAACGCCGGGACCGACGTGTGCTTCTCGGTCTCGCGCAACCAGTTCGCGACCACCGCTGCGGGGCAGACGACCACGAAGCGGGGCATGCCGTCGGTCGCGGTCGCGGCGATGTGCGCGATGGCGGCCAGTGCCTCCACGGTCTTGCCGAGGCCCATCTCGTCGCCGATGACGACCCGCTCCTGCACGAGGGCGAACGCGGCACCGAAGCGCTGGTAGCCGCGGAGGGACGCGGACAGGAGGGACGTGTCGAGGTGGAACTGCTCGATTTGCTCGATCAGGCCCTCGGGGAGTGACCCGCGGCCGGCCGTCGTCGAGTCGGTGAGCCCGACCTCGTCGAGGAGCGCGAAGTAGCTCGCCGGGCGGTCGAGGAAGTCGCTCCAGTCGTCCGTCGTCGCGACCCGGTCACGGTCGCCGGCTGCGCGGACGGCGCGCTGGCGCGCGTCGTCGACGTCCGCCTCGATGCGTTCGACGGCGCCCTCGGCCGGGTTGAACGAGCCGGAGGCCCGGGCGCCCGGCTGGTGCACGATGCCCAGGACCGCGTGCTGCGCGACCGCGTCGGCCAGGGGAGCGAGCTCGTCGACGAGGACAGCCGCTCGCGGGCCGCCGCCGTTCTTCGCGGCCTCCCACTGTCGGAGGGCCGAGACCAGCGCCACGCTCGCGGTGTCCTGACGGCGAGCCTCGATCTGGACGGCGGCGTCCTCGCGGGCGGCGTCCTGGATGGAGCGGGCGGCGGCGTTGATGCGCGCGGCGGTGGTCTCGCCGACGCCGGGGAGCTGTCCGGCGGTGATCGGGGCCCGCAGGAGTTCGCCGACCGTCCGGATGCCGGCGTCCCGGACGGCGCCGAGGCGGAGCTGGTCGCGCGTGACGTCGCGGAGGCGGTCGATGTCCATCGCGTTCAGCTCGCGCCGGGCGGCGACGTCTCGCAGGCGGTGGCCGGCGTCGAGGACGCGGCTGCGGGCCTCCTGTTCGGTCTCGACGACCGACCGGAGCGTCGCGATCGTGGTGGGGAGGTGCGCCATCGGGGCGAGGTCGACCAAGGCGACCGGGCCGAGGTGCGCGGTCGCGGTGAGGAGCGGGCCCTCGGTGTCGAGGAGGGCGTCGAGCGTGCCGTCGGGGCGGGGGACGTCACGGATGTCGACGGCCTGGAGGGACGTGAGGGCGCCGCTGGCGTCGAGCCAGGCGCTCGTCTCGGCCAGGTAGTAGTCGGCTCGTGCGGCTGCGTCGCGGCGGTCCTTGCCGGCGAAGATGCCGGCGATGCCGGAGGTGGCGTCCTCGTCGGCGAGGGCGAGGGGGACGTCCTTCGTCAGGACGGTGAGGACGTTCTCGGCGGGGGCGTCGAGCTGGGGGAGTAGGACGGCGTGCTGCATCGCGGCCGCCAGGGTCGAGTCGGCGGCGCGGAGGGGGAGGACGGAGCAGGAGAGGGCTGGGCCGGTGATCGTCAGGCGGCGGGTGAGGAGTTGGTCCTTCGCCGTTGTGGCGGCGTTCTGAACGGAGGCGCGGTGGTGGCGGATTGCTGTGGCAGCCGTCGACAGTGTCTGTAGGCGGTCGCGGAGTGCTTTGTCGACCAATGGTGCCCCTCCCCGGGTCGTTGGCTTCATCGTGGCATGGGGGGACTCTCATCGCGATGCAGTCGGTCCTCATCCAAAGGAGTTTGCCTGCGATCCTTGCGCGGCCTGACCCTTCAGCGGCAGGTCAGCTCACCGAAGCGCCTTTCCGGCGATTGCACGGGCCGCAGAGGATCTGGATGTTCGCAGGCTCGTTGCTGCCACCTCGCGACACAGGGATGACATGGTCGTACTGGATCTCGTTCGTCGAACCGCATTCCGTGCACCGACCGCCGTCGCGGACCCAAACGAAGTGTTTCACTTCAGCAGGAACGGCAGTCCGGCGGTATCGGACGGGTCGTTCCGGCGCGAAAGCCAAGGTCTGCGCGCGAGCCAACGACGCTGCCTGCCGCCGATCCCGCGTCTCGAGGAGCGCGAACACGTCATCTGCACTGAGACCGTCGTTGTCCCAGAACCAACGGCCGCGGAACCACCAGTACTGGCGCTCCTTCACAGTGCCAACGTAAGCAGGACGACGGTTTGACTGGGCAAAGACCTCGCGGAGCTCGTCTTTTCGAAGCTTCAGGCCGACGAGGTACGTGTGACGGCCAAGGGTCAGCTGCACTCGGCCTCTCCGCGTGAACAGGTTCACCCGGTGCACCATCCCGATGTTTTCGGCTCTGCGAAGCACTGAAGGACCTTTCTGAAGCGCCCCAGGGGTGGCAGTTGCCGAGGCCGCTTCACGTCATCTTCTCGAGAACCTCAGCCCCTCGACACCACCTGTTCGGGGCGCATCGACGGTTCATCGAACGGATGAACCGATCCGGGACTGGGAAGGGAGCTATGGATTGACTTGGCGTCGCCGGAGCCGGATCGGTAGCCTCGCCTGCGTTAGCAGAACGGATGTTAGGGGAACCGTGCGGACATTTTGGGTAAACCAGGGGCTGACCTTCGACGAGGAGCGACGTGCAGGAGTCCTCTGGGCGCCGAAGCTGTCTCGGCCGCGAGCGGGGAAGTCAGACGGAACTCCACGCGCTCACTGGGACCGGCTCCGCGAAGCGCAGGCGGGCGACGTAGTGATTCATTACTCGCGAGGAGCGATCCGGGGCTGGAGCCGAGTTGCAGCAGCCGCTTTCGATGGTCCTCCGCCGTTTGATGAGTCATCGAGTCGGTGGCCTTCTGATGGGCGGCTGCTTCGGACCGACATGGAGGAAGTCGACATCCCGATCGAGCTGGACGCCATCCCGCTCGAACTACGGACTGCACGGGACGAGACGAGCTGGCCGTTCTCGAAGAAGGGTGCAGTCAAACAGGTCTACTTCTCTGAAGTCGCTGGGGCTCTTGCGCAGTGGTTGCTGACCGAAGTCGGACTACGGGTCGATGTTGCACAGCTGCCCTCCTGGCCCGAGGACAGCGACCTGCCTTCCTCAATCGACTATCGCGGGGATCGGCAGGTGATTGCGAACTCTCGTGGGGAGCAGACTCGGCTTCGTCGGCACCTGTTCGGCGACGAGACGCTCGCTACTTGTGCCTTATGTGGACGGGATCTACCGGTGGCGATGCTGGTGACCGCACACATCAAGCGCAGGGCCTCGACGTCGGCGGCCGAACGGAGCCGCATGGACCTCGTCATGTCGGCCTGTCGCTTGGGATGCGACTCGTTGTTCGAACTCGGTTACGTGGTGGTCGCTCGCGACGGAACGATTCGCCGAGGTCCCCGACGGATTCCCACCACCGAGGACCTTGAATTCGCGGCGGCAGCGCTCTTGGGCAGGACGTGCAACGCCTGGAACGCTGCAACGGAGCGGTACTTCGCTCACCACCGTCACTGGCAGAAGCAAGAGGCTCGTCGGTACCAGCTCGATTGACCAACGCGGCGGCGACCGTCGCGCAGCACCTCAGCGATGCGCTGGCTGTAGTTCGTCCGTTTCTCGGATGCCGCGTTGTTCCCGTGGTCAGGCGTGACCGAAGCTCTGTCGGTGCGCCTCGAAGTAGCGACGGGATCTCGGCGAGGACTCCCAGACTCCGACAGAGCGTCCGCGAAGGTGCTCCTGCCAGTACCGTAGCGCTACTCCAACCGGCAGATTCGGCGCTTTCTTCAATCGGCCGGTCGCATCTACCCAGATGAGGCCGCGTTCGTACAGTTCATCGCACCCGAACTTGCACGCAGGCATGGCCACCGCCGGCAGATCGTTCTTCTCTTCGAGAGTGCAGTCCGCTCGACGCTTGATGTGTGCCGCCACCAAGAACACGGACTCCATTCGCCTGCCGCAGAGCGCGCAGGTCCCCGTGCTCCCTGGAAGTATGTAGCTTCGCAGATATGATTGTTCCAACCTCCGTGTGGTCGCGGCCGTTGCGTCGAGGCGGTCGAAGTCCCTGGCTATCGACGGGTAGTCGATCTGGTCAGGCGGAATCAACAGATCCGACGTTTCGGTTCCCAGTAAGCCGAGTACGGCGGCTGCGATCTCCTCGCCGTAGACGTTCAGTTGGCGAGTGCCCAGACTGCGCACGGTCGAAGCAGCAGCGCTCATGTCTGAGTAAGAGACCTTGATTTCGACCGGTTCAGTAAAGCTGTACATGAGCTCCCAGGGGAGTTCAGAACCGTCAGCAAGCCGCTTCCTTGGCCAGAGTTCGTCCGCCAGCGCGGCACTGACCCACTTATGAGTGATGGTCGCTGCCATGTAGGCGTGGCTTGAAGCCAGGAACAGGATCGCGTCTCCCGCAGCGATGCGATCCCACTTGTTGCGCATCTGGCCGAGCTGCCCCCTCGTCGTTCCCCACATCGGGACGTCGCCTGAAGGATGACTGCGGGTGATGATCGAGCGGTCTTCAGCGGAGACATGCGGTGACCACTTCTGATGCGGCACTGGCGTCAGCACGGAGCTCTGCAGATTCGCTTGAGCGCTCTGCCCGGCAGGCTGAAGGACGAGGTTCCTTGAAGGAGGCGAGTCGACTGCTACAGCTCCGTGGTGATCACTCATGCATACAGAATGTCCAAAAAATACTCATGCCGTCAAACGTTCCGGCACGCCATGAGCAACAAGGCGCGACTCAGGCCTTCGCAGCCGACCCGTTATCCTTTCGGTCGAACTTCCGAGAGGGACCAAGGGCGCGCCCTTGGTGATCGGTGCCGCACCGGCTGGACCGCGCCGCAGTACTCGTACTAGATGGCCCCACGAGCGAGGGCAGCCTGTACCGAAGGTGCTGGCGAGGGTCTCAAAGTTGACCCACGTGGCGTGCAAAAGATGCGGCTGCCGCGCACGAGGACGGGCTATCGCTGGTCGAAAGTCACCCGTTGTTCTGTCTGCGAAGGTGAACAGCCCCCTGCGCACCCAGGGGCTAGTGGCGTCGAGCACCACGAGTTCGAACCCGGCTGACCGGACTTCTCTTCGGGGCGGCGGAGGTCTTGATGAGGACAGCGGCCTCTTCTCTGATCGTTCGCCTCCGCGACACCGTGTCACATGCGATTGAGGAGGTCAGCTTTTTTCGCTGCGAACTCCTCCTCAGTGAGGATCCCAGCGTCGCGAAGGGACGCAAGTTGCTTCAGCTGCTCAGGGAGGTCGGGGGCCGTAACGGACACAGCCTCCTCAGCTGGGCGATTCCGGTTCTTCAGGAGGCCTTGAACAAGTGAGAAGGCCTGCTCGGACATCGTTTGCGGAGGGGCGGTTGGGTCGACGATGACTGCCGCCGACACGACGGCAACTTCCTCCGCGACCGGCCCTGGTGCCGAGACTGCTCGACGGGCGCTCAGGAGGAGCTCGAAGTGAGTGAACAAATCATCGGGGAGCTTGAGCAACGACGGCTGCTTGCCATCGGTCCATTCGATTCGCACTGCACGTGGCGGCCGACTCGACGAATCGATCGATGCTCCGATGGCCGCCGATGCTCCCTTACTCAGGAAGCGCGGGAGCACTGCCTCCACGACGGCCTGGCTGACGGCGCTGGCCGTCTTGGCGCCGCGGGATTCGAGCGGTACCTCTTCCCATTGAGCGACGGTCTCTCCGTCGACCTTCCGTCCGCGGAATCCGCTCTGAATCACGATGCCGCTACCGAATGACGCAGTGGTCACCGCGGAGTCCATGTAGGTGCCGCCAATGACCTTGCCGCTCGATGCCATGCGACGACTGTAGCCAGTCATCGAGGCTGTCCCGTTGTCCGGCGAACTTCGGCAGCTTCCCCTCTTCGAGCCGGAAGACTCAGCGGCTGCTCCGTGAACAGCCCGAAGTGCCCGTGAGCTTCTCCTCGTGGTGAGCGAGGGGTTCAGCAACTCATGCCACGGTTTCCGCCACCCGACCTTCTCGCAGTGCAAAAACGTGAGAATCGTCGTGGTCACTGAGTGGGAGCGGGCGGAGGATGGTGGTCACAGCGAGCGACCTCTGCCGGTCCGTCACTGTGCTGTCTCAAATCTGCATCGACGAGGCTGTGGGGCCTTCGCCCTGAACATCGCTTCTGTTGGCGTTGTTGAGTCCTGCTACGTGCACAGATGGGGCTTCCTCGACAAGTCCAGCGCCAGGGGACACTCACCCCCGCCGATACAACCCCGCTGGCTTCCCCGGCCCCTCCGCCCGCTTCCCCTCGGCCACCACGAGCCGCCCCACCATCGCCCTCCGGAACGTGTCCGGCTGCAACTCCACCCCGAGCACCACTTCGTGTAACCGCCGCATCTCCGTCATCGTGAACGGCTCCCCGAGCAGCCCGTGCGGGTCCGGCCGCTCCCGATGGTCCTCCCGCAACTGCGCCACCGCGTACCCGAGGATGTCGTCATGCGCGTGCACCATCGCCCCCGCTGCCGCGACGGGCATCAGGCGCGCCCGCCCGGAGTCGATCGTCAGGGCAGCGGCGGGTACGACGTCGAGGTGCGCCACCGACAGCACCCACCCCCGGGAGTCCCGCGCCGGATCGTCGAACACGTGGAGTTGCCGCGGCGCGAGCCCCTCGACGCCGGCCTTCTCGCGCAGGGAGCGCAGCACCGAGTCCGCGAGGCGTTCGCCCTCGTGCACGAACGTCCCGGGCAGCCGCCAGTCACCGTCAACTGCGTCGCGAATCTGCAGTACCGACAGCTCGCCGTCGACGACCGTCATGACCGCGGTGTCGACTGCCACGGAGGGGTGCGGGTAGTCCACCAGGCGCTTGCCGTTCGGATCGCGGTACTCGGTGTCGGTCACGAGGAGGAGTTTACGCGCTGTTGCGCAAACCGCGCCGCTGGTGCATCATCGAGTTAACGCAGTCCTGCGCAAACCCGAACGGAGGTCACCCGATGACCGAACACGCCTCGATCCGTGACCGCACCCTCGGCGCTGTCATCGGCTCCGCCGCCGGCGACGCCCTCGGCGCCGGGTACGAGTTCGACCCACCCGTCCCGGAACCGACGCCGATCCTCATGAAGGGCGGCGGCTCCTTCGGGTGGCGACCAGGGCAGTGGACGGACGACACGAGCATGGCTGTGCCGATCCTCCAGGCCGTCGCCCGAGGTGACGACCCGGTTGCGGATGCAACCCTCGACGGTCTCGTCGCCGCCTGGGCGGGCTGGGCGCAGACAGCGCCCGACGTCGGCATCCAGACGCGTCGCGTCCTGAACGGTCTGGAGGCCCGGACCGCCTCCGCCAGCCGCGTCGCGGCCCGCGAGGTGCACGAGTCGACCGGCAAGTCGGCCGGGAACGGTTCGCTCATGCGGACGGCGCCGCTCGTCCTCGCGTACCTGCGTGGGGATGACGGTGAAGAGGAGCGGCTCGCCTCGGCAGCGCGCGCGGTCAGCGACCTGACGCACCACGAGGCGGACACGGGGGACGCGTGCGTGCTGTGGTGCGTGGCGATCCGGCACGCGGTGCTGCACGGCGAGCTCGACGTCCTGCGGGGGCTGGACCTGCTCGAGCCCGCCGCCCGGCGTGTCTGGACGGAGCGCCTCGTCGCGGCCGAGCACGCGGAGCCGGTCGACTTCACCGCGACGAACGGGTGGGTGGTGTCGGCGCTGCAGGCGGCCTACGCGGCGGTGCGGCGGTCGACCTCGCTCGAGGACGCGCTCATCCGGGCCGTCCGATCAGGCAACGACACCGACACGGTCGCGGCGATCGCGGGTGGCCTCGCGGGAGCGCTGTACGGGGCGGCTGCCCTGCCCAAGGAGTGGCGGGCCGTGCTGCATGGGTGGCCGGGCCTCCGCGCGGACGATCTCGTCGCGCTGTCGGAGCAGGCCGTGCAGGGCGTACGCACGGCCTGACCACGAGCTTCCGGGTCCGGCGTCGGAAGCTGCCATGGGGGGAGCGTCCGGCGGCGGGCCCGGCTTTTGTGTCTGGCGACCGTCATGAAGTGTTGTTGACGGAGCCGTAACGCGCTGGTGACGCATCGGCGCCACCCGCCGGGAGCATGGAGCAGTGGCTGGTCAAGGCAGGCGGATGCGCGCGGAGGTGTTCTTCGTGCGTCGGGCTGGTGTCGTCATCGCCGAACCGACCGGAGGGACGTCTCGTTGCGTCCCGTGCCCGGATCCGCAGCGCTGGTGGGCCGAGACCGAGCCCGGCGTGGACGCAACGGACGGCAACCGTCCGCATCTCGTGGAGATCGACACGGTCCGGCGCTTCCCTGATCACGGCAGCATCGGGCGCGTGGTGCGGTCACTCGGCCTCGTCCTGGGGGAGCCGCCCCGTGGGTCGGGGCGGTCGTCGGACGCTGACGCGGTGTTCGACTGTCTCCGGCGGGTTCCGGAGTCGTGGCTGCCGTACGAAGTGCGGGTGCACGAGACGCCGGGCACTCAGATCGACGCCTTCGTCGGCACGTTGCTCCCGGTGCTGCCGCAGGAGTTGCGGAATGTCCTCGGGCCGAGGTGGCAGGACCTCGTCCGGGTCGAGTCGTGGCTCAGACCGGAGTAATCCGTGGCGTCGCCGCCGCGGTCGGACGTGGTTGCCTCGGGCGTTCCTGGCGGGCGGTCAGACCGCCGCTTTCGCTTCCTCGATCGCCGCGATCACGCGCGGGACGCCCCACACCACGAACCTCGCTCGGGCACCGCTGCGCAGCTCGACCTCGAGTTGCCGGGAGAGCCCATGCGACACGTCTCGGACCACGCGGATCTCGTCGAGCGGGATGCCGAAGTCCGGGCGGACACGGTTCACGACGTGGCTGCGGAACCAGAGCGCCCCGGGTGACAGGGTCAGCTTGCCGCCGATGCCCTCGGTGCCGGTGCGCTCTCCGACGACCAGGCCCAGCTCGGCGGCGACGGACGATGCTGCGCTCGGGTCGCCGTGGTCGATGAGGAGGTTGGCGTGCTTCCGCAGGAGTTCCCTGTCCGAGTCTCCATGCCGCATGCGGCAACCGTACGCCCGGTCGAGGAGCAGCAGCACCGCTGTCGGCTGGCCGCTGTCAGCCTGAGACGCCCACCCAGAGTTCATCGCGCGCGCGGGTCATGCCGACGTAGAGCTCCCGGAGATCGAGTCGGCGACGCTCGAGGAGACTCTCGCTCTCCGAGCCGGTGGTGTCGTCCAGGAGGCGCGGTGGCACGTCCGCCAGGAAGACGTGCTTGAACTCGAGGCCCTTGGCGCGCTTGATCGTGCCGACCTTGACGTGGTTCGTCGTCTGACCGGTGTACCGCTCGATCGACATCGCCGGGATCCGCTGACGTCGGAGGGTCGCGATGATCCGCTCAGCCGACTTGTTGCTCTGCGCCAGCACCCCGATGTCGCCGGCACGAACGCCGAGATGGGTGGTGGTCTCCAGGACGGCTGCGAGGGCGCGGTCGTGGTCACGGGTGCCGGCGAACCGGCGTAGGACCGGCTCGGGGCCGGTCCGAGTGATCGCAGCAACGGTGTCGCCAGCAGCGTCCGTGCCCTCGATGTCCGTGATGATGTCGTCCTCGACCAGACGTCGTGCGAAGGCGGCGATCTGGCGGGTGTTGCGGTGGTTGACGTCGAGGACGACCCCTCGGCCGGCCAGACTGATGCCGATCTCGCCGAGGGTGTAGCCGCCTGGGTAGATGGACTGCTGCCCGTCACCGATGAGTGTCAGCCCGTCGCGCCGGTCGCCGACGAGGGCGTGGAGCATCCCGACCGTCACGCAGTCGAGGTCCTGGGCTTCGTCGATCACGATCGCTTCGTACCGGTCGAGTGGCCGTTCGCGGAGTTCGTCGCGGGCCATCCGGGCGAGGTCGGCCCAGTCGATGATGCCGGCGGCGGTGAGGTTGCGCTCGTACGCCTCCGCGAGCTTCCACACGTGCTCACGGAGTTCGACCGGCAGCGCGTATTTCCTACCGACGCGGGCGACGCGGGCGTACTGCTCGAACTCGACCAAGCCCCGGCCCTTGATCACGTGCTGGACCTCATCACGCCAGTAGTTGCCGTCAAAGCGGGCAGACGCGAGCGGGCTCTCGGAGTCGAGCGCGTGCCAGGCGCGCCACCAGGCGGTGTCGATCAGGTCGGAGTCGATCGCGAACGGGACGCCGCGCTCGACCAAGATCTTCCGTGCGATCGCATGCACGCTGGCGAATTGCACTTTGCTCGCGTGCACGGGCTCCATCCGGCGCAGCAACGACTCGAGGACCGCCGGGAACGTCTTGACGTACGTCGTCACGAGCACCGTGTTCGTCGCCGCCCGTGCGAGGTGTGCCGTCCGGTGCAATCCGACGACGGTCTTCCCGGTGCCGGCCGCCCCACGGATTCGCGCTGGCCCGTTGAAGCTGCGCCGGGCGATCTTCGCTTGAGCGGGGTCGAGGAACGACATCCACGTCTCGATCGGCGCTTCGTCGAGGTGCAGGAGGCCCCGGTGGAACTCGTCGAGATCGAAGAGCGGTGCGGGTTCGACCTCGATGTCGAGTTGCAGCGCCGACGGACCGTCCTCGGGGTCGACGATGACGGGAAACCAGTCGCGTGCCACCGCTGCGAGATGCTCGACGTCCTGCACGGTCAAGCGAGCTCCCGGTCGTTGGAGACGGTCGACGAGCCTCTCGCAACCGACCACCTCGACCGTCCCCACTGAGGCCTCGATCCTCGGCTGGTGGTGCATGGCGGCGATGCAGTGCACCTGGTTCGGCGGTAACCCGACCTCGGCGAACGCCTCCTGCGTGCTGTCGAGCAGTGCTGCGAGCGAGTCGAAGTCGTCGCTGACGTCCTCCTGCCCGCGGTACGGCCGGCCGTCCTGCAGCGAGAAGTCGCGCCATGCCTTCGTGTCGACGATGAACACGCCCGTCCGCCCGACGACGACGAGGTCCACCTGCGCGGTCTTCGACCCGGGCCATCGACGGTCAGCGAGGAGCTGGTAGCCCTCGGCAGCGAGCTCGGCGACGAGTTGTGCCGTCCGCGCCTCGGTCTGCTCGGCGACCGCGAACCGCCCGGACTCCGCCAGCAGTGCTGCCGCCTGCGCCGGATCTTCGGCGGCCGCTCGCTCCAGGTGGCGTGCGCGACGCCCTGCTGATGCCCCCGGCATGCTCATGCGGTCGTCCTTCCCCGAGGGGAGTGAGCGCGGTATCCGGAACGGTCCCCATGCCGTTCCGATCCGGTACGAGTCTGGTCGCCTGGTGTCCTGCCCGCCAGTGACCCGTTCGAGCGACACGCCGCCGTCACCACGCCTCCTGCTCCTCCTGGACGCCGAGCACCCGCCGCCCGTCCGACGTCAGCGGCGTGAATCCGAGCAGGTTCACGATCACCAGGACGACGCTCGTGTACGCCCCGGCGAAGTCCCCGAGCGTGATCGGCAGGCTCCCGAGCGACACGAGCAACCCCACGCCCGGTCCGGCTGCGGCCACGAGCCGGTCCTGCCGGGCGGGCAACACCGCGTGCACGACCATGCACGTGCGCCACCCGACGACGACGGCCCCGGCACACCCGCCGCGGAGGAGGCGGAGCACCGCCCAGTGCGCGGCCTCGTGCACGATCACGACGACCAGCGCCAGGAGCGGCGCCACGGCGGCGCCCGCGACGAGCCGCACCGGTGCGTCTGCCGTCGTGAAGACGGCGGCGAGACCGACACCGATGACGAGTGCGACGACGCCGTACGCGCGCACGACAGCGACGACGGTCGCCTCGCACGCGCCGACGATGCCGGGAGCGGCCGAAGTGGTCCGCATCGCCCGGCCCCAGCCACCCGCGTCGGCACCGGCGGGCCGTACGCCACTCAGCCGTCCGAGGCCGTTCCGGAGCAGGAACGCCTCGAGCGCTGGGGACGGGACGACCACGTCGACCTCCGTCGCGGGGTCACGGACCCGCAACCCGTCCGCCAGCGGAGCGACGGCCACACCGGCGTGCGGCTCCACCGTCACGCCGTCACCGCTCGTCGCCGGCGCACCTGGATGGCGACGGGCGTCGCGATTCCCAGGACCGCCGCCACGACGGCGAGCACCGCCGGCGAACGGCCGTCCGGTGCCGCATGCGTCAACGCCCACGTCGGCACTCCTGTCAGCACCGCCGCGAGCGCCGCCGCCAACACCGACGCACCCGGGAGCTCGAGGTCGCTCGGCACCATGACCCCGGCCAGGAGGCCTGCACCGGCTGCCAAGGCCACCAGCGCCAGGATCTGCCACCAGTCCTCCCCGACGTCCCGCGGCACCAGCAGCAGTGCGGTCAGCCCGCCGGCGACGAGGCCGAGGACGAGCCCTTCCACCGTGCGCACGATCGCCCAACGGTCTTCATGGAGCGGCAGGACGGTGCTGCGCCGCCACGATGTGGTGCGGTCCGTCCCGTAGTGTACGAGACCGACCGCGCTCGGTGCCCCGAGCAGCAGCGGCAGAGCGAGGACCGCGGCCCACCAGCTGCCGGTGCGCGCGGCCACGGCTGTCGCGACGACGAGCAGCGCCATCAGCAGCAGGGTCGATACGGCTGCGGGATCCCGGCACCAGAGGAGCGCGTCGACGACGGCGGACCTGCCCCGCGCCAGACTCCGCCCGCGATGCACGAGGACACGGACGCCGATGATCGACGGGGAGGCGCGGCGGAGTCGCGCAGCGCCGACCAGCGAGACGACGCCGACGGCCAGAGCGAGGAGGCAGGCGACGGCCCGCAGTGCGAGAGCCGACCCGGTCGCGTCGACCGGAGCGAGGGCGGCGAGCGGGAGGCCCCGTACTCCGACGAGGGCCACCACCGCGACGGCCAGCGTCAGCGCCGCCGCGACGCTCGTCGCGAGGACCTCCGCCAGCCCCACACGGACGGCGAGCCACCGCAACAACCGGATGAGCGCGGTGGCGACGAGCGCGGCGGCGAGGGCCGCGCCTCCCGTCAAGAGCACGGCCGCGACGGCGACCGCTGGTGAACCCAGCCGCACGGCGGGCGCGAGCAGCGGGGAGACGACGACCGGGCCTCCCACCAGTGCGGTCACCAGCAGGGGGACCAGCGGGCCGACGGCGCGTGTCGTGCGGGAGAGCGGCAGCGTGACGAGCATCGTCTCGAGCGCGCGCGAGCCCGGCATCAACACCGTGAGCACGGCGGTGATGCACGCGCTCACGAGTGCGGCTCCCTGCACGGCGTCGTCGAGGAGGCGCAGCTGGAGTTCCGGCGGGATGCCGTCGAGCCCGGGCTCCACCGAGAGGACCGTGAGTGTCGGCCATGCGACCACGAGGAGGACGAGTGCTGCCTCCAGTGCGGTGGTGCCGGCACGCGATCCGGTGATGCTCCGGGTGACGTCGCCGCGCCACAGCGCCCGGGTCAGGCAGGCGAAGCGGGCGACTTCACACATCGTGGCTGCGCCTGGCTCGGAGACGGACGAGGCCGATGCCGACGAAGGTGACCGTGACTGCCGCGAACCAGACGAGCACCCCACCGCCGGTGGAGGCGCTCGCCAGGTCCCGGCCACTGCCGACGGCGATGTCGAGGAGGCCCGGCACGTGGACGTCGTGGCCGCTGGTCATCGCGGTTGCGATGCTCGCAGCCGCGACGACGGCGAGGACGATGGCCGCGCCGAGGATCGAAGCGAGGACGGTCAGCGCGACGCGGAGTGCGGTCATCGGGGGCTCCTGCTGTGCTCGGTGGTGGCGAGGGTGCTCGGGGTCGCGTCAGCGAGGCCGCAGCGGAGGCGCTCGCCGACGGCATCGGTGGAGTCGGCGTCGGTGGCGGCGAGCAGCACGGCCTCGAGTGAGTCCGCTCGTCGAGCGGCGACGAGCGCATCGGGTGCTCCGTCGGCGATGACGACGCCGTCGTGCAGGATCACCACGCGGTCGAACCACCGCTCGGCGGCGAGGACGTCGTGCGTCGCCACGAGGATGCCCGCCCCGCGCAACCGCAGCACGTCGAGGACACTGCGGATGACGACGACCGACCGGGGATCGAGCCCCCGGAACGGTTCGTCGAGCACGAGCAGACGCGGGACGTGCTGCACGGCGGCGACGATCTGCAGCTTCTTCTTCGTCCCGTGCGACATGTCGCCGATGAACTTGTCGAGGTGGCGGCTCAGGCCGAGCTCGTCGATCAGGACGGTTCGCCAGCGGTTGTCGCACGTGCCACGGAGGCGCTCGAGGTGGTCGAGGTACTCCCACCCGGTGAGCGACTGCGGGATCGGCAGCTCGTCGGGGACGAAGCCGAGCACCTCCTTCGTCTCGACGTCGTCGACGTCGTGGCCGCAGATCGCGAGTGCGTCGGCATCGAGCGTGTGCAGCCCGACGATGCCGTGGATGAACGTCGACTTCCCGCTGCCGTTCGGGCCGAGCACCGCCACCAGCTCGCCAGGGCCGACGGTGAGGTCGACCCCGGCGAGGGCGCGTGTGCCGGTCCTGTACCGCTTCGTGCAGCCGAGCGCGACGAGGGGCTCCGGAACCGGCACGTCGATCACTTGACGCAGGTGAACTTCACGGTGGCGTTGACCGCGCCGTGCCAGCTGATGTTCGCGACCGCGTTGAACGCGCGGTACCCGTGCGACACGCACTGCACCTGGAGGTACGCGACGAAGCCGAGGCCGAGGACGATCGCGGCGGCGACCACGATGATCAGGACGGGGTTCCGGCTCGCCGCCACGCGCCGGACGCGGAGGTCCCCGTACTCGGACGCGTGCGTCATGGTGGTCACGGGCAGGGCTGACAGGGTCGTCATGGGCGTCTCCTTGTTCGACGGCTTCCAGGATCGAGCGAACGCTCGTCCTGCACCGAACATGTCATATGTCGGACTTGTAAGCACGCTCGATATATCGCCCGGGCTGACCTCGGCAGGGATCGTCGCCCTGCGGTCGCTTCTCCACAGCAGGCGCTGAGGTGTCGGCCCCCGCTCCTAGGCTTGTCGGGCCACGAGAGAGCGGGGAGCGGATGCAGATCACCGAGAGCGGCCGAGCGCTGCTCAGCCCGAGCGACCTCACCACGTGGGCGACGTGCGAGTGGGCCTTCCTCCGCCGACTCGACGCCAAGCTCGGCCGGAGTGAGCCCCTGCCTGACGAGCACGACGACATGCTCGACCGCACCGCGCGCCTCGGGGACCAGCACGAGGCCGACCACCTCGAGGCACTCCGGCAGACGCACGACGTCGTCGAGTTCGAACGCCCGGCCCCGCCGCAGTACCCGGAGGCGGCAGCCGCAGCGATCCAGGCGATGCGGGACGGTGCCGACGTCCTCTTCCAGCCGACCTTCCACGCCCCGCCGACCGAGCACAGCGCCGGCTTCATCGGGTTCGCGGACTTCATCATGCGCAACGACCGCGGCGAGTACGAGGTCTACGACACGAAGCTCGCCCGGCACGCCAAGATCAGCGCCCTGCTGCAGCTCGCCGCCTACGCCGAGCAGATGCAGGCGAACGGCATCCCGACGGGCGCGCAGGTGCACCTCGTGCTGGGCGATCGGACGACGACCACGCACGACCTCGCCGACATCGCGCCGGTGTACCGCACGCAGCGGGCCGAGCTCGACCGGGTGATCGACGAACGGCTGGGAGCGCAGGATCCGCTCGAGTGGGGCGACCCGCGGTACAGCTCCTGCGGCCGGTGCAGCGCCTGCCAGCAGCAGGTCGAGCAGCACCGCGACCTGGTCCTCGTCGCGGGCATGCGTCTCGACCAGCGGACGAAGCTGATCCGGCAGGGGGTGCGGACGATCGACGACCTGGCGGTCCGGACCGCCTCGGTGCCTGGTCTCCCGCGGTCGACGCAGGAGCGGCTGGTGCGGCAGGCGAGCCTCCAGATCGACACCGAGCGGAACGCGCGTCGCGACGTGAGCAAGAACAGCGGCGACGGCGCGCCCAAGCGCCCCGCCTTCGACGTCCTCGACCCCCGCGCCCTCGACGCGATCCCGGCACCGGACGCCGGTGACGTCTTCTTCGACTTCGAGGGCGACCCCCTGCACACCGAGGACGGCGTGCACTGGGGCCTCGACTACCTGTTCGGCCTCGTCGACGACCAGGCCGAGTTCCGCGCGTTCTGGGCGCACACGATCCGCGACGAGCGGCGGGCGCTCGAAGACTTCCTCGCGTTCATCGAGGAGCGCCGCCAGCAGTACCCGGGCATGCACATTTACCACTACGCCTCGTACGAGCGAACGCACCTGCTGTCCCTCGCCGCGCGGCACGGGGTGGGGGAGGAAACGGTGGACGACCTCCTCCGAACCGGGGTCCTCGTCGACCTCTACCCGATCGTGCGGAAGGCGCTGGTCGTCGGCAGCCGCAGCTACTCGATCAAGAAGCTCGAGCCGTTATACATGGGCGACGACCTGCGGCTGAGCGACGTGACGAACGCGGCGGACAGCATCACCGCCTACGTCGACGCGATCGAGGAGCTCCGGGACGGTGACTCCGCCGAGGGGCAGAGGCAGCTCGACCAGGTCGCCGACTACAACGCCTACGACTGCCGGTCGACGCTGCGCCTCCGCGACTGGTTGCTGGAGCTGCGCGCCGAGCACGCGCCGGACGCGACGAGCGTGGTCGAGTTGGAGGGCCTCCCGCCCGTCCCCGTCGAGCGCGAGCCGAACCCGGTGACGGTCGCGCTCACCGAGTACCTGGCGGACGTCGACGCCCTCGACCGCACGCCCGACCAGACCGCGTTGGCGCTCGCCGCGGCCGCGATCGACTACCACCGTCGCGAGGCGAAGACCTTCTGGCAGGACCACTTCGACCGCCTCCGCAGTCCCGTCGAAGAGTGGGCGGACACCCGGGACGTCCTGGTCGTCGAGCGTGCGTCCGTCGAGCGCGACTGGGCGACGATGCCGCGTGCGCGGTCGCAGTCACGAGAGATCCGGGTGTCGGGGACGCTCGCGCCCGGCTCGCGGCTCCGGCCTGGAGGCGCGCCCCACCTCGTCTACGACGACCCACTTCCGGCGTCGCTCCCCGCGCCCGGGCCGGGCTCGAAGGCCGGCACGGACCGGGCGACGATCCTCGAGGTGCGCGACAACGGGAACGCCACCGAGGTGCTGCTCCTCGAACGACTGCCGGTCGGCGGCGGAGAGCCGCACGCGGACTTCCCGGTCGCCTTGGCACCGTCGTCGCCGCCCCGGGCGAAGCCGCAGCCGGAGGCGATCGCGGAGTGGGGCGCGTCGGTGCTCGACGCCCTCCCGGAGATGCTCCCCGACCCGGCGCTCGATCTCCTCCGCCGGGTGCCGCCGCGCGGGGCGCTGGCGCCGGTCGTCGGGGACGACACGGTCGGCGCCGTGGTGGCGACCATGCTCGGGCTGGACTGGTCGTACCTGGCGATCCAGGGGCCTCCCGGCACCGGCAAGACGTACGTCGGGTCGAACGTCGTCGCGAAGCTGGTGCGCGAGCACGGCTGGCGAGTCGGCGTCGTCGGGCAGTCGCACGCGACGAGCGAGAACTTCCTCGACGCGGTCATCGCCGCCGGGGTGCCGGCCGACCGCGTGGTGAAGCAGCCGAAGAGCGGGGCCGACGCCGAGGAGATCGAGGCCGCGGCGTGGACGCCGGTGAAGAACGGCGCAGCGATCGCCGCGTTCCTGCAGTCCTGCGCCGACACGGGCACCGGTGGGGTCGTCGGCGGGACCGCGTGGACGTTCGCGAACGACGCGACGATCGGTCGGCGCTCCCTGGACCTGCTCGTCGTCGACGAGGCCGGGCAGTTCTCCCTCGCGCCGACCATCGCCTCCGCCGTCGCCGCGTCCCGCCTGCTCCTGCTCGGCGACCCGCAGCAGCTGCCCCAGGTGTCGCAGGGGTCCCACCCGGAGCCGGTCGACCAGTCCGCGCTCGGGTGGCTGGCGGACGGCGAGCACGTGCTGCCGCCGGAGTTCGGGTACTTCCTCGCGAAGACTCGGCGGATGGAGCCGGCACTGACCGCGGCGGTGTCGGGGCTCTCCTACGACGGGCAGCTCGCGTCGATGGTCTCCGGGCGGCACCTCGACGGGATCGAGCCCGGGGTGCACCCGGTGCCGATCGTGCACGCGGGGAACACGACCTCGTCGCCGGAGGAAGCGGCGCGGGTCGTCGCCCTCGTGGCGGACGTCGTCCGGCGGACCTGGACGGACGACCGAGGCACGCGCAAGCTGACCGACGAGGACGTCATCGTCGTCGCGCCCTACAACGCGCAGGGTGCGGTGATCCGCGAGGCACTCGACGCAGCCGGGTTCCGCGGCACGCAGGTCGGGACCGTCGACCTGTTCCAGGGCCGGGAGGCCGTGGTCTCGATCACGTCGTTGGCCGCGTCCTCAGCGGCGGACATCCCACGCGGGCTGGACTTCCTGCTCATGCCGAACCGGTTGAACGTGGCGCTGTCACGGGCGAAGTGGGCGGCGTACCTCGTGTACTCGCCGGCGCTGACGACCGCGCTGCCGCCGTCGATCCCGGGGCTGGCGCTGCTGTCGCGGTTCATCGAGTTGGTGTCGCCGCGGGCGTGAGGTTCGACATAACATCGCTTTCTAACCGGCCCATACGACTCAGGCGCGACGTGCCTGCCTCGGGAAAGGCCGTTTCCTTCCGACGGTGCCCAGTGCAACCTGATGGCCCTCCGCGCTTCGTTTCGGGTCCATAGGGCACTGAAGGAGTGCCTCCGCCTCCGAATTGAAGAAGTCGGACCTTCCCGCGCAAATCGGTGCCGCAGCGTGACAACCCTGACTCCGGCGACGGGTCATCTTCCGAGAAGGCCCTGGGCGAACTTCGCGGCCTCCGCGGCGTCGGCCTTGCCTGCGTCGCGCTGACCGGGGCACCGGTTCGCAGTGGTCCACGCACTGAACACAGCGTGTCGTAGCCGACCCATCAGGACTAGATGTTCGACCGACACGGAAGCGAGCGTCGATTCTTCTTCAGTGAGAGCTCGCCGCTGATCGGGCGGGACAGAACTCCGGGATCGCGCAGTCCTCGGTGAGTAACCCACCGGCTCGTGGGAACAACAAGAGTACCGCTCTCCGTGCGGCCGGAGCTCATCACCGCGGCCATGGGGGTCGTTGATGAACCAACGCTTTAGGATCGTGGTGTGAATGTAGCTGCCGTCTTGGAACGTGCAACCGAGGTGCTTCGCCTACTGTCCGCCCACAACGAGTCGGTGCCCCTGGAGGTGGTCTTCGGAACAGTCGGAGGGTTCACATCAATGGGAAGCCCCGATCCGAACCAACAAACGCTCTCCGCGCAAGCGATCGACCTGCTCGATGACGTCGCCTACGTCGAGCGACCAGACCCGTGGATGCTGACAGTCAGATCAGATGGGCGGGCGGCTGTTATGCGACGTCCCACGGCTCCCGTGAGCCTTGAAACCAAGGGTGCCGCCGCCTGGTTCGAGCGACAGGAATTCAACGAAGCGCTAGCTCGTGGTATCTGGACCTCGCACAACACTTTCTCGCGATTGACGGTCCAAGATTGGCGGCAGTTCGCTGAGATCGATATTATTTTTCATGATCGCCTTACGGTTCTCACTGGTGTGAACGCTGCTGGTAAGACTACGCTACTAAATTTGCTCTCATCGCATTTCAATTGGTCGGCCCAATTGATTAATTCTGGGAAGAGCAGTTCATCCTCGTCTTCCGCGAAGATCGGGAAGCTGGTTTACAGCAATGGTGCCACTGCATCCATGGCTGAGTCGACGGTCGGCGCGCCTGGAGTTACTGTCGTCTACCCGCAAATGGTTAATCAGCAGCCCGTTCCAGGAATCTACATTTCTAGCCATCGATCCGTGAGTAACTATCTGCAATTGCAGAATTTGCCTGCACGCTTTTCAGAATCCGAAGCCTTGCTTCAACAATTTGCTTCAGAAGTACAAACTCGCTATCAAGGCTCGAATTCGCAGTTCTCACCGTTGTATCGAATGAAGGAGGGTCTGGTGAGCGCGGCGCTGTACGGTTACGGCAATCAAGCCGTTCGTCCCAATGTGGAAGCAAGATCCATCTGGGAGGGCTTCCAGGCAATTCTTAGTCAACTCCTGCCCGAGGAATTGCACTTCGAGCGCTTAGTTGTCGCCGACGGGGAGCTCTACCTCACCTGCGCGGGATCGGAATTCCCTCTCGAGGCTGCTTCAGGCGGTATCAGCGCGTTGCTCGAGCTTTCGTGGCAGATCTTTTTACGGAGCAGGGGGGCGGAGGCATTCACTGTCGTTATCGATGAGCCGGAGAATCATCTTCACCCTTCGGTGCAACGGTCCGTCATCCCAGCACTCCTCCGCTCCTTCCCAAAGGTGCGGTTTGTACTTGCAACGCATAGTCCCTTCATCGTAACTGCCGACTCCGACGCGTTCATCTATGCCCTTGAGCGGGATGATCGCGGGAGAGTAAGTTCGCGTCGGCTCGAGACGTTCAATGCGGCGGCGACACCCGACGAGACGCTGACAAAGGTGTTGGGGCTCGATAGCCCGCTCGCTCTCTGGGCCGAGCGAGACATATCTGCTGCTATTGCTGCCACGCCAGACGACCCGACGGTGGAGGACTTGCGTGCTTTGAAGGAGCGCCTGGCATCTCTGGGTCTCGAGCGGCAGTTCCCCGCCGCTATCGACGCCATTGACACGAGGGCTGACGCTTGAGATCAATCTCGCGCGGTCCCGTTCCGCCGGTTCTCGAGTCGGATCGCGCCGCTCAGCAGGAGGCGTTTGTCGAGGATGGCAAAAGTTCCTGGAGGCACGCCGACATCGTTGCGGGCTTGCGGCGCGACGCGAAAAGTAAATGCATGTACTGCGAATCTTTCATGGAAGATGTGAGTTACGGTGCGGTAGAGCACATCGCGCCCAAATCACGTTTTCCGGAGCGAGCTTTGGATTGGGATAATCTCGGATACTGTTGTCAAAGATGCAACACTAGTAAAGGAGCGTACTGGAGCGACGAAATTGACTTGCGCATCCTCGATCCCTATAAGGATGATCTGAAGCAGCATTTTGTGTTCAGCGGACCTGCGTTGTTCGCGAGAGGCGGTGACTCACGAGGGGTGGTGACGTTGCATAAGCTGAAAATGAAGGCGTTGGTGCCTTTAATTTTGGGACGTATGAACCAGATTGAAAAGCTGGAGATGATTGTTGTTTCTTGGATGAAAGAACTCCGGCCGGGACATAAGGAATTGCTCGCGGAGTTGATCGAAGAAGCGTGCGGTGATGACGTCGAGTATACCGAGGCACTGCGTCAATATGCTGTATCCCGGGGGTTTCCTTCACCGCCGGGGTGGTCCTAGTGGTGGAGTCTGGCTCTGATCGCGCCGAACTACCTCAACGCGAAGCTTCCCGGCGGTCCGCTAATTGAGCAGCCAAGAGATGCTATTTTGCGACGCAGCTAGGCGAGCTTTCAAGGAGCCGTCCTGACGAGAGCGCCTTTCCTCCACTTCAGATGTATCAGCGTCGGATTGCGCTGCGTATAGCCAGGGGAACGAGGCGACGCCGCTCGGTGAGGGAAGTCTGACGCTACTCGCCCCCGGGATGCGATTGGTGCTGGCGGTCGAAAGGTGTTGGACACAGCGGAACCTCTGGCACTTCGACGAGGCAGGTTCAGCAGCAGCGAGGGGCGTGGGTTCCGCCGGCTGCGCGGACGTCCTCTCCGTTGGTGCTGATCGGAGGCTGGGTCAGTGGGGCGCACGCGGCGGTGAGGAGCATTAGACGGTTGGGCCGACCAATCTCGGCAAACGTTGTAGCGGAGTGATCCGGGCCTCCAGTCCAAGGCCCGGGGCCCGGGCCTCTGTCAGTACTTCGCCGACTGCCCGCCGTCGATCGGCACGACGGTCGCGTTGACGTAGGACGCGTCGTCCGACAGGAGGAACGCGACGACCGACGCGATCTCCGGCGCCTCGCCGTAGCGCTTGGTCGGGTTGACCTGGATGAACTCCTCCGCCGCGGCGCGCGGGTCCTCGGCGTTCAGCTGCTTCATCGAGTTCTCGACCATCGGCGTCCAGATCGCGCCCGGCGCGATGGCGTTGATGCGGATGCCGTACTGGCCGTACTCGACGGCGGAGTTGCGGGTGAGGCCGACGACGCCGTGCTTGGCGGCCGCGTAGCCCGACTGGTTGCCGATGCCGCGGATGCCGCCCACGCTGGCGGTGTTGACGACCATGCCGGAGCCCTGCTCGCGCATGACGGCGAGGACCTTCTCGAGGCCGAGGAACACCCCGCGGAGGTTGATCGACACGACCCTGTCGAACTCGGCGGCGGTGAACGACTCGGTGAGGTTCTGTTTGCCCTCGATGCCGGCGTTGTTGAAGAAGCCGTCGATGCGGCCGAAGCGCTCGGTCGTGGCACGGACGTAGGCGTCGACCTGGGCCTCGTCGGACACGTCGGCGACGGTGGTGAGAACCCGCGCGTCGGCGGCGGCGTCGAGGACGGCGGCCTTCGTGGCCTCGAGTCCCTCGGCGGAGACGTCGACGAGGGAGAGCGCGGCGCCCTCGGTGGCGAGGCGGACGGCGGTCGCGCGACCGAGGCCGGAGCCGCCGCCGGTGATGAGGACGACACGGTCGGTGAAACGGGTGGTGGACGAGCTGGTGTCGGTCATGGGGAGGCCTCCTGAGGTCTTCGACGATGAAGGGCTCGGGTCCCGCGGCGGGGCGGCGAGTCCGGTTACATGCTGCTGCATGAACCGATACTTAGGCTACACCTGTCGTTCAGGAGCGCCAGGTCAGCAGGCTGCCAGCACCCGCTCCATCGCACTGCGCTCGGCCGGGACGACCCACAGGTCGTACGCCGCCTTCACCGCGATCTGACGCTCGACGTAGGTGCAGCGGAACGCCTTCGACGCCGGCAGCCAGGTCGCCGCGTCGCTCGACCGCTTCTGTGCGTTCGAGTGCTGGTCGACGGCGAGCAGGTTGCGCGGGTCGTTCGCGAGGGCCTCGCGGCGCTCCTGGGGAAGCTGCTGCGCGCCGGTCCGCCAGGCGTTCTCGAGGGCGACCACGTGGTCGATCTGCACGAGGGTCGACGTCCGTTCGCCCCGCACGAAGTGCACCGGTGCGCCCGTGTACGGGGACAGCAGCTCACCGGTCACGACCCGGCACGGCCCGGCGCGCACGACGTCCGAGAGGTCGCGCGCCAGGACGTCGTCCCGGGTGTCGCAGCCGTTGTGGTCGACGTCGAGCCAGGCGGTGCCGAAGTCGCCGACGCGGTCGTAGCCGGTCGCGGGGGCGCTGCCTTTGACGGGCAGCGTGGCGAGCGTGGTGCGGGCCTCGGCGGCAGCGGGTGCGCTCCCGTCGTCGTCGCCAGGCGTCTGCGTCACCGACGGACGGGAGGCCCGGCTCGGCTCCGCCGCCTCGGTCACGGTCGTCCGGGTGGACGCGTCCGGTGTCGCCGCGGTGGGCTCGTCTCCCCGGGTCGTGAACACCCCGGACGCCGACAGCGCCCACCACCCGAGGGCGACGACGAGCAGCAGGGTCGTGGAGGTGAGGGTCGTGCGGGTGCGGCGTCGGCGGGACGTCATGCGGGTGGAGCTCCTGGTGGTGCTGGTGTGACTGGTGGGACTCGACGATCCTGTCGGACGCGACCGACACCCGGGTGCCCCTGCGCGGCGAGCCGAGCAACCCACGGCCTCCTGGACACCGGCGCGGGGCACCGGGGTAGCAAGGACGCATGACCGACTACGCACAACCGTCCGTACCCGTCACCGGGGGATCGATGCCGCTCCTCGGCTTCGGCACCTGGCAGATCGCCGACTCCGACGCACCCGCCGCCGTCGCCGCCGCGCTCGAGGCCGGCTACCGGCACCTCGACACCGCCACCGGCTACCAGAACCAGCGCGGGGTGGGGAAGGCGATCGCCGACTCCGGCCTCGACCGGAACGACCTGTTCATCACCACCAAGCTGCCGCCGGACAACAGCGACCGCGTCCGGGCCACCATCGAGGAGAGCCTCGACCAGCTCGGGCTCGACCACCTCGACCTGTGGCTCGTGCACTGGCCGCCGAACGGCGAGGCCCGTCCCGACGTCTGGCAGCAGCTCGTCGAGGCGCAGGAGGCCGGGCTCACGAAGGCGATCGGCGTGAGCAACTACTCGCTCGCGCAGATCGACGAGCTCATCGACGCCACGGGCGCGACCCCGGCCGTGAACCAGATCCGCTGGAGCCCGGCCGAGTTCGACCGCGAGGTCGCTGACGGTCTCCGTGAGCGCGGAGTCGTCCTCGAGGGCTACAGCCCGTTCAAGGCGAGCAACCTGCAGGACCCGACGTTCGTCGAGATCGCCGAGGCGCACGACGCCGACGCCGCCCAGGTCATCGTCGCCTGGCACGTCGCGCACGAGTTCGTGGTCATCCCGAAGTCGACCAACCCCGACCGCATCCGCTCGAACGCCGCCGGTGCGACGCTCGAACTGACGGCGGACGAGCTCGCACGGATCGACGCCCTCGGCAGCTGACCCTTCAGCGACCGCACGATCACCGGCCTGGTGGGACGTCCTCCCACCAGGCCGTCGTGCTGTGCCTGAAGTACTGCGCGTCGTCAGCGCCGACGCCCTCCGGAGCCGCCGACTCGTCATCCGGTCGGTCGATCACCGGGAAGCCGAGGCGTCGCGCGACCTTCGCCACCCGTACGTCGAGCGTCACGATGGCACTGCTCGTCGCCATGGCGACCGCCAACACCACAGCGTCGGGAGGGCGGAGCCGATGGTGGGCGGAGAGCTCGGTCATCGTGCGGACACGCTCGCCGTCGACGCCCATGAGGTGGACGCCCAGTGCCGACACGGCATCGAGCTGTTCCCCGTACACGCCCTCGTTCATCGGCCGTACCAGGACCTCCGCGAGCGTGACCGTCGACGTGGCCAGCTCGTCCCACTCGTGTGCGTCGAGGATCTCGACCGCGAGGACGTAACTGGCGTCCCCCGGGTCCATCAGGGCGATCAGGATGTTCGCGTCGACGGTCAGCACTCGCCTGCGGTCCGCAGTCGCTCCAGGTACCCGGGCGGGTAGCCACCGGATCCCGCCATGCCGTGGAGCACGACGCGTTCCCCGTTGGTCAGCAGGATCTCGGACAACGCGCTGCTGGTCCGACGGATCGTCCGGTGGCGATCGTCCGCGACGAGGCCGAGGTCGGGGTCGACGTCAGGTTCGAGAGGCGGTGCTTCGGTGGTCGGTCGTTCGAGGAGCATGGGCCGACGGTAGTGAACGCTCGATGCCAGGACCAAGCCCTCAGTATGTCGTATTTCACCGGGTGGCCCTCAGGCCAACAGCGACCGGATGTCCTCCGCGCTCAGCCCCTCCGCGAACAGCGCGTCGTCGTCGATCATCGTCGCGAACAGCTGCGCCTTCCGCTGCGCGAGCGCGAGCACCTTCTCCTCGATGGTGTCCTCGGCGATGAGCCGCGCGACGGTGACCGACCGCGTCTGCCCGATGCGGTGCGTCCGGTCGACGGCCTGGTTCTCGGCGGCGGGGTTCCACCACGGGTCGAGGACGAAGACGGTGTCCGCCTCGGTCAGGGTGAGCCCGAAGCCGCCGGCCTTGAGCGAGATGAGGAACGCCGGTGCGGTGCCGTTCCGGAAGCGGTCGATGACGGCCCCGCGGCGGCGGGTGGACCCGTCGAGGTACTCGTACGCGACCCCACGGGCGTCGAGCGCGTCGGAGACCATGCGGAGGAACGACGTGAACTGACTGAACACCAGTGCTCGGCGCCCCTCGGCGGCGAGCTGTTCGAGTTCGTCGAGCAGCAGGTCGAGCTTCGCGCTCGGGACGTCGTCGTGCTCGTCCGACACGAGGGTGGGGGAGAGCGCGAGCATCCGCAGCAGGGTCAGCGACCGGAACACGATCATCCGGTTGCGGTCGAGGTCGTCGACGAGGTCGAGCACCTTGAGACGCTCCCGGTTCAGCGTCCGTTCGTACAGTTCGCGGTGCGCCGGGTCGAGCGTCACCCGGACGACCTGCTCCTGCTTCTCCGGCAGGTCGGCGGCGACCATCTCCTTCGTCCGGCGGAGCATGAGCGGACGGATCCGTCGTCGCAGCCGGTCGGTGAGCTCCTTGCGCGCGGCGCCCTGGAGCTCGGGGGAGGCGAGCGGCTTCACGTAGTCGTCACCGAACCGCGTCCACGACGACAGCATCCCCGGTGCGACGATCGCGAACAGCGCCCAGAGGTCGGCGAGCCCGTTCTCGAGCGGCGTGCCCGTGATCGCGATCTTGACCGGCGCGCGGAGGTCCGCCGCCGCCCGGTGGGTCTGCGACTGCGGGTTCTTGACGAACTGCGCCTCGTCGAGGAGCAGCGCCGCCCACGACAGGTCGAGGTACGCGGCAGCGTCGAGCCGGAGCAGCGCGTAGGAGGTGACGACGACGTCCGAGGCGGCTGCGGTCCGGGCGACCCGGGCCGGGTCCTTCACCGAGGTCCCGGTGATCGTGGTGACCCGGAGTGACGGCACGAACTTCGCGGCCTCGTCCGCCCAGTTGCCGACGACCGAGGTGGGCGCGACGACGAGGAAGGGCGGCGCGTCGGGCGTGGCAGCGCGCTGCTCGGCGATCATCGCGAGCGCCTGCAGCGTCTTCCCGAGCCCCATGTCGTCGGCGAGCACGCCGCCGACGCCGTGGCCGACGAGGAACGACAGCCAGGCGAAGCCGTCCCGCTGGTACGGCCGGAGGTCGGCGTGCACGGTCGCCGGCACCACGACGTCGGCCGGTGCGGTGGCGTCGAGCAGGCGTGCGGCGATCTCCCGCCACCGGTCGTCGTGCTCGGTCTCGTCGGCGAGTTGGTCGAACTCCGACCACAGTGCCGCCTTGTACGGGGTGACCGTGATCGGTTGGTCCGGCTCCCACTCGTCGAGCTCCCGCGCCTGCTCGATGAGCTCCTTGAGCCGGTCGAACGCCGGGTCGGCGAGGGAGAGGTACGAGTTGTCGACGAGCTTGAGCCGCCGGTCGCGCTTGGCGAGCGCACGCAGCAGCGGCGTGAACGGGATCTCCTTGCCGTTCACGCTGACGATGATGCCGAGGTCGAACCAGTCGTGCTTCGACGACGGCATCGTCGTCACACGGATGTGCGGACGCCCGGTCAGCCGCTCGTAGTCGACGAGTTCGCCCTGGGTCACGACACGCACGTTGGCGGCCGGCAGCGCGGGCAGCAGCTCGTTCACGAGGACGGCGACGTCGGCCCCCTCGACGGTGCCGTCGACGAACCAGTCGAGCCCGCCACCCGGCCCGCCCGCGCTGTCGGCCGCCCGGCCTGGAGGCGCGGCACCGGGACCGTCCTCTTCCTGCGTCGTGCCCGTGGTCGCGTCGTCCGCCGCCCGTACCGCCGACAGGTCGGGCAGCGGCCCGTGCAACGCGACCGGGTCCTTCCGCCCGTCGACGTGCCAGCGCCACTGCAGGTGTGCGCGGTCGTCGGTGCGGGGCGCCCGCGCCGGCTCGAACGTCACCGACAGCACGAGTTCGGGCGGCGTCCGCTCCGGCAGCTCGAGGGACCCGTCGGAACTGACGAGGCCGAGCGATCCGCGGAGGCGCGGCGACCAGTCCGCGAGGAACTCGTCGACGTCGTCCGCGGGCACGACGATGCGCGCCCCCTCGACGAGCATCCGCCGTTGGTCGGCCGGGACCGGGTCGGGCGTCGGTGCGAGTGTGACGGAGAACTCGGGCGACTCCCGGAACGCGTAGACGCCGTGGTCGCCGATCGTCCGCGCGGCGCCCTCGGCGACGGGCCGGCCGTCGACGACCGCACTCGCCCCGATGTCGAGCCCGCGCTCGGAGCGGACGGCGTCGAGGAGTACCCGGGCCTCGGACCCGAGGACGACCCCGCCGTCGCGCTTCCCGGTGACGAACGCGACACCGACCGTCGCGGCCCGGCCGAGGAGCGGCCAGAGCAAGGGACTGGTGAAGTCGTCGAGGTGCAGCCAGTCGGCCTCGCCCGGCAGCCCGGCGAGCTGCCCGGTGCGGTGGAGCGCCGCGAACTGCAGGAACCAGCCGTGCTGGTCGGGATCGAGCCCGTGGCGGTTCATCGAGTAGGGGAGCGACCCCCAGGTCAGCTGCCCGCGCACCCAGTTGCCGGCCGCGCTGCGCATCACCGGCCGCACCCCGAGCCGCACCGACCGGGAGGCCGTCGGCACGGCCCGCCCCGCCGACCGTGCACGCTGCGCCAGGCGTGCCGGGACCGCGTCGCGGAGTTCGAACTGGAGGCCCATGGTCGCGGCAGGGCGCGTACCGGACGCGACCGCCTCCTCGTCGTCACCGGCGAGACGGGCGAGGTCGCGCCTCCAGTCCGGGGTGGGCGCCGTCGGCGCCTCGGCCCGTGGACCCGCCCTGCTGGCGAGGGCGCGCGCGTTGATCGTGAGGAGTGCAGCCGCGACGTGCTTGCACTCGCCGCCGATGGGACAGGAACAGCTGCTCCGGACCGGACGCACGAAGTCGCCGTGTGCCTGGGTCGTCTCGACCTGCAGCTCGTACGGGTCGTCGGAGGACCCGCCGACCACAGCCGTGATCATGCCGTCGTCGTGCCAGGTGGCGTCCTCGACCAGGCCGGCGCGGACGACGTCGCGGGCACGCCCGAAGGTCTGCGGCCCGACGAACCGGATGACGTCGACGGCGTCGATCATCGGGGCTGCTGGCACCCGCCCATCGTGCCAGGCCCCACCGACCACCGCTGCCGCCGCGCGCCCGCCCCGGAACTGGGGGTGACAGCGATGGGGCAGACGAGGGACGATCAACTCACCATGCTGCAGTCACTGGTCTACATGAGTTCGGCGACCCTCCCGTTCGACGATGCGGAGCTCGAGGGCGTCCTGGAGCACTCGCGGGTCCGGAACACCGCCGACGGCCTGTCCGGCCTGCTCGTGCACCGGTCCGGGCGCTTCATGCAGCTCCTCGAAGGCCCGCACGACGCGGTGATCGCCACGTACAGTCGGATCATCGCGGACCCGCGGCACGACGACGTCCGGCTCCTCGTCGAGGAGTCCATCCACACGCGCCGGTTCCCGGAGTGGTCGATGGCCTACGACCGGGAGGCGCAGCTCGACCCGCCGGACGGGTTCAGTGCGTTCCTGGCCGCGGGTGACCACAGCGCCGACGCGAGCCGCGCCCGCGAACTCCTCCGCTGGTTCCGCAACCACCCGCTCGCCGACCCGACCGCGGCGCAGGGCAAGCACCGTCGCGACGCCTGACCGGCGGTGCGGCGCACGCCGCTCCGCCGCGGAGAACGTGCGTTTCCCGTTCTGGGGGTAGCACCCGGGTCCGGCGCCGTGGTCCGCTGGTGTCATGACCATGGATGGTGTCCTCACGAGCGTCGTCGACCAGGCGGATGACCGCGCCGAGATCGTCTCCGCGATGATCCGCGTGCTCCGCGCGCACCCCCTGCACGAGACCACGCCGGACCTCGTGGCGACCGAAGCCGGGCGCTCGACCCGCGAGCTCTCCCTCGTGTTCCCGAGCTGGGACGGCCTGCTGCTCGCCACCGTCGACCAGTGGAACGCCCAGCGCACGGCCCCGCTCATGCCGATCGCCCCTGCGAAGGGCACCGTGCTGTTCCTCCGTGCGATCGTCGTGCGGAACATCGAGGACCCGGCGCTCATGCGCTTCCTCACCTCGCTGCTGAACATCGCCGCGACCCCGCAGCACCCGCTCGCGCCGATGCTCTACACGCGCTGGCGGAAGTTCCACGCCTTCGTGGTGCAGTCGCTCCAGCAGGACGTCCAGCTCGGTCGCGAGCCGCACACGATGGAGCCCGCCCGCGGCGCCGAGCAGCTGCTCGCGACGTACGAGGGGCTGCAGCTCCAGTCGATGGTCCGGCCGGAGATGGACATGCTCGAGGCGTACGACCGTGCGGTCACGCGCATGCGCGACGGCTGGTCGCGGGAGTACGTCGCCCCGGCGTGGGACCTCGACCTGGCGGTCTGACCCAGCGGAACGCGTCGCGCCGACGAGGCCGTCGCGACGGAACCGCCCTCCCCGTCGACCGGAACGGTCGTGGGGAAGGCGGTTCTCGGTCGTTCACGGGCGGAAGACCGCCCGCACGCATCCGTCGGTCTTCTCCTTGAACATGGCGTACCCGTCGGGTCCGTCGTCGAGCGGCATCACGTGTGTCGCGAGGTGCTCGGTGACGAGCTCGTCACGTGCCATCCGTTCGAGGAGCATCGGGATGTACCGCTGTCCGTGCTGCTGCGCGGACCGGATCGTGAGGCCCTTGTTCATCACCGCTCCCAGAGGGAACTTGTCGACGTAGCCGCCGAAGACGCCCAGCACGAAGAGGCTGCCTCCCTTGCGGGCAGCGAACACGGCCTCCCGGACGGCGGTGGGCCTGTCGGTCTGCAGCCGCAGCTGCTGCTTCAGCTGGTCGTAGGCGAAGTCGGGGCCGTCGTGGTGTGCCTCCATCCCGACCGCTTCGATGCACACGTCCGGGCCCCGGCCGCCGGTGAGCTCGCGGAGCTCGGCCGTCACTTCGCTGGTCTCGTAGTTCATGGTCTCCGCGCCGATGACCTGCTCGACCTGCGTCAGTCGTTCCTGGAAGCGGTCGATCACGATGACGCGCTCGGCGCCCAGCAGCAGCGAGGCGCGTGCCGCCATCTGCCCGACGCCGCCGGCACCCCAGACCGCGACGACGTCGCCCGGGCCGACGCCACCGAGGTCCGCGCCCATCCATCCGGTCGGGGCGGCATCGGAGGCGAACAGCGCCCGCTCGTCACTGACCCCGTCCGGCACGTGGAAGGCACCCTGGTCGGCGTACGGCACCCGGATGTACTCGGCGTGACTCCCGGCCCATCCCCCCAGCGCGTGCGAGTACCCGTAACAGCCGCCGGGGGCCTGGCCCCAGAGCATCTCCGGGATCCCCGCGTTCGGGTTGCCGTTGTCGCAGAGCGAGAACAGCTCGTTCTGGCAGTACCAGCACTTCCCGCAGCTGATGAACGAGCAGACCACCACACGGTCGCCGACCGCGTGCTTCGTCACTGCCGATCCGACCTCGACGACCTCGCCGATGAACTCGTGGCCGAGCACGTCGCCGGCACGCATGGTCGGGACGTACCCGCCGAGGAGGTGGAGGTCCGATCCGCAGGTCGTGCTCAGCGTCACCTTCACGATGGCGTCCTGGGCGTTGAGGATCGCGGGGTCCTCGACGTTCTCCACCGACAGTTCGTCCACTCCGGTCCAACACAGCGCCTTCACAGCACACCCTCGCCCTTCGCGTCGTCTTCAGCCTCGTCGACCGCGCCGCCCAGGAGGGTGCGTGGACGCTTCCCGTGCGGTCTCGGTGTCGCACGCAGGACCTCGCCGGTCTCGAAGACCTGCTTGGCATCGCGCAGCGCGGCACGCAACGCCGCGTCCGGGTCGCCTTCCACGTCGACGTCGACCCCCTGGCGGATCCGGGCATGGACCTCGAAGCCCTCGTCCCCGGGGGCGGGATCGATCCGGATCTCGAGCGATCCCGCCAGACGCTGCAGGGGTTCGGGATACTCGCCACCGCTCCGGAAGTCCTCGGCGTCGCCGAGGACGGTGACGGCCTTCCACCCCTGCGGGTGCGCAGCATCTCCGTCCGATCCGCGGTCCTTCCCCACGAGGGACCGCGCGACGAGTCCGGCTGCGACTCCTGCCACGCCGACCCCGACCGCCACTGCCGCCTTGTGCGCCATGGTCAGGCCACCTTCCCGGGCTTGAGGACGACCTTGGTCCACCCGTCGTCGCGGTTGTCGAAGTGCTCGTAGGCGTCGGCTGCGCGGTCGAGCGGGAGTTCGTGACTGACGATGAAGGACGGCGTCGCCTTCCCCGCCGCGATCAGGTCGCGGAGCCGGCGGTTGTACTTCTTGACGGGAGCCTGTCCGGTACCCATCGTCTGGCCCTTGAACCAGTGCAGCCCCAAGTCGAAGGCGACCTGTCCCTGCTTCGCGAGCTCGTCGGCGCCGCCGGGGTCCTGCGGCACGAACACCCCGACGGTGCCGATGCGGCCGGTGAACCGCACGGACTGCACCAGGCGGTTGAGCGTGGTGTTCGGCTGTTCCTCGCCGCCGGGGTCGTGTGCCTGGTAACCGACGCACTCGCAGCCGTTGTCGGCGCCGAGTCCCATGGTCTGCTCGAGCACGGCCTGCACCGGATCGACCGCCGAGTCGTCGATGGCGATCGCACCGATCGACTCCGCCAACCGCAGTCGATCCGGGTGCCGGTCCACGACCATGACCTTGCTCGCACCCTTGATGGTGGCCGACAACGCAGCCATCAGGCCGACCGGGCCGGCGCCGTAGACGACGGTCTGGTCACCCGGCTGCACGCCCGCCATCTCGGTCGCGTGGTACCCGGTCGGGAAGACGTCCGCCAGCATCACGTAGTCGGCGGACTTCTCCTCCGCGTCCTCGCCGAGACGGAGGCAGTTGAAGTCGCCCCACGGCACCCGCAGCAGCTCGGCCTGGCCGCCCGCCCACGGCCCCATGTCGGCGAACCCGTAGGCTGCGCCGGCCCACTCCGGCACGGGCTGGGCGGTGAGGCAGTAGTTGGTCAGGCCCCGTTCGCAGTTCTTGCAGTGCCCGCACGCGACGTTGAACGGCAGGACGACGTGGTCGCCCACCGCGATCTTGTCGACGCCGCTGCCGACCTCGACCACTTCACCCATGTTCTCGTGCCCGAACCACCGCCCGGTCTCGAAGCTCGTGCGCCCCTCGTACATGTGGAGGTCGGATCCGCAGATGTTCGTCGTCGTGACACGCACCAGCACATCGGTCGGGCGCTCGATGCGCGCATCCGGAACGTCCCTGACCGTGACCTTGCGCGGTCCCTCGTACACGACTGCTCTCATGGTGGTCTCCTCTTGTGCTGCACTCGACTCCGAACGGGACGCGGGCCGGTCGACCACGCGACAGGTCCATGTCACGTCGCCCGGCGACGAGGCACCATCGGCAGACATGCCCACCCGGATCCGCGGTCGGCCGCACCGCGGCACAGCACCACCGTGGTAGGCCATGGGGTACCGGATCCCGGACAGCTCCTCCACACCCGCTACCGATCGTCGGAAGGTGGCCGATTCCCGTGACACGAACTGCCGATCTCAAGCTCGCTGCGATCGCAGCGAGCCCGGGGCCCGTCCGCGAGCGGGCGCAGGCGCTGCTCGCCGAACTCCACGACCACATCCCCTTCGACGGCGCGTGGATGGCGCTGGCTGAACCGGGTGGCACCGGGTACACGTCCTTGGCGAGCACGAACCTCGAAGCGTCGAGCGTCCGGTACCTGAGTGGGCCACAGATGGCGAGCGACATCGAGCTGACCGGGGCTGATCGTGAACGCCCGCCGACCAGCCTGGCGGACGTCCCGTGGTCCCCGGACGACCTGCAGACCTGGGCCGAGTGCCTGCTCCCCGCGGGGTTCCACGAGACCCTGTCCGCCGCACTGTTCGAGGACGGAGGGCGACACGTCGGCTTCATCACGGTGCTGTTCCAGAGCAAGGACCCGCCGTCGCAGGCCGTTCGCCGGCAGCTCGCACGAGTCCTGCCGAGGCTCGCCGCCGGCATCGACCCGGTCCGGGCGCTCGGTGCCGCCGCGGCGTTGATCAGCGGAGCCAGAGCGGGTGTGGTCCTGCTGCCCGAGGACGGGGTCGATCGTCTCCCGGGACTGTGTGACGACGAACTCCTCGCCACAGGATCAGCGCTGATCGCCGCCGCCAGGGACGCCATCAGCGAGGGAGCGAACTACGTCTCCTTCCTGTGGCCGCGCGGGAGTCGACAGGCCCCGGACGGCTACGTCCGGGTGACGGTGCTGCCCTGCGAGCGCGATCTCGACACCGTTGCGTGCGGGGTGGTCGTCCTGTCTCCCGCCACCCGTCTCCGGGGATTGACTCCGCGGGAGCTCGAGGTGCTGGGACACCTGGTCGAGGGATGCTCCAACCTCGAGATAGCCCGCGCGCTCGGAGTGGCCCCACGGACCGTCGCCGCACACCTCGAGCACATCCTCTGCAAGCTGGACGCGCCGTCCCGGACGCTCGCTGCTGTCCGGGCCGAGCGTGCCGGCCTCTACGTCCCGCTCGCACGAGCTGGGTCCGGGTGAACGCTGCGGCACCGGACGGTGCACGCCGCCAGATCACGTCGGACGACGACCAGGAAGGCAATGCCATGTCCCATCTGTCAGTCAAGGCCGCCGTCGCCGCGGTCGTCGGTCTCGTGGTGGCGGTGGGCGCCGCGCTCCTCGGCGTCCCCGACCTCTCGCCGCTCCTGGGCTGGGCGGTCGCCGCCACGGTGTTCCTCGCGTGGGCCTGGTCCCGCGCGTGGCCCGCCGGTCCTGAACGGACCCGGTCGTTGGCGCGGCATGAGGACCGGTCCCGGAAGCTGGTCGACACCCTCATCATCGTCGCCACGTTCCTCAGCCTGGTGCTGGTGGTCTTCGCGCTCGTCCGCAGCCAGCAGAAGGACCTCGTCGGATCAGCAGCTGCGCTCCTCGCGGTCGTCGGCGTGGTGGCGGCCTGGGCACTCGTCAACACCGTCTACGCCTTCAAGTACGCGCGGATGTACTACATCGACGACCGTCACCGGTTCGACTTCGACCAGGACGAGGAGCCGTCCTACAGCGACTTCGCCTTCACGGCGTTCTCGATCGGGATGGCGTACAGCGCGAGCAGCATCACCCAGTCGTCCACACCCTCGCGTCGCGTCGCCATGGGGCACGCGCTCCTGTCGTACTTCTTCGGCACCTTCGTGGTCGCGGTCGCCATCAACCTCGTGACCGGCCTCACGCAGGGAGGCTGACCGTCTACGGCGCCGGGTCTCCGACAGGGGACGCGAGCGCGCTGTGCTTCCGCGAGTACCCGAAGTACACGCCGAGTCCGATCGCGAACCACACCGCGAACCGCACCCACGTCTCCCACTGCAGGAACGTGACGAGCCACAGTGACGCGACGACGCCGACCACCGGGACGACCGGCATGAACGGCAGCCGGAACTGGCGGGGCAGGTCGGGCTGCCGGTAGCGGAGCACGACCACCGCCGAGCAGACCACCACGAACGCGAGCAGGATGCCGATGTTGGTGAGCTCGGCGACAACGCCGATCGGCAGCACACCGGCGAGCACCGCCGACGCGATGCCGAGGATCCAGGTGACCCGGGTCGGGACGTGTCGCTTCGGGTCGGTCTTCGCGAACCACTTCGGCATGAGGCCGTCGCGGCTCATCGAGAACCAGACCCGCGAGGCCCCGAGCATGAACGTCACGAGCACGGTGACGATGCCGATGATCGCCCCGATCGCGATGACGTTCGCGACGCCACCGAGCCCGACGGACGCGAAGGCCGACGAGAACCCGGACGCGGGGTCGATGGTGGTGTACTTCTGCATGCCGGTGAGCACGATCGTCGCGAGGACGTAGAGCACCATCGAGATGCCGAGCGACAGCAGGATCGCCTTGGGCATGTGCTTCCGGGCGTCCTTCGACTCCTCGGCAGCGGTCGACATCGCGTCGTAGCCGAACACGGCGAAGAACACGGTCGCGGCGCCGGTCATCACCCCGCCGAAGCCGAAGGGGAAGTACGGGTCGTAGTTCGCGCTGTCGATGTGGAACACCCCGAGCACGACGATGAGGACCACGAGCGCGACCTTGATCCCGACCGCCACGAACTCGAAGCGCGCTGCGCTCCGGATGCCGCGCGTCAGCACGAAGGCCGTGAGCAGGCAGAGCGCGACGGCGAACACGTCGACGACGTGCCCGTGTCCGGTGCCGGGTGCGCCGAGCATCCATGTGGGCAGGTCGATGCCGAACTGGCCGACGAGGAACCCGACGTACCCGGAGATGCCGATCGCGACGACGGCGACGATCGCGGTGTACTCGAGCAGCAGGTCCCACCCGATGAACCACCCCACGACCTCGCCGAGCACCGCGTACCCGTACGTGTAGGCGCTGCCCGCCTTCGGGATGAGCCCGGCGAACTCGGCGTAGGACAGCGCTGCGGCCGCGCTGGCCACCCCGGCGACGAGGAACGAGATGAGGACGGCCGGGCCGGCGACCCCGTGGGCGACCGTGCCGGCGAGCGTGAAGATCCCCGCCCCGATGATCCCGCCGATGCCGATCGCGGTGAGCTGCCACAGCCCGAGGTGGCGCTTCAGGCCGCCCTCGCCCCCGGAGTCGTCGTCGATCGTGTCGATCGGCTTCCGTCGGAACAGGCTCCTGGCGTTCGGCGTCGTCGTCATCCGGCCCATGATGCACCCGGCCACGCGTCGGCGGAAGTCCCGTGGCGGGCCGGTGCCGGGCCTCCCGTCCGGCGGGTCGGCGGTGGGCACCGCGCGGTCCGGACGGGCACCATGGGACGTATGCGTTCTTTCGTCCGTGTCCTCCTCGGTCTCGCCCTCGTCTTCGCCGGGACCAGCCACCTGACCTTCGCGCGTCAGGACTTCCGCGCCCAGGTGCCGGAGTTCGTGCCGCTCGACGAGGACGCCACCGTGCTCGCGTCCGGCGTCGTCGAGATCTCGCTCGGTGCGGCGCTCGTGCTCGCCCGGAAGCGCCGGCGGCTCGTCGGTAGTGTGGCGGCGCTGTTCTTCACGGCGATCTTCCCGGGCAACCTCTCGCAGTGGGTCAACCGGCGGGACGCGTTCGGCCTCGACACGGACGGCAAGCGCATCGGCCGGCTGTTCGGGCAGCCGCTGCTCATCGCGGCGGCACTGTGGTCGACGCGCGGGTCGCGCCGCTGATGGCGGACGCGTCGGGACCGTCCGGCCCGCCTGGCCCGGGTCCCGGCGCAGGCGGTGCCGATGACGGTGTCGGCCTGGGTCCGGTCGGCGGCACGGGTGGTCGAGTGGCCCCTGCTGTCGGTCGGGAGGCCCGGCCCGGCCTGCGCGGTGGGCGTCGCGTCGCCGACGTGGTCGCCACGGTCGTGCTGCTCGTGGTCGGTGTCCTCGTGGCGATCATCGCCTCCTACGCGGTCGCGTTCTCCGCGTTGGCGTTCCGCTCGTGCGCCACGCCGGGCAACCGCTGTGACGAGGCCGTGGGGACCGTGGCGGTGACGGTGGGGCCGGTCGCGGTCGGCGTGGTGCTCCTGCTGGCCGTGGTGGTGTCCGTCGTCCGGATGGTGCGGGCGCGGCTCGCGTGGCCGGTCGCGTTCCTCGGGCTGGGGCTCGTCGTCGGTGTCGCCGTCGTGGCACGGCTGCTCGCGTCCGGCGCGGTGACCGTCGGCATCTGAGCGGTCGGTCCTGCACAGGGATGGTCAGCGTCCCGGCCGTCCACAGAGCGCCTGATCGGCCCGCGGCGGGGCGGTCCTGCTCGCGACGATGAGGGCATGCCTGACACCGACGTGCTCGAACGGCTCGAGCGAACCGCAGTCCGTACCGACGACGACGTGGTCGACCTGGTGGTCGCCCTCATCGACGCCCCGATCCGCCGACAGTGCTGGGTGCTGTTCCTCGGCGAGCGGGGCGTACCCGTGCACTTCCTCATGCCGATGGCCGACCTGCCGTACCAGCCCGACGAGCACGTCGAGGACTTCGGCGCCCTGGTCGAGGACGTCGTCGCGCAGGTCGGCGCGTCGCAGGTCGTGCTCGCGTGGGAGCGGCCCGGGTCGACCGGGTTGTTCCCGGTCGACTGGGAGTGGGTCGACGCGATGGCCTGCACGCTCCAGGAGCGCGGCGTCCGCCTGCGGGGGCAGGTCGTCCTGCACGACGACGGCGCGTCGATGGTCGAGCTCGACGACGACCCGCAGGACGTGGCGGCGATCGCGTGAGGCGGGCGTGTGCGTACGTCGCCGTGTCCGCGCTCGTCTGCGTGACCACCCTGGTGGGGGTCAGCGTCGCACGGCGGACGTCAGCCCTGCGGGGTGGTGTCCGGGACGGTCTCGCCGGTCAGGGTCTCGACGATCTGCTTCGCGGCCGGCCAGGACCTCGAGTAGTGGTCGGGGTCGGCGTTCACCTGCACCGCGTGCGCGACCTGCGTGGGGGTCATGGTCTTCCAGCCGGGCACCTTCACGAGCTTCGCGTAGAACATCGAGGCCGCCGTGTACGGGTCCATCCGCTGCTCGTACGTGCCCCACGCGCCGTTGTCCCGCTGCTGCAGGATACCCCGGCTGTCCGGACCCGCGGCGTCGCCGTGGTCGAGGTTGACGAGGCTCGATTCGCCGATCGCCGTCATGACACCGACGGCCTGGGTGTGCGGGCCGATCCCGAGGGCCCGGGCCGCGTTGATCACCTGCGCGGCGTTGACCAGCCGGTCCTGGCAGAAGCCGGCGACCGGCCCGGCCGGCACGACGATGCCGCCGACGGTCTGGTCCGCGACGGCGGGGCACGTGACCGCGGCCGGGGTGGCGGCCGATCGGGCAGCGCCGCCGAGCGAGGAGACCGCGACCACCACGAGCACGACCACGCCGACCACGGCGGCGACGACGCCGACGCCGAAGACGGAGGCGAGCGCGATGCCGGCACGGCGCATGAGTCGGGATCTCCTGGTCGGTGGCGGACGCCGGGGACGGGAACGGGAACGGGCAGGACGAGGGTAAGCGACCGCGCTGGGGATCGCACGACCCCGGTTCACGGCACTACCGTGGAGCGCGGAGGGACGATGGACGCTGGGATGCAGGACCGGGCGCTCGGCGCCGTGCTCGCGGGGGCGTGCGGCGATGCGCTCGGCGCGGCCTACGAGTTCGGGCCACCGCTGCCCGACGACGAACCGGTGCGCATGCGGGGCGGCGGTCCGTTCGGGTGGGAGCCGGGGGAGTGGACCGACGACACGAGCATGGCGATCCCGGTGCTCGAGGCGGTCGCGAACGGCGCCCGGTGGGGCGAGACGCGGACGCACGGGCGCCTGCTCGCGGCGTGGGCGGACTGGGCGCAGGACGCGCCCGACGTCGGCGCGCAGACACGGGCGGTGCTCGCCCGTCTCAGCGCGAACACGGAGGTCGCCGCGAAGGACGCCGCCCGGGCCGTGCACGAGCAGACGGGCCGATCGGCGGGGAACGGGTCGCTCATGCGGACGGCGCCGCTCGCGCTGGCGTTCCTCGGCGACGGTGGGAAGCGGCCCCTCGCGGCCGCGGCGCGTCGGGTCAGTGACCTCACCCACCACGAGGAGGACGCCGGGGACGCCTGCGTGCTCTGGACGGTCGCGATCCGGCACGCCGTCCGCCGCGGTCGGCTCGACGTGCGGCGGGGCATCGCGCTGCTGCCGAAGGCGCGTCGGACGCTGTGGGCCGAACGCATCACGGCGGCCGAGCAGTCGCAGCCCCGCGACCACACCGACCGGAACGGGTGGGTCGTCGCGTCGGTGCAGGCCGCGGTCGCGGCACTCACGCACGGCGACGGACTCGTCGACACCCTCGAGCGGGCCGTGCGCGGCGGTGGTGACACCGACACGGTCGCGACGATCACCGGTGGCCTCGCCGGGGCCCTGTACGGGGCGTCCGCGTTGCCGCAGGAGTGGACCGAGCAGGTGCACGGGTGGCCGGGCAAGCGGCTGGACTGGCTCCGCGGACTCGCCCTGCGCGGGCTCGAGCGCGGCCCGCGGCACTGACGGTCAGCGGTCCTCCCCACGCTGCACGGCGGTCGGTTCGGTGACGACGCCGGTCGGTGCCTTCTCCGTGGGCTTCCGGCCGTGCGTGAGCCACGTCACGAGCCACAGCAGGACGCCGAGCGCGAGGAGGCCGCCGGCGATCTGGTACTGCTCGACGGCGCGGCCGGAGGAGAACGGCAGCACGAGCCAGAGGCAGGCGACCAGGCCGATCACCGGCACCACGACACCGGCGCGGAAGTGACGGTGGTCGACGCGGTCACGACGCAGCACCAGCACCGAGGTGTTCACCACGGCGAACACCGTCAGCAGGAGCAACGACGTCGTGCCGCCGAGGACGACGACGATGGGGGAGTCCGGGCTCAGCGAGACCCAACCGATCAGGGCGAGCGAGATGAGCGTCGTGAACACGATCGCGGTCGACGGGGTGCGGCGCGTCGGCGACACCCGGCCGAGGAACGCCGGCAGGACGCCCTGCTTGCTCATGCCGTAGAGCAGCCGGGACGCCATCATCATGTTGATGAGCGCGGTGTTCGCCACGGCGAACATCGAGATGAACGGCAGCACGGCGCCGATCGGGAAGTCCGGTGCCGCCGTCTGCACGACCGTCACGAGCGGCGTCTCGTTGCCGGCGAGCTCGCCGATCGGGACCACCGCGACGGCGCAGATCGAGACGAGCACGTAGATCACGGCGGTGATGCCGAGCCCGGTGAGCATCACCTTCGGGAAGATCCGGGACGGGTCCTTCGTCTCCTCGGCCATGTTCACCGAGTCCTCGAACCCGACCATCGCGAAGAACGCCAGCGAGGTCGCGGTCGAGATCGACAGCAGCAGGCTCTTGTCCTCGGGGGTGTCGAACATGACGACCCGCGAGAAGTCCGCGTTGCCGCCGGCGATCGCCCAGAAGCCGATGAGGATGACGAGCACGAGCCCGGACAACTCGACGAGGGTGAGCACCACGTTCGTCTTGACGCTCTCGCTGACCCCGCGGAAGTTGACGGCCATCACGGCGAGCATGAAGCCCATCCCGATGAGCATCACGACGGTGTTCGGCAGCTCGAGTCCGAAGCCGACGCCGAGGTTCGCCGCGAACGCCCGGGACGCGGTCGACGCCGACGTGATCCCGGAGCACATCACGATGAACGTGACGATGAAGGTCACGAAGTGCACGCCGAACGCCTTGTGCACGTAGAGCGCGGCGCCGGCCGTCTGCGGGTACTTCGTGACGAGCTCGAGGTAGGAGAAGGCCGTCAGGAGCGCCACGGCGAACGCGACGAGGAAGGGCAGCCACGCTGCCCCACCGACCTCGGCTGCGACCTGCCCGGTCAGCGCGTAGACGCCGGTGCCGAGGATGTCGCCGACGATGAACAGGAGCAGGAGCTTCGGACCGATGACACGGCGGAGCTCGGTCTGCTGCCCGGAGCCCTTCGGTTCGGTCTGCGTGGTTGTGGCCATGCCCCACCCTCGTCCGACAGAGGCCTTCCTGTCCAGTCCCACAGGAACATCACCGCACGCAGCGGGGCGTGGCTACGCTCCACTGCATGGACGACGCGTCGAACACCACCGAAGAGCCCGTCGAGTTCGCCGACTTCAACGCGAAGCTGCTCGTGCTCGACGTCCTCTGCTACGACCTGGGCGTGCTGGAGCCGTACGACGGCGAGGACGAGGACGAGGCCGACGAGGACCAGGACGTCGAGGGTCAGGACGACCGCGCCCGGCAGTACTACGACGACCTCGACCTGCTGCCCTCGCACCTCGCGCTGGTCACCGAGCTGACCGTCGACTCCGAGCTCGAGGTGCTGCAGGACGTGCACCCCGGGTGGGAGGGCTCCGACGACCGCTTCGACCCGCAGAACTGGGACGACGTCCTCGAGCTCCCGGCCCTCCGCACCGTGTTCGCCGCGGCCCCGCTGCCCGCCCACGTCGCCGACGCCCTCGCGGCGAAGGACGTCGAGGTCCGCTCGGCCTGACCGCTGAGCACCGCCGCGTCAGGCGAGGGCGGCGAGCTGCGCCGTGAAGAGCGCGGCGCCGCCCTGGGCCGGGTGGCGGACCGCGACGGCGTCGATGCCGGCGGCGGCCAGCGCGCCCTGGGCCTTCCGGCCGACCGCGACGAAGCGCCGGGCACCCATCGCCTCGGCCAGGGCGAGCGCCACCGGAGCACCGGCACGCACCTCCGCCGGTCGGGGCGTCCGGTTCGTCCGCCGGTCGGGTGCGACGAAGGGGTGGTGCGGGAACACCGCCCACGTCACCGGCAGCGGCCCACGCCAGTCGCGCAGGGCCGCGTGCACCACCCGCGAGGACGCCTCCCACGGCGCGGTGGGCGCCGCCGGGAGTGCGAAGGGCACGTCCCGGTACAGCCCGTCGGGGTCGGTCAGCTCCCGCATGCTCGTGAACGGCACGCCCGTGTTCGTCATGCCGCGCCACCCGGGTGCCTCGGCGACGAGCACGGTGTCCGCCGCGGGCGCGACGGCCTGCAGGTAGCGGTCGAGGTTCGCTCGCCGGAGCGCGCCGTCCGCCGGGTCGTACAACCGTTCGGCGTCGTCGTCGGCCGGCACCGCGTCGAGCGCCGACCAGAACGCCGCCAGGTCGAGCACGCCTCAGCGCCCGGTGTGTGCGAGCAGCTCGACCCGCTCCGGGGAGTCGAGGACCCGCCGGTACACCTGCTCCAGGCCAGCGGCCGACCGCTCCCAGCTGAGCCGCTCCGCGTGCTCCCGGCCGGCCGCCGAGAGGGCGGCCGCGTAGTCGGGTTCGGTCAGGACACGCTGGATCTCCGCCGCCCAGACGGCCGGGTCGCGGGACTCGAGGACCACACCGGTCTCGCCGTCGACCACCGCCTCACGGAGGCCCCCGGCGGCCGCGGCGACGACCGGCACGCCCGACGCCGACCCCTCGAGGGCGACGAGGCCGTACGTCTCGGAGTGCGACGGCACGAGCACCGCGGCGGAACCACGGAAGAGGAACGCGAGGTCGGCACGCGACTGCGGTCCGATGAACGTGACGCGGTCAGCCACCCCGAGCGACGCGGCGAGCCGACGCAGCTCGGCGACGTGGTCGCCCGCCTCCGACGAGGCGTCACCGGCGATGACCAGGGTGGGCCGGGCCTCCGCGTCGATGCCGGCGATCGCCGCGATCGCGAGGTCCAGGCCCTTGAGTGGCTGCACCCGCGCCGCTGCGACCACGTAGGGGGCGGTCGCGCGCCGTGCGCCCGCCGTCGCGGGCCGGAACACCGATCCGTCGACGCCCGGCGGGACGATCCAGACGCGTGCGGTGTCGCCGCCGAGCCGGACGCGGACGGTCTCCGCCTCGGCCTCGCTCACGACGACGACCGCGTCGGAGGCCTGCGCGAGCATCCGCTCACCGGCGAGCCGACCGCCTGACTCGGGTCGCTCGCCCTCGGACAGCGGGGTGTCCGGCGCGGCGGCGATCGAGTGGAACGACTGGACGTGCGGGATGCCGCGCTCGCGGGCGACCGGCAGCGCGGCGGCGCCGGAGAACCAGTGGTGGGAGTGCAGGACGTCGAAGGGGCCGAGCGCCTCCAGCTCGTGCTGGAACGGCTCGATGAACGCGTCGTGCTCGCCCTTCGGCACGGCGGCAGCGGGTCCGGCGGACAGGAACCGCAGGCAGACCCCGGGGACGAGGGACACGGAGTCCGGCTGGTCCGGCGATGAGCGGCGCGTGATGATCTCGACGTGGTGCCCGCGGTCGGCGAGGGCCTCGGCCTGGTGACGGACGACGACGTTCATGCCGCCGACCTCACCGGAGCCCGGCTCGTCGCCGGGGGAGGTGTGCAGTGAGACGAGTCCGATGCGCAGTGGTCCGGTCGTCGTGGTCACCGCGCCAGCCTAGCGATCCGGCCGCTGCGTCGGCCGCTGCGACGGCCGCGCGGGCGCGACCAGGGCCGGGTGCCGCCCGGCGGTGTCCGGGGGATCGGACGGGAGGCCCGGCCCGCGTCCCAGCACCTGCACCCGCCCGTCGCCGTGCCGCTCCCAGAACGCCGCGGTCCACGCGCAGAGCACGCCGTCGAGCAGGTCCTCGCGGTGCTTGTGCGTCGGTCCGTGCAACACCGACGGGTCGGCGAGGCCGCGGGTGAGCGGGTGCGTGTCGAGGGCGAGCGGCGGGTCGAGCGGCGTCGTGCGGAGCCGGTGCACGAGGTCGTCGAACGCCACCGCCCGGCGCGCCCGTGCGACCGGCGCCGCCACCCGGGTGTCCAGCCGCTTGTACCGGGGGCGCTCTCCGTCGTAGCCGAGCTCCTCGACGCCGACGAGCGTGGTGTACGGGTAGCACTCGAACACGACCGGTCCGGTCCGCTCGCGCATCGCCCCGGTGTCGGACACGTAGGGCACGCCGGCGTCGGACAGCCGGTCGAGGAGCAGGGCGCCGGCGCTCGCCGCGGAGGCGGTGTTCGTCGCGTTCGCAGCGACGCGCCACCGCCCGTACCGCTGGCCGACCTGGCGTTCGACCTGGCGCATCCCGGTCGGGTTGGTCACGACGAGTGAGGCGTCCACCCCGATGAGCGAGCGGGGTCCGAGGTGGTCGAGCACCCACGCCGTCACGGCGTCGACCCCGCGGGCCCACCCGGCGTCGACGACCGTGCCGTCGGTGTCGAGGGCGGCGAGCCCGGTCTCGTTCGGCGCCCGGCGTGCGGTGCCGAGCCCCCAGGCCAGGTCGACCCCGATGTACGCGCTCACCGTGCCAGAGTAGGTTCCGCTGCATGGCGAGCGAAGCGACGACGCTGACGGTGCCCGGTCCGGACGGCGACCGGGAGGTGCGGATCAGCAGTCCGTCCCGCGTGCTCTGGCCCGACCTCGGGATCACGAAGGGCGACCTGGCGCACTACCTCGTCGACGTGGGCGATGCCTTCGTCCGGGCGAACGGCGACCGACCGATCTCGCTGCAGCGGTTCCCCGGCGGCATCGACGGCGAGCAGTTCTTCTCGAAGAACCCGCCGAAGGGCGCACCCGACTACGTCCGCTCGGTCACGGTCACCTACCCCAGCGCGCGGAGCCACCCGCAGCTCGTCGTCGACGAGCCGGCGGTCGCGGTCTGGGCGGCGCAGATGAACACCGTCGTCTTCCACCCGTGGGCCTCCCGCGCCGGTGACAGCGACCACCCGGACCAGCTCCGCATCGACCTCGACCCGCAGCCCGGCACCGACTTCTCCGACGCGGTACCGGCGGCCGTCGAACTCCGCGCGGTCCTCGCCGAGGTCGGCCTCACCGCGTGGATCAAGACGAGCGGCAACCGTGGCCTGCACGTCTTCGTGCCGATCCGCCCGGAGCACGAGTTCCTCGACGTGCGGCACGCGGTGATCGCCGCCGCACGGGAACTCGAGCGGCGGATGCCGGACCGCGTGACGACCGCGTGGTGGAAGGAGGAGCGCGGACAGCGCATCTTCGTCGACTTCAACCAGGCGAACCGGGACCGGACGATGGCCGGCGCGTACAGCCCGCGGGCCCTCCCGAACGCCGCGGTCTCGACACCGCTGCGGTGGGAGGAGCTCGACGGCGCCGACCCGACCGCGTTCACGGTCCTGACCGTGCCGGAACGGCTCCGGACCACCGGCGACCCGTGGGAGGCCATGCACGCCGAGCCGGGATCGATCGCACCGCTGCTCGGCTGGTGGGAGCGGGACCTGGAGAACGGCCTCGGCGAGCTGCCGTTCCCGCCCGACTTCCCGAAGATGCCCGGCGAGCCGCCACGCGTGCAGCCCTCACGGGCGAAGAAGTCCTAGCGCGTCAGGCGACGGAGGAGAGGTCCTCGCGCCGACGGTCCTCGTCGACCACGCGGCTCGTCTGCATCGGCAGGCCTACGCTCGCGGTGTGCAGGCGGGTGAGGCGGGACCAGGTCTGTCGGTTGCCCTGGCTGATGCCGTCGACGAGGATCATGCGCCGAGTCCGATCGTGACGAAGGCGAGCGCCGTGACGGTCACGCCGGCGATGCCGCTGACGATGGCACTCGTCTGCAGCATCCGCAGCTGACGGGCTTCGCGGACCTCGCTCAGGGGGTTCCGATGTGCCCGTCGAAGGAGGAGTGCGTTGCTCATGGTCCGCTCCGTTCCGGTCCGGCGCGACGGTCGAGAACCGTCGTTCTTGTCGATGTCTCGATCGTGGCACGAAGTCGCTAGTTCGCCTAACTACTGATGTGACAAGAGCGCCTATCGGACACATGCGCCCCGGACAGGGGTCAGCCGAGCACGTCGCCCAGGTCGTACTCCGCCGGCACCTCGAGCTGCTCGAACCCGCACGAGCGTGCGTCGCGGTCGAGCCTCCACCGGGAGAACTGCACCGTGTGCCGGAAGCGGTCACCTTCCATCTGGTCGTAGCGCACCTCGAGGACACGTTCCGGCGCGAGCTGGACGAAGGACGTGTCGCGACCCGACGAGAACCGCGAGCGTTCGCCCGCACCGGTGACGGGCCTCCCGTCCGCATCCCGTTCCACGAGCGGTTCCAGTTCCTCGACGAGCTCCTGTCGCCGCTTGTCGGAGAAGGCGGAGACGCCGCCGACCTGGCGGAGGACGCCCTCGTCGTCGTACAGGCCGACCAGGAGGGACCCGACGCCGCTGCCGCTCTTGTGGACCCGGTAGCCGAGCGCGACGACGTCGGCCTCGCGGTGGTGCTTCACCTTGAGCATCGTGCGCTTGCCCGGCTCGTACGGCCGCGCGCGGGGCTTCGCGACGACGCCGTCGAGTCCGGCGCCCTCGAAGGTCGTGAACCAGCGGCGCGCGGTCTCGACGTCCAGGGTGGTGCGCGTGGTGAAGAGCGGGGCCTCGAGCTGCCCGGCGAGTCGTTCGAGGGCCTCGCGCCGCTCGTCGAACGGACGGCCGGTCAGGTCCGCGCCGTCGAGGTGCAGGAGGTCGAACGCGACGAACTGCGCGGGCGTCTCCACGCTGAGCTTCGCGATGCGCGAGGCCGCGGGGTGGATCCGTTGTGACAGGGCCTCCCAGTCGAGGCGCTCGTCGCCCGGGGTGCCGGCCCGGACGACGACCTCACCGTCGAGGACGACGGGGTGCTCGCGTCCGCCGAGCTGGGCGCGGAACGCCTCGACGAGTTCCGGGAAGTACCGGGTGAGCGGCTTCGCGCCGCGGCTGCCGATCTCGACGTCGTCGCCGTCGACGGTCACGATGCCGCGGAAGCCGTCCCACTTCGGTTCGTACCGCAGGCCACCGGTGACGCTGTCGGGTTCCGGGACCGTGGGGACGGCCTTGGCGAGCATGGGTGCGATGGTCTCCATGGAGCATGTCTACGCGGCGACGGTGGGGAGGCCCGGCAGCGCCAGCAGGACGGCGCACCCCGGAGCGGTGTGGTCGGCCGGGGGCGCCGCCGGGCTGGGTATCGTGGCGGCGTGACCGACGCCTCCGATGCCCAGTCGTCTCGATCAGCACCGCCGCTCGCACCGCCGGCTGCGCCGCCGCGACCGGTGAGCGCCGTGCAGGCCGCGGCACTCCGTGACGGTGGGCTCGCGCCGGTCGAGGAGGTCCGGCCCGGGATCTGGACCGTGGCGGTGCCGTTCCGCCGGGGAGCCGCGGACGCGACGCTCGCCTACCTCCTCGACGGGACCGACGGCTCGGTGACCGTCGTCGACCCCGGGTGGTCGGCCGACGGCGACCTCACTGAGCTGGCCGGAGGGCTCCGGGCGATGGGACGCACGCTGGACGACGTCGGGTTCGTCGCGGTGACTCACCTGCACGCCGACCACCTCGGTGCCGCGGCCGCGCTCCGGCAGGTGTCCGGCGCCCCGATCGGCATGCACGCCGCCGAGGTGCGCGCGCTCGAGCACGAACGTGAGGACGCCGCCGCGAACGAGGCGGACCTGGCGACGTGGGGGTTGCCGGAGGACCTGCGCGACGGGGTCAGCGCCGCGTGGGGGAGCGGCCGACGCGTGGGGCTCGGTGCTGCCCGGCCGCCGTACTCCGACGTCCTGCTCGACGACGGCGACCTCCTGCCGATCGCGGGTCGCTCCGTCCGCGCGCTCGCGACCCCCGGCCACACCCGCGGGCACCTGTGCTTCGTGGACGAGGTCGACGGTCTGCTCTTCACCGGCGACCACGTGCTGCCTCGGATCAACTCGGGCATCGGACTGGGCGGGCGCGGGCCGACCAACCCCCTCCGGGACTTCCTGGCCTCGCTCGCCCGACTCGAGGGGTACGGCGCGCTCGAGGTCTGCCCCGGCCACGAGTACCGGTTCGTCGACGTCGTCCCGCGGACACGGGCGCTCGCCGAGCACCGCGCGGAGCGCTCCCGCCACGTGGCCGCCGCCCTCGACGCGCTGGACCGGCCGACCCTGTACGAGGTGGCGTCCCGCGTGCCGTTCAGCGGTGGGATCGAGACGATGACCGGGTTCCTGCTCGCGAGCGCCCTCACGCAGACGGCGTTCCACGCGGACCTGCTCGGCCGGTCCGACGAGATCCGCCCGGCCTGACCCACGGAGCGCCCGCTCGGCACACCGCCCCGGCGGCGGCAGCATCAGCGGTCAGAGGGTCGCCCCGAGCCGTTCGAGCGTCGTCCGGGCGTCGGCGAACTCGCCTGCCGCGTGCTCGACGAGGGGCGCGAGCGCCGGCACCCGCCCGGCGAGCGTGGCACTGACGACGACCGGGTACACCCGCATGCCGAGGGCCGACCCGAGGACGATGTCGAGCACGGGTGACGCGTGGTCCCAGTGCTCGGTCGGCGTCCCGACGTCGTAGGTCCCACCCCGGGTGACGACCGTCACGACCGGCCGTCCGGCGAGGGGCCGCACGTCGCCGACGAGCACCCCCGGCAGGTGCACGCGGTCGATCCAGGCCTTGAGCGTCGACGGCACCGTGTAGTTGTAGAGCGGGCAGCCGATCACGACGGCGTCGGCGCCGAGCAGCTCGTCGACCACCTCCTGCCGGCGTCGTTCGGCGTCCTCGGGCACGGACTCCTCCGGCGTGCGGTCGGCGGCGGCCCAGTGCAGCGCCGACGTCTCGAGGTGCGGGAGCGGGTCGACGTGCAGATCGCGCCGCACGACCGTGTACTCGGGACCGCGGGCTCGCCAGGCGTCGGCGAAGGCCGCGGTCAGGGCGCGGGAGCGCGAGTGGCGGAGGTCGGCGGACGAGTCGATGTGCAGCAGGGTCGGCATGCAGGTCACGCTACTGCCGGGGCTCGCCGCGTCGACGTGTGCGGCGGAACGCCTGTGGACAGCGAGACGGCCCCCGCCCGCCCGGGCCCGCGCGCCCGGGGCCCGGGGGGGGCCCCCCCCCCCCGCAGCGCGCGGCCCCCCCCCCCCCCCCCCCCCCCCCGCCCGCGGGAGGGGCCTCCAGGCCGGTCAGCGCTGGGCGCGACGGCGACGCGCGGTGCGCAGCCCGACCAGCGCCGCACCGGCGGCGAGCATGCCGAGCGCCCACGGCAGGACGCCGGTGGTCTCGGTGCCCGTGTAGGCGAGGCGGTGCGCCGTCACCCGGGCGACGGCGGGTGCCTGGCGGGTGCCGATGGGCTGCGCGGCCGGCGTGGCGACCGGGGTGACCGCCGTCGGCGCGGTCGCCGCGGTCGGCACGACGGTGACGTCGAACGCCGTGGCGACGTCCGCCGCAGCGACCGTCAGGCGGTGCGTCGAGGCGTGCGGGAACGTGACGTCGACGGAGCCCGCGCTGAAGTCGTCCTCGTCCGGTTCCACGACGACGACGTCGGACGCGACGTCCGACCGGACGGAGATCGGCGCGCCGGTGCCGTCGGCATCGGTGACCGGGTTGCCGAACCGGTCGACGACGTCCCCGTTGACGACCAGTGTCCCGCCCTGCCCGACGGTCACGGTGCCGCCCGGCGTCACGACGTCGCCGAAGGTGACTCCCTCGTCGTCGGACGTGACGGTCGTGACGTCCGTGGACACCGAACCGTCCGCGTCGATGATCCAGCTGGTGAACGAGCCGGTGGCGTCGCCCTGGGCGTACTTCGCGTAGTCGGCCCGGTCCAGCGCGAACACCTGCACGCCGGACGCGGCCGCGGCCTCGACGGTGAGCTCGACGTACTGGGTCGTGGACACGCCCTGGCTCGTCGCGGTGATCGCGAAGACGTCGTCCTCGGCGCTCTCGGTCGTGCCGGAGAGGACGCCGGTCGCCGCGTCGAGCGTGATGCCCTCGGGGAGCTGCGACTCGGGCGTCCAGGTCGGGTCCTCGGGGTCGGGGGGGGGGGGGGGGGGGGGCGGGCCCCCCCCCGGGCG